>DUEJ01000136.1 GCA_011192175.1 Thermoflexia bacterium
AGCGACGTGACGTTGCCGCAACTCCGTGAACAGTTCGGTGACGAGGTGGCGGAGCTGGTCGCGGGTGTTATGCGGTTGGAGAAGATCGTCGAACGAGTGACGGGGGCGGTTGATGCGCCCCGCGAGCTCAAAGACAAAGAGCTGGTAAGCTTGCGCAAGCTGTTGGCCTCGCTGACAGAGGATGATGATAGGATTATCATCATAGAGTTAGTTGAGCGGTTGCACTACATGCAAACGTTCTTGGCCCCCGATTTCTCCCCGGCTGACCGCCGGCGGGTTGCTCGTGAGACGATGGAGGTCTTCGCTCCGTTGGCTAATCGTTTGGGAATCTGGCGGCTCAAATCTGAGCTAGAGGACCTCTCTTTCCGCTACCTGCAACCGGAAATGTATCAAAAGTTGGCGGAGATGTTGGACGCGCGCAAAGGAGAGCGCGAGGCGCGGGTGGCGCAACATCAGGCGCTCCTGCGCGAGGAGTTGGCGCGGGAAGGTATTGCCCAGCCCGATATCAAGGGCCGCCCTAAACATATCTACAGCATCTATCGCAAAATGCAACGCAAAGATGTACCCTTCGAGCAAATCTACGATAGAGAGGGCTTGCGGGTGATCGTGGATACGAAGGAACAATGTTATCAGACTCTGGCGATTGCACATCGGCGCTGGGAACCGATTCCAGGGGAATATGATAACTATATTGTCAATAAGAAACCTAACGGTTATCAGAGTTTGCACACGGCGGTGCGGGGCGAGGACGGCAAACCGCTGGAAATTCAGATTCGAACGCACGAGATGCACCGCATAGCTGAATATGGTCGGGCAGCCCATTGGCGTTACAAGGAGGCTGATCTAGCTGCGGATGAGGTCGCGCAGACAAATCGTCTGCGCGGAGAAGAAGCTGAGACCCCCGCACCGGTCAGTCTTCCGCAAGTGGTTTACGTGGTCACGCCGCTGGGCAATCTCTTTGAATTCCCCTATGGAGCAACGCCTATCGATTTTGCCTATCGCGTTCACACGAAGGTAGGGCACACTTGCCGAGGGGCTAAGGTGAATGGCATCTGGGCTCCGCTGGATTACGTTCTCCAGATGGGAGATGAGGTGGAAATCATCACCGGGCGTAAAGGCGGTCCTAGCCGCGATTGGCTCAACGAGAAATTAGGTTTTGTAGGCTCTCCACGTACTCGACAGAAGATCCGGCAATGGTTTCGCAAACAGGGACGTGAAGAAAACATTGCTCAAGGGCGGTTGCTGGTGGAGCGGATTTTGAAGCAATTGAATATCGTGCAGCTGACACTAGCGGAGGTGGCAGCTCTTTTTACTAAACACTATCAATTGCCAGAGAATTTCTTCAATGCGGTGGGAATGGGGGATGTGACGAACGCTCGAATTGAAAACCGCGTGCGTGAGTTGCTAGCTTCTCTGCCCCATGCGGAACCGGAGGAGCCAGAGGAACTAATCCCAGAGAGACCGGAACTCTCTAAAACGACAACCAGGGTGAATATCAACAGTCTCCGAGGCAAGGGGGATCTCCTGACCCAAATCGCCGGTTGTTGTAACCCTCTCCCTGGAGATCAAATTATTGGCTACGTGACCCGGGGAAGAGGGGTGACCATCCATCGGCGTGATTGTCACAATGCGCGGCGACTTGAATCTCAAGAGCCGGAGCGGATGCTAGCGGTGAGTTGGGGAGAGAGCGAGGAACTGTTGATGGCGCAGGTGGTGGTGAAAGCTTATGCTAACACCATGCGGAGCATCTCGGAGGTGATAGATGATGATGACCAGGTCAGTCTTTACGGGATGAAGAAAGGGCGGCTAGATCGTAACAATATCTTATTGTTGGATATTACGCTAAAGGTGACGGACTTAGCAGCTCTGGATGCTCTCTTGGTAGAGATAGCAAAGATTCCCAAGGTCATCTTTGCCAGAAGGCGAACCTCTGGTTAACAAACTCAATTAAAAGCCGGGCATCCTGATTGGATGCCCGGCTTCAATTTTTGCTTCCCCTGAAAAAACCACCAAGAATTTCATCACTGAGGCACGGAGAGCACAGAGATTATAACCCTAGAGTTTCTTTCCTCAGGATCCTCCGTGCCTCTATGGTGGGATAACTGTAGCTACGGTTGATCGGGGGTGACTTCCTGCCAATCCAATTTTTCTACTTGGGCAGCAAGTTTTGTGGTCAACCATTGATTATAGTTGTCGAGTTGTTCCTGTTGCAACAATGTCTCGCTCAAGGGACGCTCTTCATGACCTTCTACATAAATGATGTAATAGGATTCGTCTTGTCCCTGGACAGGTGCGGAAGTTTCACCTACCGGTGTGTTGAAGGCGACCAATTCCACTTCTGCGCCTAAAAATTGCTCAATATAGCCTAGTGGATACCAGGGCAACGTGCCGCCGCCGTCTTCACGGCTCTCATTGCTGTTGAGTTCCTCCATGAGAGTGTCCATATCCGCTTCGCCCGTGGAGAAACGTACCCGTAACATTTCTGCTTCGTGCTCAGTGTTTGTGTTCAGATAGCTGAGCTTGACCTGTTCGGCCTCAGTCGCAATATCTTTGGCTAATCCCTCCACCACTTGGGGCTTCAGTATATCGGCGGCCAGCATCTGGCGAAAACTTTCCTCGCTCAATCCGCTAGCCTCTAGAAAATTGGTGACGAAGCCGCTGTAATTTTCGTGATATTCTGCTGCGGTCATCGGTTTAGCGGTACCGGTCAGTTCCTCAGTGCCAGTGATCTCCTGAGTGGCTTCCCGATCGTAGCCCATCATTTGCTCAATTTGTAGCTCAACTTCTTCCTCACTTACGGCTAGACCTTGCTCGGCTGCTTCTTGGCGGATCAATTGCTCTTCTATCATCTGGTCTAGGATGTTCCCGCCGAAAAGTGGGGCCAGTGATGGGGCCAGTTGTTGCTCCAGCTGAGCTTGCTGTGCTTGTAGCTGTTGGGCGATGGATTGCATGGTGGGGTCAGAGGCGTCAATTTGCGCGAGATAGTTCTGATATTGGAGGATCTGACTGCGCATCATGATGCGTTCATAGCGCACGCGGCTTTGATATGTATCCACGGTAATTTTGCTCTCACCGATGGTAGCAACAGCTTGGTTGGGCTTGATCAGATACTCTGCCAGCAGTCCATAGCCCAGGATCAACAATATCAATACGCCAAGCCCGGCGGCGATCCAGGTGATTCGCTGTTTCAGGTCTTGGTCTTTCTGATGCAAAACGTGCTGTCGACGTGTACGCTGCTTCTGCTTTGCCATTATCTGCTTGTGCTCCTTTAGCTATGACAAAGGGCATAGGAAACCCCTATGCCCTTTTGATTTTCCGTTGCTTTTATGTGTGTTGAATTTCTGCTACGAAGGGAAGTAACGCCATGTGTCGAGAGCGTTTGATAGCCTTCGCGACCAACCGTTGATGTTTCGCACAGACGCCCGTCCGGTGTCTGGGGCGGATTTTGCCATGCGCGGTGATGTAACGACGCAACGTATCTACATCCTTGTAGTTGATTTCAGCGTCCTCAACACAAAAATAGCACAGCTGGTCACGGTGTGGGTATTCTTGATATTTGCTCACAATATCTCTCCTCCCTATAATTTACGCGACTTGCTCTTCACGGGGAGCTTCGTCTAATTGAATAACCATCTCTCGCAGAATGCTAGGGGCCAACAAGATACGGCGTTCAAAAGCTTTTACCTTGTTGGAGTTCGCTGTAAACTGCAGTAGATAGTAGTGACCTTCCCGTTGTCGCTGGATGGGATATGCCAACCGCCGCACGCCCCAGTCATCTCTAGTGAGAATTTCTCCATCTGCTTCCTTCAGATAATCCTCTACGCTTTGTAAGAGAGCCACAGTACCATCATCATCCAACTCCGGGGTGACAATAAACATTAACTCATAGTTTCGCTTTACCAAGACGGATTTTCCTCCTTATCCATGGGTTTGCTCCTGATCTTTTTTGTCAGGAACGGCAAGGCTAATTTGAGCCTGAACGCAAAATATACCATATAATGAGAGTTTGACAAATGTGTTGTGCGATGAATCAGTAGCTAATACTGAATAGAGCTAGTGTTCTGTCAAGTGTAAAATGAGCAGTTGATTACCATGCGCCGACCGCTCACTAGTCCCCGGAGGTGGACTGCGCGAGGGTAGCCGCGACTTTAGTCGCCAGGCTAACATTACTGGCCACCACTCAAATCAGGGCTGACAGAACACTAGCGTATATTGCTGTGCCGTTGAACGAGCCTGAGGAGGCCGATAAGCCGGATCCTGTTCCTCGTGGGAGGTGGTGATCATCTATCTACGGCGCTAGTTACCTAGTGCCTCTAGCGGTCTACCCGAAGGTTGCTCCTTGACGAAGAGGGCACGGGATATGCCCCAACGGTTCCCTTCTGCTTGACCTTGCTCCCGGCGGGGGTTGCCTGACAGCGCGATTACTCGCGTTGCCGGTGGTCTCTTACACCACCTTTTCACCCTTACTCTTGACCGTAAGTCAAGAGCGGTTTGTCTCTGTGGTCCTTTCCACGCTTGCGCGTCCGGGAGTTACCCGGCGCCGTTCCCTTTGGAGTCCGGACTTTCCTCGGACTGGCTGGCAGCCCGCGATCACCTGTCCTACTCAGGCTCTGGCGTATGCTACCACACTGGAGCGGTTCGGTCAATCTGCTCGCGACTATGTTTTTAACCGAGCTCCCACAAGATGATTTCCGGGGGCGCGAGAAAGCGTGCCCGTGGTGCGCCCAAGCCTTCCATCCCCAATCCGCGGCTTACGTAAAGCGTGGTTGCGGCTTCTCGATAAAGTCCCATTTCGTAGCGTTTCCCCCAGCGGGAACTGGTGAAGAGTGCGCCGTAGAAGGGTAAACGTAGCTGTCCCCCATGTGTATGTCCGGCCAGGTAGAGAGCAATGCCTTGAGCGGCTGCATCGGGCATTAGATCGGGCGTGTGATAGAGCAAGAGCGTTGGTGATCCGGCGGGGAGCGTTTGCTGTAACTCTTGGAGTCGCCGGCGATCTGCTTCCCAGGAGAGTGTGCAATCAAGGCCGATGAGCCAGAGGGTTTTTCCTTGCCATTCAATGGCGGCGGTCTGATTGGAGAGCCAGTGGATGGGGAGCCCGGCGAAGATGCGCGGTATAATTTCGGGCACGTCCACTGCGGGACTACCGTTGATGGCGTAGATTCCCAGGGGCGCTTTCAATTGGGCTAGCAGTTCCCGCGTGGCGGCTTGACTGGCTGGGTCATGGACGGAGGAGAGATTCAGGTAATCGCCGGTCAGGACGATGAGATCGGGGGCGAGCGTCTTAACCGCGGCCAATAAGTCGGCTTCGCGGGGCGAGAAGCCCTCAAAGTGTAGATCGGAGATGTGTAGCAGCCGTAAGGGTCGCTCTCCCGTCTGCGCGATGAGTCCGAGGTTGATACTGCGCTCTGTGATCTGGAGCCGGAACGGTTCTATCCAGGTGGCGTAACCGGCCACGACAGTTAAGGCGATGTTCAGAACACTCCAGAGCACCAGCCCGCTCTGGCCGGGCAGCAGCCACGCCAGCAACCAGGAGAGCAGTAGTTGTATTGCGGTCAGTCCCAACAAAGGAGGTGCCACTGGCCCCCACGAACGGCCCGCGATGGGGAGCAATGTCAATATGCCTCCATTGACCAGGAGAAAAAGTGCGCTGAGGATGGCTGCTGTTACTCGGTGCGCGTGCCAGGGCCAGCAGGAGATCGCAACCCCGGCGGCAGAGATGGGCAGCAGCTCTGCCGGTGATATGCGACTGAGCAGATCGGTGAAGATGAAGAGGCGGTGCAGGAAACTACTTTTCTCGCCTTCACGGTCGGGGGGAATCTCTAATAAGTGGCGAGGCATCTGGTTAGGCCTCAAAAAGCCGGGTGATTTCGTCGCGGGAGAATTGGGGTAGTGGACGCTCTCCCGCCGGCCCGCGCAAGTAGACTCCCGGCTCCGCGCGGATGGCGCCGATGATCTGGGCGGCGATGCCGGCTGCGCGCAGCGCGGCGCCGATCTGCGGGGCATCCTGCGGGGCGACGGCGAGCAACAACGCTCCAGAAGCGATCAGCCCCAGCGGGTCTATCCCGAGGGGTGTGCAGAGAGGCTCGGTTTCTGGGAGCAGCGGCAGGGATTGCTCCTCGAGCATCGCGCCGACGCCGGCGGCCGTGGTTAGCTCGTGTAGCCCGGTGGCGATACCGCCCTCGGTGGGATCGTGCATTGCGTGGACGTCGCCGCTGGCGGTGGCGATGGCGGCATCACGTACCACGCTGATCCCCGGTTCGTGGAGGAGTTGCGCTGCGCGCGCGAGTAGCTCTGCTGGTAAACCGTAGTCATTTTGCAGCTGCTCACCGCGCTCGCGGGCCAATAACGCGCAACCTTCCACGGCGATCCCCTTGGTGAGTAGGATTTTATCGCCGGGCCGGGCGCCATCGGAACGGACCAGCCGTTGCGGGGAAACCTCACCGAACATCGTGCCCACCATGATTGGGCGGTTCAGGTCGTGGGTGATTTCCGTATGTCCCCCGACTAACGTCACGCCGAGCGCGGCGCAGGCGGTTTGGGTTTGCTGGAAAATTTCTGTCACCAGTGCGGGAGTGGTTTTCCTCTCTGGCAGTAATAGCGTGGCGACGAACCAGCGCGGGGTGGCGCCCAGACAAGCAATGTCGTTGGCGTTGACGTGGACTGCGTACCAACCGATCTCATCAGTAGCAAAGGTGATCGGATCAGATTTGGTCACTAGTAAACGCTCGCCGAACTTGATCACGGCGGCATCATGCCCAATTCCGGGTCCCAAAATTACGCGAGGATCTCTTACCGGCAGCGCTTCAAGCAGCGCGAATAAATCTTCCGGCGGCAATTTCCCTAGGGGATAATACTTTTCTTTAGTTGTCATTTGCATTTCACCAAAAATTGACTCCGCTGAAATAAGCTGGTTCGCCGCTAAGACGCTAAGCCGCTAAGTAAAAAATTTATGGGTCTCTGGGATTTTGCAGGGTTGGTTCACCGCGACGTAAATTTTTCATCACAGGTTACCCGGATTACACTGATTGTTTTACTCTTCCACCAACAGGGCAATTTCGTCAATCATGGAGATGAAAGAGTGCCCGGAGGCATAGATCTCGATGCCTAGGATGGTTGCGGGGTCCGTGCCGCGTTCCTGTAATACTGGCAAGAGGTCGGGGGA
>DUEJ01000137.1 GCA_011192175.1 Thermoflexia bacterium
GGCTGGCGCGGGTGGCGCGAAAGGGATTTCGCGGCTACTAGCATTTGTCATTTATCCGCGTTCATCCGCGTTAATCTACGTCCCATTTTTTCGCGGCTACAATCCCCGCGCGCTGCTGGTTCGGAATGACAAAGGCGGTTGGTGGGTGGCGCGCAAAGGATTTCGCGGCTACTAGCATTTGTCATTTATCCGCGTTCATCCGCGTTAATCTGCGTCCCATTTTTTCGCGGCTACAATCCCCGCGCGCTGCGCGGTGCTGGTTCGGAATGACAACCGGGTCTCAATTTTTTGAAAGCTACGTTTTGCCTCTTACGCTTTACTTTTTACGTTTTGTCCCTCACGTCCCACGTTCCCCGCTTTCTTGTTTATCGTATATCCCACCCCACGCACTGTGCGAATGATGTCTGGGCGTTCTGTGACTGCTTTCACCTTCTGGCGGATATGGTAGATGTGGTAACGCACGGTGTCCCGCGCCTCCCACAGTTCACTCTCGTATCCCTGCACCTCGCGCACCAGTTCCTGCGGCGAGATGACGCGCGGGGCCTCGCTGACCAGGTAGGCCAGCATGTCGAACTCAGTGGGGCTGAGTTCTAGTAAATGTCCGTCCAGTGTGATCACGTGCCGCATCGAATCCACGATCACCCCTCCCTGTTGCAGAAAACGAGATTGCTTCGTCACCGGTGCCAGAAAGGGCACGGGCGGAATAACCGGGTGTTCGCCCAGGACGGTGCGGAGCCCTTCCAATTGGCTGCTCAAGCTATGCTCCAATTGAGCCAGCAATGCGCGCTGCCGGAGTACTCGTTGACGCTTGAGAAGACCCATGCGCACGCTCTCGCGTATTTCGACGGTCTTGCAGGGCTTGAACAAGTAATCGTGCGCCCCCTGGCGTAGCGCTTCCACCGCCGTCTCCAGCGAGCCATGAGCCGTGAGCACGATGACCGCTGTGTCTGGTGCTTGACGGCGCAGCGACGCCAGTACTTCCATCCCCCCCAGGCCCTTCATCTTCAGGTCAATCAAGGCCAAATCAAATTCCTCGTGCGCGACGCGTTCCAGGGCGGCTGCGCCGCTCTCCACGGCTACCACCTGGTGCCCGTCGTGTGTCAACACTTCTTGCAGGGCAAAACGCAGCGCTGGCTCGTCATCCACGATCAGGATTGTAGTGGTTATGTTCATAGGTGCTCCTTGAGGACAAAACGTAAGGGATAAAACGTAAGGCGTAAGGGATAAAACGTAAGGGATAAAACGTAAAGGACAAAGCATAAGGCGTGAGACGGGTTAGGGCCACGGCTAGAAAATGTTTTTACGTTTCACGTTTTATGTTTCACGTTTTACGTTTCACGTTTTACGTTTCACGTTTCGTTCACCTGATACGGGCTACTTTCCTCACGCAGAATGCGCCCGCGTTGTTGAGGGATCATGGTCAGCAGCAGGCGGATAATATTGGTCAGCAGTTGCAGTCGCTGCTGTACGACGGTCTCTCCCAGGATATGGCGACTTTTGAAGTACCAGTCCCGGCTCTCTCGGGCTGACCCCAAAGAGTATTCGTAAAAGCGAGCACGGTCTTTGCCGGTGCCGCGAGAATAACCCTCGGCGAGATTGGCACTGATAGAGCCAAGCGCCCGGTACAACTGATCTGACAGTGCAACAGTGCGCCGGTCTCGCAGCAGCTTGGTGGTGTCATGCCACCCCAAATCGGCCAAGAACAAGGCCAACCGGTACGCTTTCATCTTCCACAGTGAATCTGCCCTGATTGTTTCCGGAACCGTCTTTATCCACTCCGCGTATTCCATTTCCACTTTTACCTCCTTTACGCCTTACGCTTTACGCCTTACGCTTTACGTCTTACGTTTCACGTTTTACTCTTCTCTCCACCGGCAGCCGTATGGTAAAGGTCGTCCCTACCCCTTCCTCGCTCGTCACCGTGATCTCCCCGCCATGGGACCGGATGATTCTATAACTGATGGATAGCCCCAACCCCGATCCCTGCTCCTTGGTGGTGAAGAAAGGCTCAAAGAGACGCGCCTGGGTTTCCGGGGACATCCCTTCCCCGGTGTCGCCGAATTCGACGCGCAGAAAATCAGGGGGCTCTAGAGCGGTGCGTATACGTAATGTTCCGCCCTCCGGCATGGCGTCCAGTGCGTTGAGTACCAGGTTCAGGTAAACCTGTTTGAGATGGTCAGGGTTGGCCAGGATCAAGGGTAGTTCCGCGACCCACTCGCGCTCGATTATGATGTCGGCGTGCTGCAATTGCTTGCCGATCAATTGCAAGGTGCTCTCCAGCACGGCGTGCAAGTCGGTGGGCTGCAATACCTCCCGCGCCGGGCGATAAAAACCGCTCACGCGGCGCACGATGTTGGAAACGCGGGCAGTCTCGTCTTCGATGATACTCAAGTAACGATCCAGCTTCTCGTCATGCGGGATATCTACCAAACGTTCTGTAGCCAGGGTCAGGCAGCTCTGCATCGCCTGGAGCGGATTATTGATCTCGTGGGCGATGGAGGCGGTCAACCGTCCCAGGGCCCCCATTTTTTCGCTGCGAATCAATTGTACTTGGGCTTTTTCCCGTGCTTGCATCTGGTTCAACAAGTTCTGGTATAAGCGAGCGTTCTCTAGGGCCTGTGCGATGATAGAAGATGCCGCCTCCAGCAAGCTTAAATCCTCCACAGTGAACTTCCCCTGGCGTTTGTTGATGATTTCGGTCACTCCCACAGTCTCTCCACGATAGCGCAAAGGGACGCACAGCAGCGAGCGCGTCTCAAAACCGGTGGCCGCGTCCACGCCGGCGTAAAAACGCGTTTCGTGGTCCATATCGTTCACCCGCACCGCCTGGCCCTGCTGTACTACCCAGCCGGCGACGCCCTGGCCTGGTGCCAGGCGGTAACCGCGCAGGACCATTTCACTAACTCCCAAGACGTGCTCAAAAACTAACTCGTCCGTCTCCGGATCGCGCAAGAGGATGGAGCCTTCGGGTGCGTCTAACACCTGGGAGACCGACTCCAGGGCCTGGTGTAACACGGTATCCAGCTCCAACGATGAGACCACCGCCGTGCTGACGGTGTTGAGTGCCGCCAACCGCGCGACTTGTTTCTGACTGGCGCGGTAGAGACGCGCGTTCTCCAAAGCCACAGCGGACTGGTCGGCCAGCGTCTGTAGCAGTTGCTCGGCGGTGGGTGTAAAGTGATGCAGCTGGCTGCTCTTGGCGTTCAGCACTCCTATGATCTGTGTACCAATCTTTAGGGGGACGCACAATTCTGAGCCGCCGGACCGGCGTTTCGAGATAGAGACGTAGCGCGGGTCTTGCGCGATGTCGGGTACGTTGATTGTCTGCCCGCTCTGATAGACGGCTGCAACGATGTCCCATTCCCCGTCTAGTGGCAGGCGCAACTCGATCGGTCCCCGCATGTCATCAACGATGCGGTACTGATACACCAGTTCGCCGGTCTCCTCGTCCACTAGGCCGCAGCCGAGGGAATCAAACTGGAGCACGCTGGCGGCCGACTCCAACACTCGCCGGAGGATGACGTCCTCGTCGTGGAGCAAGGTCAGTTCCCGCCCCAGTTGGTGGATAGCTGCCAGTTGTTGTTCCAGCTGTACCCGTGCGGTGATATCTATCAGGCTCCCTTCGTAATACATCAACTGGCCGCTGGCATCTCGGCTGGCGCGGACGGTATCCAGTAGATAGATAACGCTTCCATCATGACGGCGAAGCCGCACCTCAAAACTGTTCTCCTCTCCCGCCGCCAGAGCTTGCCATTGCCGGCGGTCTCTGGCATCCACGTACAGGTCGGTCGCGTTGACCGCCAGCAAGCTCTCCAGATCGGAGTAACCTAGCATCCGGGTCAGGGCGTGGTTGGCGCTCAATATCTGGCCCTCCGAGGTGATGCGATAGAGTCCCACGGGCACGCCGTGGTAGAGATTGCGATAGCGGGACTCGGCCTTCTTCGCCGTCTGGTACAACCGCGCGTTCTGGGTGGCCTGACTGGCACGGGTCGCCGCCGCCAGCGCCAGCGACTGGTCCCCCTCGGTAAAGGGCTGGGTTGCCGGCCGGCCGCCCAGGGATAGCACCGCCAGCAATGTTTTGTTACTCCAGATGGGAATGAGCAGGCCGTGAGGTCCCCAGCTCGCGGCTAGGCCAGGCCGTTTTCTGCCGACGAGCGCCGCCAACTCGTCGCCGGAGAATGGAACAATCTCGTGGCTCTCTCGCCAGCAGGGACGGAACGCCTGCCAGCGGCGCTGGTTTTCTTCAGAGGGCGCTATCTTAGCCCAGCCCCGGCCCAGAATGAATATCCGTTCAAGATAAGCAGCGGCCTGTCCTCCCTCAGGGAGGGGCAGAACAAACAAGGCCCCCATGGGCGCGTTCACGGCGGCGGCGATTCGTTGCAGGGTAATCTCCACTACCATATCCGGATCCAGCGTGGCGGCCAGCGCCTGATCCAGCTCGTTGAGCATGCGCAGCCGGTCCACCTGGCGGGCGGCCTGGTAGAGTTGGGCGTTGTGCAACGCCAGTCCCACCTGCTGGCCGATGGCGGTCAGCAACGCGCGGTCTGCTTCCGTGTACCCGCGGGGTCCGCGCCAGGCGACGTTCAGGACGCCCAACGTCTGTTCCCCTGTTCTCAGGGAGATACCACTATGGCTATGCAGGCCGGCCTTATCCAGTATCTCAGCGGGCAAACGAGGACACTCGACAAGCAGCACCGGCTTGGTCTGTGCTTCACCGCCGGTCAGCAGGGGCGCGCAGACCGGGCAGTCGCGCAGGGGGAGCGACGTCTCGGCCGCCAAAAACTCGGTGGGGACGTTGCGCCAGGCAACGATGCGTGGGGGAGCATCCAGCGTGGGGCCGGGCAGTGTCACCCAACCGATCTTAGAATCGAGGACGGGCAGCACGGCGTCCAGGGTAGCGGACAGCAAATCGTCCGGCTCCAGCGAGGAGGAGGACGCTGAGGCGACGGCGTAGAGCGTGGCCTGCTCGTCGGCGTAGCGGCGCAGCGCCTCCTCCGCCCGCTGACGCTCCATGATTTCCCGCTGGGCTTGCTCATACAGGGAAGCGTTTGCGATGGCGTTGGCCAGTTGGTCAGCCATTGTTTGGAGCACCGTGATGTCCTCGTCGGAAAAGGCCGCCTCTTCGGTGCTCTGGATGGTCAGCGCGCCGAGGGCTTTGCCCCGGCTGCTGAGCGGCAGAGCCATCTCAGAACGCGTTTCTGGCAACAGGGGGTTGGCAAAGCGCACGGCTTCTATACCCACGTCCAGAGCGATACGGGCCTGTTGGTAGGCCACGCACCAACCGATCATGGAGTTGCCGCCAATTTTCAATTTATGGCCCTGCTCCACCATCCGCCGACCGGCTACGCCGCTGCCCGCCTGTAGCACAGCCCACGTGCCGCTCTCGTCCACCAGGAACAAGCCCGCATAGTACAGAGCGAACTGCTTGCGGGCCAGATCCACGACCTGCTGGATCAGAGCGTCCGGCTCAAGAATCCCATTGGCCGTGCTCGAAACCTCGGCTGCGGTCTGGAGTTGGCTGGTGCGGCGCTCAAGAGCGGCCAGTAACCGTTCGCGCTCAATCTCTGCTCGCTGACGCTCGCGCATATCGCGGGCCACGCCTAAGATAGCGCTCAGCCGGCCGGCGTTGTCACGGATGACTGCCCCGTTGAAGACGACAGGGACGCTCTCACCAGACTTGGTGCGCAGCAGCAGCTCCACGTCGCGCACTGCTCCCTTCCGTACCAGCCGGGCCACCCCGGTGCCCCTGAAGAATTCTTCTTTTTCAAAAATTGTGTCCACCGGCTGGCCGATGATCTCCTCTTTGGCATAGCCCAGCAATTCAAGGGCGGCGCGGTTGGCCGTGCGGATGGCGCCGTCGGGGTTGGCCACGATGACCACGTCGAGCATACTTTCCAGGATCCCAGCCTGATGGTGGAAAGAGTCTCGCAGGGCTTCCCCGGCCAGCCGGTGGGCCCTGGAGAGCTCGGCCAGCACGCCTCCTACGAGGAGAAACGCCGCCGCTCTCGTCAGATCCGTGGCGAGAGCCGTTTCTAGGCCCGCAATCATGCGCGAGACCAGCAAGAAGGCGCATAGAGAGGCGGTCAGAAACCAACTGCGCCTCTCCCACCAGATAGCGGCTAGGATGATCGGCAGGTAGTAAAAATGCCAAAAGATTCTGTCAGTGCCTATACTGTGAAAGTATCGTGTCATCGCGCACGCCATCAATGATAAGACGCCGACTGTGAATGTTTTCTTGTTCATCTCTTTCAATCTCCTGTGTAGGGTGTGAGGCGTAAGGCGTAAGGCGTAAAGCGTAAAGCGTAAAACGTAAAGCGTAAAACGTAAGGCGTAAAGCGTAAAACGTAAGGCGTAAAGCGCAAAACGTAATCGCTCCATACCATATCACGTTTTACGTTTTATACCGCACTCCGCCGCTGCGATGGCTAGGGGCCTCGCCTACAGAGCCGCCCAGAACCGTGAAGTTTTGTGCAAAGATGTAGCGGGAGCGGCCGGCCCTAGTGTTCTGGCAGCCCTGATTTGAATGGTGGCCAGTAATGTTAGCCTGGCGACTAAAGTCGCGGCTACGGTGGCGCAGTCCACCTACGGGGACTAGGGCCGATTGTATCCCGGATTGTCAATCCGGCGGGCGGAATACCATTCCACGCTACAAGCCCCCGAAATATTGAGAAGATACAAATTTTCTGTATAATGTCATTTTCATGTTTGGCAGTGTAGTTAAGTTTTATCGAATATCAAAACCCAATAGGGCGCTGCCTTAAAATGTTAGTTAGCCTGGCGACTAAAGTCGCGGCTACGGTGGCGCAGTCCACCTACGGGGACTAGGGAGCGGTCGGCGGATGGTAATCAACTGCTCATTTTACACTTGCCAGAACCCTAGACTGGTCTCTGGAGTTCCAAAAATAGGATGTGGATAAACGCCGGCTGCGCTCGCAGATTAAGAAGGAGTTTCTATGTAACCAACAATTAATGAAAAAGCTGCACTAACGCCAACACCTGGGGTTTGAAGCAAACTTTAGACTTGCGACTTGCGACTTTAGACTTACGACTTTTGACTTTTGACTTATTTCCAGAGGAGCAGCTAAGATGCGTAAATTGATGGTGACTGGGGGGGCCGGTTTTATCGGCTCCAATTTTGTCCGTTACATGTTGGAAAAGTATCCCGATTATTCCATTGTCGTCTATGACAAACTCACCTACGCGGGACGGTTGGAGAATTTGCAGGATGTAGCCGCGCGTTTTGCCGGACGCTACAAGTTTGTCCGGGGGGATATTTGCGATATGGAGTTGGTAGACCAGACGGTGCAGCGCGAGGGCGTGGATACCATTATCAACTTTGCGGCAGAGACCCACGTGGATCGCTCCCTGATGGATCCCGGGGCTTTTATCCAGACGGATGTCTACGGCACTTTTGTGCTCTTGGAGGCGGCGAAGAAATTCAAGTTGGAGCGCTATCATCAGATTGGCACCGATGAGGTTTACGGGCAGGTGCTGAAAAGCCGTTCTCAGGAGCAGGACAACTTGGAGCCGCGTAGCCCCTATTCGGCCAGCAAGGCCGGTGGGGATTTAATGGCGCTGGCTTATTATGAATCCTGGGGCTTGCCGGTGACGGTGACGCGCGGTTCCAACAATGTGGGGCCATACCAATATCCAGAGAAAGTGGTGCCGCTCTTTGCTACCAACGCGCTAGACAACGAGCCGTTGCCCGTCTACGGGGATGGATTGCAGATGCGCGATTACCAGTACGTCATTGATCATTGTGAGGGCATCGACCTGGTACTGCATCAGGGCGAGCTGGGGGAGGTCTACAACGTCGGCACCGGCGCGGAGATGACCAACTTGGAGATGACCCAGATCGTTTTGGAGACGTTGGGCAAGCCGGAGAGCCTCATCCAGCATGTAGCGGATCGCGCCGGGCATGACCGCCGCTACGCCTTAGATGTGAGCAAACTGCGCGCGTTGGGTTGGGAGAGCCATCATAGTTGCGCCGAAGCCATCATCAAAACCGTGCGTTGGTACGCCGAAAATGAGTGGTGGTGGCGACCCATTAAAGGGGGGGAGCTTTACCAGGAATACTATCAAGAGCAGTATGGGAAGAGACTGGCTAGTTAGCGGTTAGTTTGTTAGCTATTAGCCTGTTAGCTATTAGTCTGTTAGCTATTAGCCATTAGCTTGTTAGCCGGTTAGCCGTTTGTTGGTAGGTGTTAGCTATGAGTGCGTTTGATAAGATCGCCGCGTATCTCCAGAAGCCGCTTAATCGCGCGGTCCGCGAGTTCAACCTTATCGAGGATGGCGACCGGATCGCGGTGGGGGTCTCCGGCGGCAAGGATAGCCGGGTGCTGTTGGAGTTGTTGCTACGCGGCGTCGATATCCAGGGGGCTTACGAAGTGGTCGCCGTCCATATTGAGGGGACGGACGTAGGATTGCCGGATCAACGCCCGGTGCTGGAACCGTGGTTCCGCACGTTGGGCGTCGAATATGAGATCGCGCCGCTGGCGGTGGCCGCCAACGAGCCGTTGCCGCTGAACTGTTTTCGCTGCTCCTGGCACCGGCGCAAGGCCCTCTTCTGCGCCGCGGACCGGTGGGGATGCAACAAGGTCGCGCTGGGTCATCACGCTGATGACGCAGCCGTCACCACGTTGTTGAACGTGCTCTACAAAGGCCAGACCGAGTCACTGGCTTCGCACCGCACCTTCTTTGAGGGCCGCTTTATCGTGATTCGCCCGCTGATCTACGTGGAAGAGAGTGCTATTACCCGTTACGCCCGCGCTCGCGGCTGGAAGTTCCCCCCAGAGTTGGAATGTCCCCGGGGCAGAGAGACCCGCCGCGCCAAACTCACGGAGTTCTTGCGGACGTTGGATAAGCGCGAATATGAACGGGTACGGGCGAATTTGTGGCGGTTAGGGAGTGAGTGGTAATTTCACCACTGAGACAGAGAGAGTATTGAGGTTCTTTTTGTTTTATCCTGGTTGATTCTAATGAACGGCTACGGAATTTTACTTGGTCGTCGCTTACGAGTACTGAAGTACTCTACTGTAGCCTAACGGCTGGTCGTCCGCCTACGCGGACGGGTCAGCGCATTGACCTCCGTTGACGCGCTAGTGGCGTACTTGAGGATGACGAAAACCTAAAGGTACAAACGGGAATGAGGCATAGGAGAGCGCATGTCCACTTTAGATCAACGGCAGCGCAAGTTGAGCAAATTCCTCTCGCTGCTTTTACGGCACCAACCGGCGCGCTTCCCGCTCCCCCTGGATGCGGATGGTTACGCCTCGCTGGACGAGGTCTTGCACATTCTCAAGGGACTACCTAACTTCCGCTGGGCCAACCGCGCGGATGTGGACGCCGTGGTCAACGTGACGACAGGTCGCCGCCGGTTCGAGATCCAGGGGCAGCACATTCGCGCGCTCTACGGGCATACGGCCCCCCGCCCGGAGTATGCGCCGGTGGAACCGCCGGCGACGCTCTATCACGGCGCCGCCCCGGAGAGTGTGGCGCAGATCAAGCGTGAGGGGCTGCGTCCCATGCAGTGGCGATACGTCCACCTGGCCGCCACGCCCCAGATGGCCCGCTCCATTGGCTTGCGGCATAGTCCAGAGCCGGTGATCTTGGAGATTGATGCCGCCAGGGCTTATGCTGACGGCGTAGAGTTTTACCGTCCGACTGAGGAGATTTACTTGACAACCGAGGTATTATCAAGGTATACTGCTGGCTGGGGTTGTCTCCCGGCAGATAAAGGGGGTGTAAATGACGAAGAGAAGCTAGAATGAGCGAGTAATTGGCGAGGCTAAGAAATAACTTATATTCATAACCTGAAGCGAGGAGGAGTAGCATGACATTAAGAAAGTTGAGTGCTTTGGCGTTGTTAGTTTTGTTGCTGACCGGGATGCTGGCTGCTTGTGCTCCTAAGGAAGAAACCGGGCCGGTAACTATTCAGATCTACTATCCGGTAGCGGTGGATGCCCCTATCGCGGCGCTCTTCAATGGTTACATTGAGAAGTTCCAGGAGGAAAACCCCAATATCACCGTGGAAGCGGTCTATTCTGGTGGTTACGGGGATGTGAAGACGGCTATCCAGACGACGGTGGATGGCGGCGGGGAACCACCTGCGCTCGCCGTGATGTTGGCTACCGATCTCTACGATCTGGTCAACGCGGGTTATATCCGCTCGTTGGATGATTATATCGCGGCTGATGAGGATGGTGAAGCTTATATGCAGGACTTCATCGCCTCGTTTATGGAAAATTCCTACTACGATGGCAAAACCTGGAGTATCCCCTTCCAACGTAGCGCCGTGTTGATGTATTACAACGCGGATCTCTTCGCGGAAGCCGGCCTGGAGCCACCTGATAGTTGGGCGGCGTGGGGCGAGGCCGGGCAGGCGTTGACCCAAAAAGATGGCGATGAGGTTACGCGGTGGGGGATTGAGTTCCCTTCTGGCTGGCCCTACTGGCTCTTCCAACCGTTGGCGATTGGCAATGGTCAGAACATCATCGGCGCGGGCGATGCCGAGGTTTACTTTGATGATCCTAAAGTGATTGAAGCCGTGCAGTTCTACATCGACCTTTCTGAGAAGTATGGCGCGATGCCCGCCGGCGTCCAGAGTATTTGGGGGCAGGCGCCTACGGATTTGGCAAGTGGGCAGACCGCGATGATCGTCCATTCCAGCGGCAGCCTGAACACGCTCTTGGAGCAGGCTGATTTCGAGGTCGGCGTGATGCCCCTCCCCGGCAAAGCGGCCGGAACTTACGCCTCTGTTCCTGGCGGCGGCAATCTGTATCTCTTTGATAACATTGACCAAGCCAAACAAGATGCGGCTTGGAAGTTCATCCGTTTCTTGAGCGAACCGGAGCGCGCCGCCGACTTCAGTATCCAATCGGGCTATTTTGCCAGCTGCAAAGGCGCCTATGAGACTGAGGCCATGAAGACGTATATGGCGGCTCATCCACAGGTAGCGCAGGCCCGGGTAGCGCTGGATGTGGGGGGGGCTGAATTCTCCGTGCAGAACTTGGGCGAAGTGCGCAATATCTTCCACAACTACCTACAACAAGCCTACAATGGCGAGCTGTCCCCAGCTGAGGCGATGGCGGCAGCGCAAGCAGAAGCCGAAACCGCTTTGGAAGCTTTCAAATAAGGGCCGTGGTGTAATATTCTGGCAACGGGGCTTGGCGCCTGGCGACTGAAGTCGCAGCGGCCCTTGCGAAGTCCACCTCCGTGGACTAGTATGGGGTTAGACATTCTCCGCTTGATAGAATAGTAATTAAGATATGAATTAGGGGCAACGCGCTATAATTAGCGTGTTGCCCTTGAACATTGAAATCAGGAGAGTCTTATGGAAAAAGAAACCGCCAGATCAAAGAGGGATCGCTATTTGCCATATCTCTTAGTTTTACCCACTCTTGCTTTTGTCTTATTATTCACTGTTTGGCCGACACTCTCCGCGTTTTATCGGAGTTTCTTCCAACAGCGACTTAATATCGCCAAGTTTCGCACCCCCACCTTTATTGGTTTGGGGAATTATGCCAACATCTTCTCCGATCCGCACTTTCACCGGGTGTTAGCCAACACCTTGCGTTACATCATCGGCACGGTACCCATCAGTATCTTGCTGGGCTTTTTCTTCGCGATGTTGGTCAACCGCAAAGTGCGGAACATAGGATTGGCGCGGCTCGCTTTCTTTCACACCACAATTTTGCCGATGGTGAGCGCCGCGACCGTCTGGATGTTCTTTTTTACCCCTGGTTATGGGCTATTCAATACGGTCCTGGCGGCGCTAGGCTATGCCGGCCCGCAAAACTGGACCGGTTCCCCGGATCTGGCGCTGTTAGCCGTGATGATAGTCGCCATCTGGAAAAACGCCGGCTACTACATGATCTTCTATCTGGCCGGGTTGCAAAATCTTCCTACGCCGCTCTACGAGGCGGCAGGGTTGGACGGAGCGAACTGGTGGCAAGCGATCTGGCACTTGACGTTGCCTTTGCTGCGCCGCACGACCTTATTTATCACCACCATCGCTTTTATCGACGCTTTTCGCACCATCGACCATATCTTTGTCTTGACAAGCGGCGGTCCCAGCGAAGCGAGCACCGTCTTGCTCTACTATCTCTGGCAGAAGCGCTTCGAGCAACTCGATATCGGCTTCTCGTCGGCGCTCACCGTCATTCTTATCTTGGTACTCTTGGTTTTCACTATCACCAATTTCCGTGTCTCGGAAAAGGGGGAAGAAGATGTCTAATAAATTGCGTATCCGCGCGGGCCAGCTCGGGGCTAATTTTCTGACGCTAGGGTTATCTCTTCTCTGGTTGACCCCGGTGTTCTGGACGTTGATTGCCTCACTCCGCCCGGCCGACGATCCCCTGGGCCGGGGCAATGTCTGGTTTGGCTATACGTTGACGTTAGCTAACTACTGGCGGGCCTGGTCTATGGCGCCTTTCGGCGAATACTATCTCAATACTATTTCCCTGGTGTTGATGATATTGGGCGTGCAGTTAGTTACCGTCACCATCGCCGCCTTTGCGTTCACGCATTACCAGTTCACAGGTAAAAAGGCCCTCTTCTTCTTTATCCTATTGCAGATGATGATTCCTACTTCAGCTCTTTTAGCCCCCAACTTCAGCACTATCAGTAAGCTGGGTCTCTTTGATACGCTCTTGGCCATCGGGATACCCTATTTTGGGTCGGCTTTTGGGACCTTCTTGTTGCGGCAAGCCTTCTTGGAAGTGCCGCGTGACCTGGTGGATGCCGGGACCATTGATGGGTGCTCCTGGTGGCAGCTGCTCTGGCACATCTATTTGCCGCCATCTTTCCCTACCCTCATCGCGTTTGGCCTCTCTTCCGTGATCTGGCACTGGAACGAGTTCCTCTGGCCCTTGATTGTGACCAACAGCACCAGCAGCCGGCCGCTGACCACGGGATTAGTGCGCTTCACGCAGTTGGGTGAGATTGGCGCGCAATGGTCGCTCCTCACAGCCGCGACCTTGCTGGTTGTCGGCCCGCTCTTTATCATCTTCTTGATCTTCCAGCGCCGTTTTATCCAGAGCTTTGTACATTCCGGGTTGAAGTGAGGTCATCTTGATAATTTTGCACATCACTCAGCGTGTTAGCTGGCAGGCTGCGCAGACGGGAGACTACTATCACGCGGATTCTCTGAGGACTGAGGGATTCATTCATTGCTCGTTGCCGTCCCAGGTTGTAGGTGTAGCCAACGCTCTCTATCGCGGACAGCGGGGGCTGGTATTGCTGGTCATCGCTGCGGAGCGCGTGGAGGCTGAGGTGCGTTACGAGGATTGTTACACTACTGGACAGCAATTCCCGCATATTTACGGGCCGCTCAATCTGGCTGCGGTGCTGAAGGTCGTGGAGTTTGTCCCGCAAGAGGATGGTACGTTTACGCTCGCGGACGTTGATTTGGGGAATGAGTCGTAGGATGAATTAAACGCACTTTACAATAACCATATTCGAAAAAGTTAGAGTTGAATTTCTGCAGTTCCTCTGTCACTGTTATGCGTCGCTCTGGTACGTTAATCTCTGCTACAAAGTTCTTTGTGCTAGTTCTGTAGAAGACGAGCAAATTATTGTATCATCTCAATATTTCGGGGGCTTGTAGCGCGGAATGGAATGGTATTCCGCCCGCCGGATTGACAATCCGGGATACAACTCTAGAAGCGCCTATACTAATTATACGGAATCCGCATTTCCCTGCCGTTTAGACAGCCTAGACGGAATCCTGCTAATCAATTCCCCAGAGTTGAATTTTCGGAAGGCTAAGAACCTTTGATTTGTAAGAATTATAGGGATAAAGCCTGAGCCTGTCAACACCGGAGGGTTGGCTAGGGGCAAAAGATTGCTTGCCTAGTCTAGCCGGGCGTGACGGATGTTAAGCTGCTTTCACAAGCTCTTCAAAAATGATTCGGGATTGTGGATCTCTAATACCGAATTCTGGAAGTCAGCCTCATTACGGGTTATAATCACTTGGATATTTTGCCTCTTAGCTGCATTTTCTTGAACGGCGTCTTCGAAATCAACTATATCTGAGTGCAGAGCTGCTCTGATTATCGCTTTATCCACCGTTGCAACTTCCATAAACTGCAACAAATCTACAATGAAATTCAATGCCGTGACGCGGCCTTTTGCTTTCCGGATAATATAGTACAGATCGGTGATGGTTGTGGCAGTCACGTACAATACAATATCGGCATGTTGTGCGGTTTCTAACAGTCTGCTCGCTGGCTCTACAAATGGCTGGCGTTCCAATATGATATCCAAGATGACATTTGTATCTATCAGAATTCTCATCGGTACTTTTCCTGCAAATATTGGAACCTCAACTCATCCGCGTCAAGATCTTTTAGAGACCCTCGCCACTTGTCAAGAAAGGTAGCTATGGGGGTTGCAGATTCAGTTTCTAGTCTGGCAGCGGGTCTGGTCACAACGAAGACCTCAATCCGTTGGCGGGCTAAACTAACCAGCGCGGGAATATGAATGACTCCATTTTCTTGGACCGTGGTTTCAAACCTATAGGCTTCCATAATTTAACCCTCCTCACTTGAGCAAACATAACTTTATGCGCCGCCCGCGCACGACATTCGATTCTAAGAGCTCACAAC
>DUEJ01000138.1 GCA_011192175.1 Thermoflexia bacterium
CAAAGATAGGACAGAGCCTTCTCAACTGCCGGCGTCAGTTCTTTTTTTACGTTGCGCCCTAGGCTGTCCAGGGCCGCAGTAAATTCCGCCAAACCGTTGATTTCAAGTTCAAATGTATCGCTCATTGTGCTATACTTGGCGTATGGATAATAAACCGACTAAAATTGTACGGCGCGGCGACCCCGGCGCGGAAGATGTCGCCTGGGACTATGCCGAATGTTGGGCATATCGCCCTGATACGGGTAAGCCGGTCTCCTATGCTGAAAGCCTTGATCCCAATTGCAACTTCACTCAAATCATTTACATTACTGCTTTCACTGCCGGTCGCATCACCGAAACGGTCAAACTATACCGTTTTTATCGTCCCGAAGCCGAAACGCCGCAGGAATGAAGCTCTTTGCGGATAAGCGGCTATAAATTCTGCTTCATCTGCCAGCCAGAGGGCAATAGCCAAAGCCCAATCCTCACGCGGAAAATCATCGCCGGGAGCGGCGGAAAGTAAATCTTCACTTGCCATGACCTGCCGCCACTCTACCGGTGGCTCCGGCGAGTTAAACAGATGAACTGCCAAACTATGCCCCAGCTCCTCACGTAAATCAACCAGTGCCCCTTGCCAATCAGGCTCGTCACGCAAATCACCGTTTTGATAGATAACGATCCGCCCCAACACGGGGTCCGTGCTGGCCGTTACACGATTTAACTCCACATCCGGTTTTACTCCATAAATCTCGGCCCATGGCGTTTCCAATACACGATCTCGGTTATCTACCAAAATAATTTCCGGTACTACGTCACGTAACGGCTCAGGCAATTTAGCGCGCTCAGCAGCGAAGGTTACTTCCAGTGTCTCGCGTGTCCAGATTTGGCGCGCTGTTGATGTAAGCCTCTGCAAATTGGACGAACCAATTCGTCAACGCCTGTCCGCCATTCGCGCTCCGGCACTCCGCCCGCCGTCCCAATGGACAGAATTCCGACCGAGGAATTGAAACGTTGCAAGTAACATATTATTGATCGAATCCCGCTTAAGGATTACCCCCATAAAAATCAACGGGCATGCCTTCAATCGAAGATGTGCCCGTTTTCATTACGCTCACTCGTGGCGCGGTCAGGAGCCTGGCTATTACTTGACTACCCGCCTACTCTCCGTACAACTGCGCCAACCGCTGCACTGTCTGACGCATCTCGTAGCGCGCCTCGTAACCCCCCAAAACTTTGCAGTTGGGGCCGTAATGCAACAAGGTGCGCACTGCCCACCAGATATCATCCGTCTTGGCGTGAACGAGCATCCCGCCATCGGCTTGCGGTTCCCGTGCCAAGATGGTGATGCCCGGATGCCGCGAGACCTCACCTCGGCGCGCGATTTCTGGGGCTAGCTGGTAATCCAGCTGGAATCGGTGGGTCTGCCGAGGGGATGACGGTAATTTATCCGGCAGCAACTTGAGGTTCCGGATACGTCCTAGCCGGTAGTGGAAGTAATGCTGTTGCCGGCGTGGGCCATAAGCGGCGCTGGTGGTCTGGCGGCAGTAGCCGTGCAGGTAGTAATGCCCGCGTACAGAATCAAAGTAGCGTTTCCACGGTTCCACGATGTGCCGGCGCGGCTCACCGTCTGGTTGTGCGGGAGAGTAGTAATCAAACTCCACCAGCCGGTGGTGGATGAGGGCCTTCTGTAAACCGTCCGCCACTGGCGATGCAATCTCATCATCATCACGCCGCCCCCATTTTACTGCCAGCGCCGTCCGTTGACGCTCCAACTCGCCCCGCCGTTCTGGGGAGAGATAGCTCAATAAAAGACTGAGCAGGTGTTGCACGGCCGTGTAATTGGGCGCGCGTGGCTCGAACAGCTCTTGCAGAAAAGCTAACGCAGCTAAATCCGCATCTGGCAAGTCTAAAATCGACTCCCAGAGATCAATCAACTCATATTTCCCGGTAGAGCGCTGATAGCGCCATTGGGCGCCGAAAATATCTTTTAGCCGTTGCTTATCACCATCAAAACGCCGGGCCAACGCGCGCCCGCTAGTGGCGCCATAAGGTTCGGGAATTGGCTGCGCACGCACCGCCGCGATCAATTCCTCTTTGCTGGCCGGCCCCCGCTGTAAACGACGGAGCAGGGCCAGACACCGCCGCATTACTACTCTGGTCGTCTCTTTATTCGGCATCTGTGATTCCTGTTTAAAATGGCTCAATAATTATGGGGCTACTGAAAAAATTAAATATTTCACCACGAAGGTGCAAAGGCACGAAGATTTTTAGAACTTAATTTTTTTCTTAGCGTCTTGGCGGTGAGAAGTCTTGGGTCTCTTGGCACGACCAACTGGCTAAGTGACCTCCAAACAAGCCAAGACATCCCGCAGATCTGCCGGCAGGGGCGTGGAGAAAGTCATGCGCTCGCCGGTGGTGGGATGGGTAATGGCCAGGTCGCGGGCGTGGAGAAATTGGCGCGGAGCGACCAGGGGGTCACGGCGACCGTAGGTCGCATCGCCTACCAGGGGATAGCCGAACCAGGAAAAATGCACCCGGATTTGGTGGGTGCGTCCGGTCAGCAACTCCACCGCCAACAAGGTATACGGGCGACGTTGAGCGTCCCGGAGCCGCTCCATTACCGCCCAGCGGGTCCGCGATGGTTTCCCGCCCGCCACCACGGCCATCTTTTTACGCTGGCGGGGGTGGCGTCCAATAGGCGCGTCGATCAGGCCCTCGGCCTCCGTCAACCGCCCGATAAGCAGGGCCACGTAGGTTTTACTCACGGTGCGTGCCTTGAACTGCCGTTGCAGCTCGCGGAGAGCGTGGTCGTCTTTAGCGACGATCAACACGCCGGAAGTTTCCTGATCCAGCCGGTGGACGATGCCGGGACGGAGCACGCCTCCCACTCCCCGCAGATCGGGGCAATGCGCCAAAATCGCGTTGACCAACGTCCCATCGGGATGGCCGGGGGCCGGATGCACCACCATCCCGGCGGCTTTGTCCACCACGATAATATTGGTGTCCTCGTAGAGCACATCCAGCGGCAAATCCTGCGGCAGCAACTCGGTCGGTTCCGGCTGCGGGACGTGGACTACGATCTCGTCGCCGGCCCGAATATCGTAAGCGGCTGAGGTCGTCTTCCCGTTAACCGTTATCTCCCCGGCGGCTATCAGACGCTGCACCGCTGCGCGCGAGAGAGCGGGCAAGGTGTCACGGAGATATTTATCTATCCGGTCGCCGGCGGCGGGTATGGTTAGCGTGTAAATTTTTCCTTCCATAGGATAACCTTTCAAGCGAGTAAGCGAGTAAGCGAGAAAGCGAGTAAGCGAGTGTCATTCCGAGCCAGAGCGACGCGCCACGCGCGGAGCTCGCCAGCGAGGAATCTCTAGCGTCTCTATTGATCAATGTCTCTCTGCATCCCGCAGGGTTAACGGGACGCGGACGAGCACGGAAAAGCGAAAAGGCGAGTGAACGATAAAGCGGTCAGGGCCGACTACCTGATTACCCGACTACCTGACCATCTTTCACGACCAGGGCAACAGGATTGGTACCAAAGCGATAACCGAGGTGGCGATAGTCGGGGATATCCAACAGCAGCAGGTCAGCGGCGTAGCCGGGGGCCAGCACGCCAATGCGCGCTCCCCAGTTTAAGGCACAAGCCGAGTTGAGCGTCGTCGCCACCAGCGCCTGGGCCGGGGTGATTTTTAGGTAACGGCAAGCCAGTGCCATCACGAAGGGCAGCGATTCATTCCAAGCAGTGCCGGGATTACAATCAGTAGCCAGGGCTAAGGCCGCGCCGGCCGCCAAGAGGGCGCGGGCGGGCGTGTACGCGCTCTGCCCCAGGCCGAAGGGCGTGGAGGGCAAAGAGACGGCCACGGTCTCCGCCGCTCCCAGGGCTGCGATATCCGCCGGCGCGGTGACGACGAGGTGGTCGGCAGAGACCGCGCCCAGTTCCACGGCCAGCCGCGCGCCGCCCAATGGCTGGAACTCGTCGGCGTGGATTTTGAGCGGGAAGCCCAGCTCGCGGGCAGCCTCCAAGATACGGCGGCTCTGCGCCAGATCGAAGGCGCCCTCCTCACAGAAGACGTCGCAGAAAGGCAATGAGTCGAGGCCCAGCTCGCGTGATTTCTCCACCACGGCCGGCAACATCTCCGTCACCACAAGCTCCACGTAGGCAGCGGTGTGTCCTCGGTACTCGGCGGGGATAGCGTGCGCGCCCAAGAAAGTTGGGACCACCCGCACCGGATGCTCGCGATCCAGGATAACGCTGGCCTCCAGCTGCCGCAGTTCCGCGTCCGTGTTCAAGCCGTAGCCGGTCTTCACTTCGACGGTGGTGGAACCGTGCGCCAACATGCGCTCCAAACGGGGGCGCGCCGCGTCCACCAGCTCCGCCACGGTCGCCTGACGGGTGGCGCGCACGGTGGAGATGATACCGCCGCCAGCCGCCATGATTTCCTGGTAGCTCGCGCCGGCGATGCGCTGCTCAAACTCAGCCGCGCGGTCTCCCATCCAGACCAAGTGGGTATGCGGATCAACGAAGCCGGGAGTGACGACGCGCCCGGTAGCGTCGATCTCGCGCTCTGCAGGGCCGACTTGGCGGCGCACTGCCGCCGTCGTGCCCACGGCTACGATCTGCCCGCCACGGATCGCCACGGCGCCATCGCGGATGATCGTCAACTCGCCCAGTTGGGCGCCACGCTGGGGCGCACCGTCGCGCCGCCGCGCAGAAACCACCTGCGCCGCCGAATGTATTAACAAATCTATCTCCATGTTGGCCTCCTCTGAAAATAAGTCTAAAGTCACCAGTCAAAGGTCAAAAGTCGCCAGTCAAAAGTCTAAAGTCGCTCTTTGAGGCGTGTTGTAGTGCTTCCGGTTGCGGCTGGTATAAGGTTGAATCATCTGGGGACTTTTTGATAGTCCACTAACTCGACCGTACCTGGCCCTGTAGCACTCCATACGCAGCAAATGCGGTTCTCCTCAACATATTCGCGACTAGGGGCATTCATTCGCGGTTACTCTGCTAAATTCCTGTACGATAAAATTGGTGAAGTCAATCAAATCAGCTAGGTGTTTCTCGATCACATCCACCAGCAACTGGATGTCAAGGTCCTGATATTGGTGTACCAGCGTATTGCGAAACCCCACCATGTTTCCGAGATTGGTCGCGAGATCACGAGGGATGATCTCATTTTTAGCGAGCAGCCAAAAACTTTCTCTGGACTCTTTGGGAAGGCCGAGTTTTCTCTTTTTGATGGTGTGGTTTGCCAGATCAATACATTGCTCACAGGCGCGTTGCAAGTTCACGGCAATTGCATCTTGCTTCAAGTAGTCTTCTTCAAAAGGGGTTTCACTGGGCGAGGCGTAATAGATACGAACCTGTTTTATGCACCGTTCAATGCTCTCTTTTTTATTCAGCACAATATCATTCATCAGATAATAAACCTCCCGGTGGCTAGGGCGTCCTCTATTATCTCTGCGCGCTCCTCATTTAGTTTTTGATAATAGGAGAGCGTCAACATTTCAAATTCATCGGTGGCATATTCGTCGGCCTGGTAAATGCGCCGGTCGGCGATAATGACTTCTTTTTGGAGAACCGTGGGCGCCCGGCGCAAGTTGATTAAATCCACCTCTTTCTTCAACAAAGATTCCAGTTCTAAATGCAAAGCACTCAGTGCCAAGAATCCAGCCGCTTTGGCCTCTTGCGGCGGTAGGAGCACCGCAAGATCCACATCGCTGTTGGGCCACTCATCCGCTGTGCCATACGTTCCAAAAAGGTAGATCGCCTGCGCGGTGGGATAGTGTTCCAAGATGCTGCGCACAATCATATCGGTTTCGTTCACACCTGTACCTCAGTCATCATCATAGTCACTCTCCTTGATCATGATTTTGACCGTTTCAATCAATGTCGGAATATCGTTTTCGCAAATGTCGAACAATTGCGCGGCGTTCACTTGGAAGTAACCGTGAGCCAAGACATCCCGCACCCCCATCACGCCGCGCCACTTTATGCCAGGGTAACGTTTCAGTAGCTGTCCCTCAGTCTTGCGATCAATGTTTTTGAACTCTTCTCCCGCTGCGATCAGGACCATGCAAATCGCATCCATCTGATCTATTCCCGCGTCGCTGGCATAGAAATCGTCCGGGATAGCGATGCTGGTGAACCGTCTCGGAATCCGTTCTAGTGCTTCCAGGAGAATTTTTAGCTTTTCGACCAGTAACTCTGGGTCATACATACACTGCCTCCTTTTCGATGCGTGCCTTTAGCCGGAGGTTGATCAATCCGCGCAACTGTAACACATCCACCGGACGTTCCAACAATTCCTCCAAATCTTGTTTCAGCATGACGGTCATGAACAAGTTGGGGGCGTCAGTATCGAACACAATATCCACATCGCTGTCGCTTTGCGCCTCGCCACGTGCAAAGGAACCGAATACACCCAACGAAATCAGACCATATTCGGACTTTTGGTGTTCCATGAACGTTTTGAGTAGAGCGAGTATTTTATCTCGTGACAGAACCATTTCATTCATACCGGCGCCTCCACAATTCTCATCGTATCATTGCCGAAAGCATTTGCCGCTTTAACCACGTCTCTGCGCGCTCCTAACATTCAACTTTTAACTTTCAACTGCTAACTTGCAACTTCTAACTCGCAACTTTTAACTCACCTTGATCCGCACATCCACGGCCCAAGCCCCGGCCCCGGCCGGCCCGACGATGAGCGGGTTGATGTCCAGCTCCGCGATCTGGGGGAAATCCGCCAGTAGCTGCCCTACGCGGCGCAACGTCTCCACAACCGCGTCCAAATCGCCCGGCTTCTCACCGCGCACGCCCGCCAGCAGTTGCCCGGCGGCGGTCTCGGCGACCATCGCCCGCGCATCGGCCTCGCACAACGGCGCCAGGCGGAAGGCCACATCCTTGAATACCTCAACGTAAATGCCGCCCATCCCGAACATCAACAGCGGGCCGAATTGCGGGTCGCGCTGCGCCCCGACGATCACCTCGCGGCCGCGGGGGGCCATCTGCTGGATCATCAGGCTGCGGCCGGGAGCGGCGCCCACCAAGCGCGCGAAAGTCTCGCGCACTGCGCCGGCGTCCGCCAAACCCAGCGCGATGCCGCCCACATCCGCCTTGTGTACCACGTCTGGCGCAATCAACTTCGCGGCGACGGGATACCCGGCGCTGGCGGCGAGCACCACCGCTTCATCCGCGCTGGCGGCGAGGCCGGAGAAGGGCACTTGGATACCGTAAGCCTCGGCGACCTGCGCGGCGACTTCGGAATCCACGAACCCCGCGTCGCTGACGGCGGCGGAGGTCAGAATAGACGCGGCTTCTTCGCGCTCCACATCCACCACCGGCGTTGGCGTGAGAGCGGGTCGCGTCTTGAGTTGCGCGTACTCCCATAGCCCGGCCAGCGCGCGCGCGGCACGGGTGGCGTCCTGGTAGAAAGGGACGCCTCCCCGGTGCAAAATCTGCACGGCGTTCGGGATGCTGATGCCGCCCACCAAGCAGGC
>DUEJ01000139.1 GCA_011192175.1 Thermoflexia bacterium
CCTACTTTGACACCAAGATCAACCGCTCGGTCAACACCCGCTACCCAGATTTAGGCTGCGGTTGGTTCGGTTTCTACGGCAAAATCACCGATAGCAACGGCTATCCCGTCCCCGGCATCAACGTCCATCTCTGGGCCCAAGAGTGGCACGGCATCACCACCACCAGCTCCTCCAGTGGAGAATATGAGCTCTATCTGGACGATCATCCCAGAGAAGAGACTTGGTTTGTGCAATTATTCGCCAACGGCGCGCCGGTATCCGCCGGCATCCCCGTCGATACCCAAGCCGATTGCGGCTCGTCCCAAATAGAGCTGAATTGGCAGCGAGGCTACTGATGAAAATTCCCTGGTTAGCGCGAGAACAGTTAGCTCTACACGTAGAACCGATTGAATTGCGGGCCATCGTCTTCAAAGGCGCCCGTATTTTGCGTTGGGGAGCGCAACCCCTCCGCCCTCAAGTGCTGCAACAGAACCTAGTTGCCGAGCCACACGCTTTCCACGAAGCCCTAAGCCAACTCCTAACCACCTTAGGGATCTCCACTGCCAAAACCAGCCTCTCCTTTCATCACGGACGGGCCATCCAGCGCGTCTTAGAATTGCCGCTCGTCCCCGATAAACTGTTGGCAGAAACAGTAGAACGCCAGGCGCGGCGTGAATTCCCATTGCCGTTAGAAGAGATTTATCTAACGTGGCAGCAGCTCCCCACGCAGGGCAATCACCGGCAGATTTTTGCCGTCGGCCTGCCCCGGCAGAGCGTGGATTCTTACATCGCCGCACTCCAACAGACTCAACTCAAAATTACCTCCTTGGACCTTAAAACGCTAGCTCTGGCGCGCGCCGTCAATCACCCGCAAATCATCATTGTGGATTTGGAGAGTACCGCAACCAAAATTCTCCTGATCCGGGACTTCATCCCGCAGATCGTCCGCACCATAACGCTACTTGACGCCGACAAATTTTCTGTCCAGGAGCGGGCCGGCCAATTGATTCGCGAAATCCAACGCATGTTAGATTTCCATCAATCCAGCCGCACCGCCTCGCAGCCCCACTGGATTCCGCAAATTTGCTTGACCGGCGCACTCGCCCCAGGAAATGACCTGGCCGCGCCCCTGGAAGCCAAATGGAGCCTGGCGCACCCGCAACCAACGCTCACCCTCCCCCCGGATTTACCCTTATTGCACTATCTACCTAACCTCGGATTGATAATGAAGGAATCATAATCTATGCCCCGCCAATCAAAACCACTTGATCTGAATCTCTTACCCTCGCAGTACCGCCACCGCCAGGTAGCAGTATTGAACGTGGTCGGTTTTCTTCTCATCACCGGCCTACTCGTCGGGTTAATCCCGGTCACACTGACCTGGCGGCAGACCAGCCGGCAAAGTGAAATCCAACAAGCCGCACTTGACCAATCGCTGACGCAACTCCAAGCGCAACCAGGCCTCCAGGACGAGCTGCAAGCTCTCAATCAACAAATTGACGAATTGCAGACACGCTTGCAGCTCCTCGAAGCGGAGGCCGGCTTCGTCCAGGGCTGGCAAACCGCCCATGCCCCGGCGATCATCGCCGCCGTGGCGGCCGCTCCCGCATTGGAAATTATTTTGACCGAAATCAACCAGCAAGAAATGGCGCTGACGTTAACCGGAGAAACCGAGAGCCAGGCACAAGTGTTAGAATACGCGCGCGCCTTGCAAGTCACCGCGGAGTTTACCGACGTGCGGATCGAGATGCTAAGCAGCATCTCGCCGCCCGGCTCGCCCCCGGTAGTACAGTTTATCATTCAGACCACCGAGTAAAGCAAGAGAACTTGCCGCAAAGACGCCAAGTCGCTAAGAAAAAAAGCATTTCACCACGGAGGCACGGAGATTTGAAGTTAGCCTTGAGAAAATTAACTTTTTGACCGGTAAAGTGAGCCATTTTTATCCCAAATTTAATTTTCTGCTCAGGGTCCTCGGTGTCTAGTATGATAAAATTAGCATGGGACCCGGCAGGCCGTTTGTGTCTGGGTCAATCGCAGGCCGCCACGGAGCTTGGTCGCTTTCTCGCCTTCTCGCCTTCTCGCCTTCTCGCTCACTCGCTTTCTCGCCTTCTCGCTCACTTTTTCATAAGGAGTACAACTTGAACATCTCCACAACCCTCATAACCCTTTACTGGATCCTCGTCGGCGCAGCGGTGGGAAGTTTTCTCAACGTGGCCGCCGACCGGCTCGTGGCGGGCGACTCGCTGCTTCAGCCCCCCTCGCGCTGCCCCAGCTGCGGAAAACGGTTGCCGCCGTTGGAAATGGTACCCCTCCTCAGCTACCTGGCCCTGCGCGGACGCTGCCGCACCTGTGGCGCGAAGATCGGGCTGCGGACCTTGCTGGTGGAAGCGGGGAGCGCGTTGCTCTTCGGGCTGGCCGCATTATCCGCTAGCGCCGCCGGGCGGCTCGCCTGGCTGGATCTCCTCTTCACCAGCACCTACCTCGCCGCGCTCTTACTGATCACCGTCACGGATTGGGAACAGGGCTTAATTTTGGACCGCGTGACCTTCCCCGCCCTGGCCCTCGCCGCGCTGGACGCGCTGCGACACGGTTGGCCCGCGTGCGGTTGGCGGCTGGGCGGCGCGGTAATCGGCGCCGGCCTAATTGCGCTCATCATCTACCTAGTGCCGGAGGGCATGGGCTGGGGCGATGCCAAACTATGCGCCCTCCTCGGCGCCAGCTTAGGTCTACCGGGACTCTGGTTCACCCTCTTCATCGGCTTCGTCAGCGGAGGCCTTATCGGCGGCGTGCTCTTAGCAACCGGCGGAGCCAAACGCGGCGACCGACTCCCGTTAGGCCCGTTCCTCACGCTGGGCGGCGCGGTGACGTTGCTCTACCAACCGCAACTACTGACATGGTTCAACGCACTCTCAAAACTATTTTGAAAGACCAGAGATAGGGAGATTAGGTATCATCTCAATATTTCGGGGGCTTGTAGCCCGGAATGGTATTCCGCCCGCCGGATTGACAATCCGGGATACAACCGGCCCTAATTTTTTGAGATGATACGAGATTAGTAATTTGGGAACAGGAATTAGGAATCATGGCTCTCCTTCTTTATAACATCTTGTCCGCGTCCTATCCCCGGCAACGCGCTAAACTCTGTCCACACCGGTGGACAGCCGGCTTTAGCCTCTGGTAGCCTACTTCAGTAGGCGTACAGCGGCTGGCGCAAATCTAAAGACGTTAACGGATTAGTAATTTGTGATTGGGGATTAGGAATCGTGGCTCTCCTTCTTTATAATATCTTGTCCACGTCCTATCCCCAACAACTCCACTGACAGCTTGAAGTGGATTACACCCCGCCAAGCACTCTAAACCAACCCCTAATCACTTGCCAACACCTTTGTCTTGAAACAGACTTTCGACTTTCGACTTCAGACTTTCGACTTCAGACTATTGACTTTCAACTTATTTTCAGAGGAGATACAATGCAACTCCAACCCTTACTCCAAACCATGATCGCCAAGCAAGCCTCCGACCTACATTTGAAGCCCGGCCGACCGCCAATTCTGCGCGTGGACGGCCAGCTGGGGTGGCAACCAGACACGCCGCCACTGACGGTGGAAGAAGTGCAATCCCTCTACCGCGAGCTCTCCAGCACTGCCGAGCGCGAGACCTTCACCCAAAACCGTGAACTGGATTTTGCCTACTCCACCGCGTCGGGAGCACGGCTGCGCGTCAACGTGGCGCTGCAACGCGGCGCACTGACACTTTCCCTCCGCCTATTGCACGCCACCATCCCCACCCTGGCAGAGCTACACCTGCCCCCGGTTTTAGGTCAGCTGGCGCTACTTCACCAGGGATTGGTGCTGGTCACCGGCCCGACCGGTTCCGGCAAATCAACGACGCTGGCGGCCATGTTGGAAGAGATCAATCGCCACGCGGCGCGGCATATCGTCACCGTTGAGGATCCCATCGAATATATCTTCAAGGAGAAACAGTGCCTCTTTACCCAACGCGAGGTGGGACGGGATACCCACTCATTCGCCGCCGCGCTCAAATACGCGCTACGCCAAGACCCCGACGTCATTATGGTCGGTGAGATGCGCGATCTAGAAACCATCACCGCCGTGCTCACAGCGGCGGAGACCGGACATCTGGTCTTGGCCACCCTGCACACGCCCAGCGCGCCAGAATCCATTGACCGCATAGTTGACGTTTTCCCCGCGCACCAACAAGCTCAAGTACGCGCCCAACTAGCCATGACATTGGCCGGGGTGGTAACCCAACGCCTGGTGCCGCGGGCCGCAGGCACAGGCCGCGTCGCCGCCTGCGAGATTATGACCGGCGCCCCCGCCATCCGCAACCTAATCCGGGAAGGGAAGACGCCGCAGATGCGCAACGTCATCCAGGCAGGAAACGAACAGGGGATGCAGACGCTCACCCAAGCCCTCCAAGCACTCTATCGCGCCCAACTGATCACCGCCGCCACCATCACTCATTACAACGATCCCGCCCGCAATTTGAGCAGCAATCCCGCCAATTATGGGCAATCAAGTTATCAAGGTTAGAATGTGGTTATTTATCATGCGCCAATGTATCTGGTACTCATTTCCTATTGCAGATACACCTAGAACACAATATACTAATAAATGAGGGGGTATCAATTTTCACCAACCACGCGGATAGAGCCACTTGACCGTAAATCCCCAGACACTAAGTGCTCTTGCCAAATCACCCTTGTAACTCTATCGTAACAGAGCAGCAACCCCTCACGCTTAAAGCTTTGCTATACTAGCAACCATATCCAATTAACCCAGAGGGAAGGGAGAATTTTATGAGAAAAGAACATGGTTTTACGTTAATCGAGTTGTTGGTTGTGATCGCAATTTTGGCCGTCCTTTTTGGCCTAACCGCTCTGGCGCTCAATGGCGTGGGCGATAACGCCGAAGCCGTCGCTGCGGAAGCAGAAGCAGACATGGTTCAGACCGCCATTGATGTCTGTGTTGCAATGCCTGATTGCACAAATACAACTGCTGCTACAGGAGCAACCTGTGTGCAAATAGGTAGCGGTAGTACTTATTCGTTTGAGACCTACTTACGCCGCCAAACCCGTTACTACATTGGCTGGACTGCTGCTGGCGAGGTAATTACCGCGAGCAAAACTGCTGCCTGCGCCACTAGCGATAATCCTCTCTGGACCAGGTAATCTCACCGTTAAGCCAAAAAGAAAGTAATAGCTCCCTGTGTTTTTAACGCAGGGAGCTGTCGCCATACCAATCTCTAATCACCCAGCCCTAATCCCTAAATTAACCGAGATCCCATGAAACCAGCACCCGCCACCGAATTGGGTTTTACCCTCCTGGAGCTATTGGTTGTGCTCTCGCTCTTCACCTCGCTCTTTGGCGCGAGCGCGCTAGCACTGAACGGCGTCGGCGAAAATGCGACGTCCCAGAGCCGCGAGGCCGAGTTGGCATTGGTCCAGCGTGCGGTGGAAATCTGCCACACCCAGCCCGGTTGCGCAGCAGCCATTCTTCCGGCGACGGGCCAACCAGTTGGCCCGCAGACGCCCGGCTTTGGGGCCTACCTGCGCCGCACCTCCCGCTACCAATACACCTGGGAAAGCGGCGGCGCCAATCTCCATTTGGCCGATGAAGAAGCACCCCCCACTGCGGCACTCATCCTCCAATGGAACTTCAACGAGAACGGCGGCAACACCACCTACGACGTCTCGCACCAACACGCCGGCGCGCTCCACGGCAACACCGCTTGGAGCAATGGCGTCAGCGGCAGCGCGCTCCACTTTGATGGCAATGATGATTACGTCCAGATACCGCACAGCGCCCAGCTGGATATCACCGGCCATGCCCTCACGCTCTCCGCGTGGGTTAAATGGCATGGCGCTCCCGCCGCAGCCGACCACTGGGCCAATATCATCAACCGTAACCGAGATCACGAATGGGGGTTACAGCATAGCATGAATAATAACCACTTTGAATTCTTCGTGGAGACGGAAAATGGCCGAACTTTCCTTTACAGCACCACGGAAAACCAAGCGGGGGAATGGTACTACGTGGTCGGCACTTACGACGGCACCCTGCTCAGGATTTACGTCAACGGGCAACTGGAAAATACCAGAGCGCTCAGCGGCGCTCTGCTGCCCGGCAATTCCTCCGATCTCTACATCGGGACCAACTCCGGGAAGTATCGTGATTTCAACGGATTGGTGGATACCATCACCATCCGCGACGCGGTGTTGACACCGCAAGAGATCGCCGCGCAGTACCACGCACAGAAGCCCAGCGGCTCCACCCCCGTTTCCTACTGGCCTTTGGATGAAAATAGCGGCGCTATCGCCCACGATAACGTCGACGGCAACGACGCCACTCTCCAGAACGCCAGCTGGATCACCGGCGCTCTGGGCAGCGCGCTCCATTTTAATGGCGCAGACGGGTACGCGGAAGCTCCCGACGCCAGCAACTTGGATATCGCCAACGAGTTGACGCTCATGGCCTGGGTCTCCACCGAAGATTTCCGAACCGCTAAAATCCTCCAAAAAGGCGATTGGGATGGCTACGGCCTCGGCCTGGATATCTGGCGCGGCTGGAAAGTCCACGTCACCACCGCGGACGGGGCCAAACATTCATTGCGCTGGCAACAGGACAACCGGCCCCAGCTGCACACGTGGTACCATCTGGCGCTGACCTACGACGGCAACCAGCTCAAACTCTACATCAACGGCTCGTTGAACAACAGTGCGGCCGTCACCGGAACGCTAAAAACAACCGGGCGTACCGCCTGTCTCGGCTCTGACGCGGGAGCGCAGAAATTCTTCCACGGCATCATTGACGAAGCCTACATCTACGACCAAGCCTTGACGACCACTGAAATCCGGGATTACTATCAAGCCACGCTCCCGGCCAACGATCCGGTAACAGGCGCAGGCGCACTAATTTCGGAGTGGCATTGGGATGAGAACGCCGGGACCACCTTCTACGATGCGCAGGGGATCAACAACGGCGCGCTGCACGGCAGCGCCATCACCTGGACAACCGGAATCAGCGGCAGCGCGCTCGCCCTAGACGGCGCGGATTACGCGGCCATCAATAATAGCAACTCCCTCAACCTCGCTGGCGAGCAACTCACCGTAGAAGTGTGGGTCAAATGGAGTGTGCCGCCCAGTTCAGCCGGCGGGTGGGCCAATATCCTCTCCAAAAATCAGACCCTCAGTTGGGGCCCGCACTATCAACTGCAACACAACTCAGATAATTCCCACTTCGAGTTCGCCATCTCCACCACAAACCAAAATAACGCCTATCTCCGGTCAACCACCACCATCACCCAGGGGCAATGGTACCATGTCGTGGGCACTTACGATGGGACACACTCCAAAATCTACGTCAATGGCATCCTGGAAAATACCGCGAGTGTGAGCGGCAATCTGTTGAGCTCCCCCGCCTCGGTCTACTTTGGAGCCAAAGATGGCAGCTCGCGCTACTTCACCGGCGTGCTGGATGAGGCGGCGATCTACGCTCTGGCGTTGACGGAAGCCGAGGTCGCGGCCCGGTACGCAGCCCCGCAGCCGTGATAAGGGATTGGGGATTGGAAATAGTACCTCTAGCTGGATTACAATCCAGCGTGCCTGCCCAGTGGCGGATTGTAATTCGGCTATGCAGGATGACGGAGAGCTAGCGCCGCCAAGACCACCACCGCCGGAATCGCGGGCAAGTAGAAGCGCTCGTAAGCAATGGGGCCGGGCAGCACCATAAAATAAGCTATCGTCCCCAGCAACAAAAGCGCAGCCTCGGGTTGAGCGCGCCAGAGCCACAGCGTACCGCGTCCGCACAAGCCCCAGAGCGCGATGCGCCCGGCTAATAGCCCCCACCAGAGCACGCCGGCGAGTGGGGGAATACGCACCACCCGTTCCAACCAGAACGCGTGGAAAGCGTCGCCCACCGCCCCTAGCCGGAGCGATTCCCCCATCCGCTGCCAGATGTCGCTGAGCACACCGGTACTCTCCCATGCGCGGCCGGTCAAGAGAGGATACCACTTGCGATGCCCCATATCCAAGAGCGAACGTCCCACACCCCGCGCATGAGCAACTAACGCCGCGCAGGGATGCTCCCAGACAATCTCCCGCGCCACAATGTACATCTCGCGGTGACGCAATCGGGAGACACGGCACTCATCCCCGGTCTCGGCACGCGCGCCCCACTCAAAGCGCACCATCGCCACGTCCACAATCGCACTAAGATAGTAATGTTCCCACGTGGGCGTCCACGGCTCCGCGTAGACCCCTGCCACTTCCGCCAACGTAGCGATGGCGCTGACCCGCGCCAAGTTCTCCTCAAAAGCAGTCGAGAGCAACCAACGGTCAAGAAGGCAATGGTTACGGAACAGCCAGGGGGCCAGCACCGCCAAGAGAGTAACAAAATAGAGACCGGCGCGTGAGGCGTAGAATGTAAAACGCTCCGGCCGGGGAACGCAGAGCGGGTATAGCGCCCCCCACAACCCCACAGACAGCGTCAGGAACTGCACATTGGGCTTGGTGAGCACCGCCAGACCCCAACAGAGCGCCGCCAACATTACTCGCCCCGGTGTAGCTCGCTTGAACGCTAGCAACGAGACCCACAACGCCCCGACGACTAACGGTAACAACAACGTCTCAGCGTAGAGCGAACTGGTATAGCGCTGCGTGCTCCCATTCAGGGCATAACAGAGCGCGGCCACCCACCCTACCCGCGCACCGCCCAACTCGCGTCCCAGCCGGAGCACCAGCGCGGTGGTCAACGTCTCCAGTAGCGGTTGAACCAATACCGCGCCAGCCGGCTCAAAACCCCAGAGACGATAAATCGCCGCCAAAAAGAGTGGATAGAGTGGTGTGCGGATAGTGTCCAGGCAGAAAGGAGCGCTCTGCTGCAACGAGAAACCCTGCCCGGCGAGCAGATTGCACGCCAGCAGATGGTACCCCTTCGCATCCACCGGCTCTAGCGGATCGGCGGGGAAGAGCGTTAACCACCCTGCCCGCACCAGCAGTGAGAGCAGCAGTATCCCCACACCCCACCATAATATCCTGCGCTTCATCGCTTCATTGCTCCCTCGCCTTCTCGCCTTTTCGCTTTCTCGCTCCCTCGCTTTCTCGCCTTTTCGCTTTCTCGCCTTCTCGCTCACTCGCCTTTCCTCACCCAGCCCTGCTCTGTGACGATCCGCTGCCCTTCCGCGCCCAACACCCACTGCGCAAAATCACGCGCTGCTCCATCTGGCTCGCCGTTCATCACCAAATAGAGCTCGTGGGTCAACGGATAAGCGCCCGATGCCAACATCTCGCGTGAAGGCGGCACGCCGCCCAATGCCAGCGGGCGGACCCGCCCATCCAGCCGCGCCGTAGAAAGATATCCCACCGCCAACTCCTTCTCCCCGACCATCTTGAGCACGGCCTCGCTGCTGGGAGCCAAGAGCGCGGTCAGCGTGACCGGGAAATCGCCCATCACTTGCTCCTGAAAATACGCATACTCCCCCGCCCCCTCTTCCCGGCTCACAATCACCGGCAGCCCCGGCAAGCCTTCCCAGCTCGCCCAATCCTCAACGCGCCCCTGGAAGAGCTCCCGCAATTGTCCCGTGGTCAAACCCGGCAGCCCATTCTGCGGATTGACCACGACCGCCAGCCCCGCACGCGCAAACGGTGCTGACCAGTATGCCGATTCTGAGGCCGCGACGGGCAGCCTGGTCAGCACCGCGACGTCCACATCTCCACGAACCAACGCCTGCTCGGCCAGCGCGGCGGCGCGTTCCAGCAATAGCACCTCCACTGCCGGATTATACTGTTGATACGCTGGCACTAGCGCGTGGAGCAAAGGAGCGGTTGACTCAGAGTAGACCAAACTGAGCGGTTCCGGCGACGCGGCCAACGGCGCGGCAATCGGCGTTGGCACAATGGAGGACGGAGCACACGCGGGCAGCGCCAAAAGTAACACGCAAACTAGCAGACCATGCCAGCTCATCCTAACACTCCCGTCACCACCAGCAAGCCGAGAGTCGCGCAATAGGCGGCGAAGGGCCAGAGACTCTGCCGGCGCACCAACGCCAGAAATCCGGCAATGGCCAGATAACCGGTTACAGCCGCGGCCAAGAATCCCACCCACATC
>DUEJ01000014.1 GCA_011192175.1 Thermoflexia bacterium
ACCGCTTCTGGGGACGCTGTCCCTGAAAACACCCCGAAAACAGGCCCTCAGTGGGGCAAAATCTTCAGCCAAGCAGTGTTTCTGGCCCTCAAATGGGAGCTGGTTTTCCATATGCGATTGCCCTGGGGGCAGGGCATATAGGCAATTGTATTGGTTTTCGCCGTCCAACCCCGCGTTAAGCTGACCCGCCTTCGGCTCTAGGTGGGCGGCGCTATTTTTGCTCAATTTTTTCTGGGTAAAATTAGGTTGCGTTTGCAAAGTCGGCGGGTAGCTTACGCCATTCGTTGGGTTGCTTTATTCAGGCAAATAGAATAGCTTTGTGAGATCGTATGTAGGCAAGTTCAATAGCAGTAAAGAATAATAATATCGAGTTTAGTTTCATACAAAGGCGAGAAAGAATACCATGATTCAATGTCCGAAGTGTAATCGAAAACAACCCCAAACCGTTATCATTTGTGATTGCGGGTATGATCTTAAAAAATACCGTGATGAACAAGAAGAAATTCGCAAAAAGCAAAAATTTGCAGCACGCCCATATCGTTGGCTTCCAATATTTCGTGGAATTCTACGTCTTGCGGGTGGATTCACACTCATTACCGGCACAATCAGTACTTATGTTTTCATATCAAATGGAGAAAGCTATGGATTAATGCTGACAAATCTGACTATTACAATTATTGCCTGTATCGCTTTATTTGCATATGCAGAAGTTATATCCGTCCTGCTTGATCTCAATGTTCAAAATAAAGATATTCTCTCCAAGCTTGAGCACATAAAAAGTTCAACGAACATTTCAACTCAGTCTGAGTAAGATGCTGACGGATAAAAACGCGCACTTGCTACCCGTTTGTTGTGGTCGAGTAAATATGGTTGTAAAAGCTGTCATCAAGTAACCTTTGCTGCCAGGCCAGTGTGAGCGCACGTCGGTACATAAACTTCTTGCCAGCAGTGAATACCATAACTTTCCAAGTATCATCTCAAAAAATTAGGGTCGGTTGTATCCCGGATTGTCAATCCGGCGGGCGGAATACCATTCCGCGCTACAAGCCCCCGAAATATTGAGATGCTACCTTTCCAATATAGCTTCATCCAAATTGGGTTGGTGATAAGAATTCTAGTGGACAAATCAGATAGATTGCGCAACAATACATCGCGTTGGAAGCAGAATCGTTTTTTCAGTTTATGGGTGGGGAGGTGTGCAGATGATGAGTTTTTCCTTTATTGGCTTCAAAATCAAGTCCCCCCCAGGGCTAGCTGACCGGAACTTTCGACCCGTCGGGAACGCGGCGCGATTTTGGGAAGTTCAATCGGAGCGAAGCTTAGCCAGGGTCAATTCCGCCCCGGCAGCTAAACATCCTGTTGGGCAGCCTGCAATGTAAGAAAACGTTTGTTTAGAACAAGGAGGCAAGTATGCGTTTGATGGTGATTACCGGGGCAAGTAGTGGAGTGGGCAGGGCCACCGCGTTGCGTTTTGCTAGCGAAGGGTATGCAGTGTGTGCTCTAGCGCGCAGCGCAAACAAATTGGATGAATTGGTAGTGGAGGCAGTAGGGAAGATATACCCATACCCTACTGACGTCTCTGATTCCCAGGCAGTGGAACGGACATTCGCCAAAATACTTGAGGAGCACGGCAAGATCGACGTTTTGGTGAATAACGCGGGTGTTACAACCGGTGGTCGGCCAATTGATTTCGCCATGATTGACCGCATCATCGACACGAACCTGAAAGGTACTCTGTACTGTACCTTTGCGGCGCTACCGTCAATGCGGCAGAATGGCGGGGGGCATATTGTGAATGTGGCCTCCATAGCCGGCGTAAATATCTCTGCGCAGGGAGATGACGGTCTATATATCGCCTCGAAGCATGGCGTCGTCGCCCATTCCGAGGCTTTAGGAAGGCTGGTCAGGCGTGACGGGGTACTGGTAACGGCCCTGTGTCCCGGCGGCATTGACACTCCACTGTGGAATGACGAAAATCCATATCCTTATGACGAAGGTATGATGATCCAGCCGGAAGAAGTTGCAGACCTTATTGCCTACATCCTGGCACAACCCAAACGCACCCTGTTCAAAAATGTCATTTTCGTCCCGGTTGTTGAGCAGTGGTAAAAAATTTACCCGGCATACGCCAATAATGTGGCCGCCCAACCAGCGGTTGCAGCCGACTTGGCTAATCGGTGCGCTTTTCGAGTTTTTTCACCCGCATTGGGGTTATTTGCTTGGCGAAGGTACTCGCGCCGCAGCCGCCCAGCGCGTGAAGGCAACCGTTAGCCCGCCGAAGCGCATACGGTACGGAAAGGTTTTACCAGGTTTCCGAGTTGATTTGCACATCGACAAGGGCGGTTTGCTTGATGAAACGGGGCTTCAAGTAGTCTAATCGTTGCAACCTCGTCAAGATCATCGAGCAGGACGAAATTTGATTGCGCCTGGGTGAGTAAAAGCTGCACAGATATAGACGCCCACTATACTTCGGAGTAATCGCTGGTATTTTGTGCGGCTTTGCCGTATAATATCAACATGGTCTTCATTGAAACTTCCACGTTCACGAAATTGATAGTCTCGTATCTCACAGATGACGAATATCGGGGACTGCAACTGTTTCTCCTCTAACGTCCCAACGCAGGACGGATTGTTCGCGGCAGCGGTGGAGTCAGAAAGTTGCGTTGGGCGCTACCTGGCAAAGGCAAAAGTGGCGGTATCAGGATCATCTATTATTGGAAACGGCAAGAGGATGAAATCTGGATGTTGACGGTCTATAGTAAGAGTGAACGAGAGAGCATACCGAGTCACATTTTGAAAAAGATAGCCGAGGAAATCAAAGATGTCTGAACGAAATATGGGGAACGAAATTCTGGAGGGCGTCCGGGAAATTAAAGCCCACAAAACCGGCCAGTTGGAACTTAGGACGCGCGAACTCAGCAAGCCGTCTACATCGCGGGAGATCCGCGAACGACTCGATTTATCGCAGTCTGCTTTCGCAGGGTTAATGGGAGTGAATCTGCGCATGGTGCAGGAGTGGGAACGAGGCAAGCGCAAGCCATGCGGACCAGCAAGGTCGTTGTTACGGATAGCCGAGCAGCATCCAGAAGTGTTTGTAAAGGCAGTGTAGGTCTCGAAGTCGAGATATGTGCTAACGCGCAAATAGTAGGTGGCGTGATTTGGCGTGGGTAGGGAAGGTTGCGGGTGGTCTGGTCGTTGCGCGGCGGGAGCGAAAGTTTCACGAGCAAGCGTCGTCGTGGCGAGGGATTTCACACGGTGGCGGAGGCAATGGGCGCGTAGCGCCGAGCCTCCGCCTAACTGCTCCATGCAGCCCCTGGGGGGAGGCGGCTTATCCCGCGCTCGTTAGCCGCCGCAGTCCAAACCAGAATCAAAGGTTGGACAACGGGTTAGAATGACCTGATATTGCGTGCAATATCCTTTATAATATCAGTATGAAAACCCCAGACGTAGTTCTTGATACCAACGTTATCATCTCCGCCCAACGTTCCTAAAGAGGGGCTTCGGCGAAATTGATGTCTCTAATCGGGGCAGGTCGCTTTGAAATCCATCTATCTGTGTCATTGGCGCTCGAATACGAGGATGTGCTGCGCCGCCAAAGCAACGTCTTAAGATTGACTCGAGAAGATGTGATCGATTTGATTGATGCTCTGTGTTCCTTATCGCAGCACCACAAAATCTATTTTCTTTGGCGTCCTCAACTCCGTGATGCAGGGGATGAATTGGTATTGGAACTAGCAGGGGCTGCAAAGTGCAATTACATTGTGACGTACAACCGGAAAGATTTCGCTGGTGCAGAGAAATTCAGGCTGAGAGTGGTTACGCCAAAAGAATTCTTGCAGGAGCTAGGTGAATTAAAATGAGTATGCTGAGCTTGAGACTCCCCAAGTCGATGTATGGTGATTTGAAAGATGTCGCTAAGGCGGAAGGCGTCTCGATGAATCAGTTTGTCACGCTTGCGATTGCCGAGAAGATAGCCGCGTTGAACACGCTGGACTATTTGGGGAAAATAGCCCAGCGGGGTAGTTGGGAGAAATTGCTAGCGGCGTTGGCAAAGGCGCCAGACGTCGAACCAGAGGAACATGACAGGTTGTAATCTGTCTTCTATTGCAGAGTAAGCTAATACCTGCATTCAAGTAATGTGCCGTCTAACCAGCGCATGCACCCGACCGTGCTAACCTTGTCCCCTCCGCAAATTAATGAGATGGGAGACGCGCTCTGAAAGCGGCGAAAGCCTGAAGATACTAACCGGTTTCCGCAATATGCTATTTAGATGTGATTGCCCTGCCCTGGAACTATCCCGGGGGCAGGGACTTTTTGGGGCTATGGTATAATTCCCCGCTGTGAAGAAACGACGCGGGGGGGCAATCTGGTTAGGAATATTCTTGATCCTCTTCGGGGGAGGAGGTTGTGGGACGGTTCTGACTCCACAACCAGTTGTCTCTTCTCCTACTCCAACTGCTCTGTTGTCGGTGAGTGAGCCGAGCATCTCTGAGGCGACAGTGGCTGTACAACTAACCCCGCTTCCCCCGACACCAACTTTCACTCCGATCCCTTCTCCTACGCCGGTGATGCACAATGTGGAATCCGGTGATACGCTTTTCGGCATTGCGTTGGAATATGGGGTCACGGCGGAAGCGATTCAAGAGCAGAATGGGATGGCTGATCCTAACGCCTTGAGCATCGGACAGGCTCTGATTATCCCGCTGGACGAACCGAAGGAGGCAGAAACTTCTCCGGAGGTTCAAGGGAATTTGATATTGCGCACGCCTACCCCGCTCCCGTTGCCAGAACCGCACGTCGCTCTCTACCCCACGGCCGTGGGCGGGATTTGGTGTCTGGGAGAAGTGGCAAATAGCACTGCCGGGCCGATCACCAATCTACAAGTACAGGTGACATTACTGGATGAGTTAGGCACCCCGCTCGTCACCCAGCGGACGCTGGCGGCCGCGGATTACTTGCCGCCTGCAGAAAGGGCCCCTTTTGCGCTACTCTTTGCTGAGCCTCCAGCAGGAGCCGTTAAGGCAGAGGTTGTCTTGCGTCGCGCTGAACCTATCGGCGGGATAACCGCTGGGTTTCTCCCTCTGGAGGTGAGCCAGCTGACTGGTGGGGTTTCTGGTCCGCAATATCGAGTTGCTGGGCAGCTGACGAATCAAGCGACCGCGTTGGTGGAGCGGGTTATGGTGGTAGTTACCCTCTATGATGACGCTGAGCAGGTCTTGGCCTATCGGCAGGCGTTGCTGCTGGAGGGAGAGAGTCTCAATCCTGGCCAGCTGCTGGAATTTGTATTATTATTAACTCCCAGAGGTAAAAAGGCCCCCGCCTCTTTCCAGGCTTTAGCCTGGGGATACCGGGGTCATTAATGAGGTGAAATGGATAGAAAATATGCACGTATTCGGAAGGTGCTCTCGATAGTTTTTCAAGTTTTAGGGCGTGTGGAAGCGCAGGGCGTGGAAAATATCCCCCAAGAAGCGGGTTGTATCTTAGCTCTTAATCACTTGAGCCGGTTGGATACGTTCTTGATTGGGATAACGTGTCCGCGGCAGGTCTACGCCCTGGTGGCGGCTAAATACAAATCCTATCCGCTGGTCAACTGGTTCATAGAAGCTATCGGCGGAATTTGGGTAAATCGCACGGAGTTTAGTCGTGAACCATTGATGACGGCCATCAAGATATTGAAGCGTGGCGAGGTGCTAGGCTTGGCTCCGGAAGGGACTCGGTCTACCAGCGGCGCGTTACAGATAGGAAAGCCCGGAGTTGCGTTCATCGCGGCACATGCCGGCGTCCCTATCGTCCCCTTGGGAATTACGGGGACACAGAACATGAAAGAGCTGTTGCGTTTCCGCCGGATGCGGGTGAGCATAACTTATGGTGAACCTTTTTATCTATCCCCGGAAGGGCGGATGAGCTCGGACGAGCTGGCGGCAGCCACCGAACTTATAATGGTGCGAATCGCGAAGTTACTACCGCCGGAATATCGCGGCGTCTACGCGGAGAAGGTCTAGCTACCCACGTTGATTTTAATTGAGCGCTCTGATTTTTACTTTGACTGACATGGCTGGTATGGTATAATAGTCAGTCGTGATTGCGTGAGTCAGTCAGTCATTTGATTATTAAAGAATGGAGGTTACTACGCAGGTTGACCTATTTTAGATCTCGGAGGTCTATCTTGCCTGAGTAGTAGCGAATGGAGAAGTTTAAATAGCCCGCAGTTCTAAAGAGCGTGATGCAAGTTGGGGATGTAAAAGCATCGCGTTTTCTTTGTTGGTTAGATTTTTTAAACTGTTCAGTTAATTAGTAGCTGCGGAATTGTGGCTATCGCCATCCGCAGGAGACTCCGGGAGGAGAATACCGATATGCAGGAAACCGACCTGAGAGTTAAGTCGTACGCACAGTTCTCCAGTGTTTTGGAACTACCGGGCCTCGTGGAAGTCCAATTGAAATCTTATCAGTGGTTGCGAGATGAGGGCTTACGACAGCTCTTTGATGAAATATCACCTATCGAAAGCTACAATGGTCAGTTAAGCCTCTATTTCCCCGGCCGACGGGCCGAAGAGGCGGAATTTGATTTAGGTTACCGTTTTGTCGATCCTAAATACTCGCGTCAGGAGTGCGTAGATCGAGATCTGACCTATGCGACCCCCCTTTATGTGGGGGTTGCGTTGGTGAATCGTGAGACTAGTGAGATCGTGCAGCAGGAAATCTTCCTGGGCGATCTACCTTTGATGGCCCAGAATGCTACCTTCATCATCAATGGAACGGAGCGGGTAATCGTTAGCCAGTTAATCCGTTCGCCAGGGGTATATTTCGATGTGGATGGGGATGGTGGTTACCGTTTGGCGACGGCTAAGATGATTCCTGACCGGGGCGCGTGGATGCAATTTGAGACCCGTAAATCAGGGTATTTAACTTTGCGTTTTAATCGTAAGCGGATCATTCCCGTCACGCTCTTCTTGCGGGCGCTGGCGGCCATTGATGATGAATTGCACAGCGATGTATTGAGTACTGGTACCAATGAGGAGTTACTGGGGCTTTTTGAGGAAGCCGATAACGATCCCGAGCATCCGTGGATTGCGACGACAATGCGTCAGGAACCAGAATTTGATCTGCGCGATGGTAAATATACGGTGGCCGAGGCTGCATTGATAGAGTTCTATCGCCGCATGCGTCCCGGTGACCCGGCGACCCTGGATAACGCTGAGGAATATCTTACTTCGCAGCTCTTTGATCCCCAACGGTATAACCTCCAGAAAGTGGGACGCTACAAGCTGAATCAACGTATGGGTCTAAATATCCCCATGGCTGTCCGGACTATCACTAAAGAAGACCTAGTGGCTTTTGTGCGGCGTATGATCCATATCAATAATGGCGTCGCTGGCCCGGATGATATGGATCATCTGGGAAATCGCCGGGTAAAGACGGTGGGCGAATTGGTGCAGGCGAAATTGCGCGTCGGCATGGTGCGGATGGAGCGGGTGATCAAGGAACGCATGAGTATTCGTGATGACTCTCCCACTCCCGTGAGCCTGATCAACATCCGTCCGGTGGTGGCCGTGATCCGCGAATTTTTTGGCTCCAGTCAGCTATCACAGTTTATGGAGCAGACCAACCCCTTGGCCAGCCTCACCCATAAACGGACTCTCTCTGCTCTGGGGCCGGGAGGATTGAAGCGTGAACGGGCCGGCTTTGATGTGCGGGACGTGCATAACAGTCACTATGGGCGTATTTGTCCTATCGAGACTCCGGAGGGACCGAACATCGGCTTGATCGGTCGTTTGGCAACCTATGCCCGCGTGAACGATTTAGGGTTTATTGAAACGCCCTATCGCCGGGTAATTCGGGTGGTACCCCCCACCCAAGAGAAACTCCGGGGAGAGACGTTGCGCGAAGATGTGCGGGACCCCGATACTGGAGAGGTGGTGGCCCCAGCCGGCGCGGTGGTAGATACAGCATTGGCCGAGAAAATAGTCGCGTTGCCGCTGAGTGATAGCGTTAAAATTGTGCCGCACGTGACCTCTGAGATAGATTATCTCTCCGCCGACCGAGAAGAGGTTTATGCTATCGCGCAGGCCAATACTATGCTGGACGAAGGGGGTAATTTTATCACCCAACGTGTTTCAGCGCGTAAGGGGGGACAGTTTATTGCCACTTCACCAGAGCGCATAGATTACATAGACGTGGCCCCCTTGCAGATTGTAGGTGTTTCTGCGGCTTTGATTCCCTTCTTGTCACACGATGATGCCAACCGTGCGTTGATGGGTTCGAACATGCAACGGCAGGGTGTGCCGTTGGTTTTACCGGATGCCCCGCTGGTGGGGACCGGCATGGAGCGTCCCGCGGCAGCGAACTCGGGGTTAGTGGTGATTGCTCGCCAATCTGGCGTGGTCATCAGCGCGACGAGTGAGAGGATTGCGGTGCGCTCTGATGACGGTGAAGTGGAGCGCTACGAGCTGCTTAAATACGTTCGTTCCAACCAGAGCACCTGCTTTAATCAACACCCGATTGTTATCAAAGGTCAACGGGTGGCAGCTGGTGATGTTTTGGCCGATGGCTCTTCTACTGAAAAAGGCAACTTGGCCCTGGGGCAGAACGCTCTGGTGGCGTTTATGTCATGGGAGGGCGGGAACTTCGAGGATGCGATTCTGCTCAATGAGGAGCTGGTTCGCCAAGAAAAATTTACTTCCATTCACATGGAGGAATATGAACTTGTGGCGCGCGATACCAAACTGGGGCCGGAAGAAGTTACTGCTGAAATCCCTAATGTTTCCGAGAATGCCTTGAGCGACCTTGATGAAGATGGTATTATCCGCGTGGGGGCAGAGGTGGGCCCATTGGATATTTTGGTGGGCAAAATTACTCCCAAAGGCGAGAAAGAGCTCACGCCAGAGGAGAAATTACTACGCGCTATCTTCGGTGAGAAATTACGTGATGTGAAAGATACGAGCATGAAAATGCCCCATGGGGCGCGAGGTAAAGTAGTTGACGTGAAAGTCTTCTCGCGGGAAGAGTATCGCGATCTGCCCGCGGGAGTGGAGAAGGTGGTACGTGTCTATGTGGCGCAGCGCCGACCGATTACCGTTGGCGATAAGATGGCTGGTCGTCATGGCAACAAAGGCGTGATTTCTAACATGGTACCGACGGCCGATATGCCTTATTTGGCAAATGGCCGGGCAGTTGATATGATCCTTAATCCGCTGGGCGTGCCGGGGCGCATGAATATCGGCCAGGTGTTGGAGACACATCTGGGCTGGGCGGCTGAACGGCTAGGGTTCCATACAGTTACTCCGGTTTTCGATGGCGCAGATGAAGATGAAATTGCTGCTGATATGGCGCGAGCTTGGCTCATTGACAAGGCTGAAGATGAGATTATGGCGCGGGCCTGGAGCTGGTTCAAGGCGCAAGAATACGATTTAGGTCAGTTGGAGAGCGATGCTGAGGCGCGCCTCATCTACGTGGCGGCCTGGCTTTCGCGGTTGGGTTATGATTTGGATTTATTGCGCGATGATGAGGTCTATGCTCGCCGTTCAGTACTCTCTGAATGGTTACGGGAAGAAGGGTATGATCCCGCTAAGGTGCTGGTTTTTGAGGACGATCCGCGGAAAAACAACGAGAAGAAGGAAGCGGATCTCTTAGCGATTGATATCTGTTTGCGTTTATGGATGGAAACGCATGGACAGGAGCTAGGGAATCTCTCCGGTGAAGAGTTGCGGTTGAAAGCAACAGAGATTAGCATTCGGGAAAATTTATCTCTACCTACGTTAGGCAAGATGCAACTTTACGATGGGAAGACAGGCCGCCCTTTTGATCAGCCGATCACGGTGGGTGTGGTTTATATGCTTAAATTGCATCACTTGATCGAGGACAAGGTTCACACTCGTTCAACTGGGCCTTATTCCTTAGTGACCCAACAGCCATTGGGCGGCAAAGCTCAATTTGGCGGTCAACGGTTTGGTGAGATGGAAGTTTGGGCATTAGAGGCTTACGGGGCGGCTTACGTCCTTCAGGAGATGCTGACCATCAAGTCAGATGATGTGCAAGGCCGGGTGAGCGCCTACGAGTCCATTGTCAAGGGCTTGCCCATCGAGGAACCGGGTATCCCTGCCTCTTTCAATGTATTGGTGAAAGAATTACAGAGTCTGGCGCTCGCCGTGGAAGCGGTCACCGATACAGGTGAGGTGTTGCTGTTCGCCCGCGAACGGAAAGATGCCAAGCTGCCGAAATTGGGGATGGGGTTGTTGGGGCTGGTCCCTGAACGGCGGTAAATTTCGTAACCTAGTGAGAGGCGCTCGCGGGGGGAGCCTCTCACTATTTTCGAGTGGTGGTCAAAATGTGGTTGATAACGATCTCTTTTCCCTGACAAAATCGATTCGCGAAGGGTTGACGTTTTTTACCTTCATGGTAGAATTCAGTTTTGCGGGGAGGGGAAAAATAGGTTGAAATCACCCTCGTTAAAATGAATTGATATTTGGGTCGTCAAAAGAGGCCATCAGAGTTATGATGGCCTTGTTCACTGGATTTGGCAGGAGGAGAAGGTGCCCACGATTAACCAGTTAGTTCGTAAGGGGCGGGAGCGGGGAGAGAATAGATCTAAGTCGCCCGCTTTGCAATATAATTATAATTCGCTAAAAGGGAAGCGGGTGCGAGTAAAAGAAGGTAATCCGCAAAAGCGTGGTGTTTGCACTATTGTGCGTACCACTACGCCGAAAAAACCCAACTCAGCGTTACGCAAGATCGCACGGGTACGCCTCTCGAATCGACTAGAGATTACGGCTTACATTCCCGGCGAAGGACATAACCTACAGGAACACTCTGTGGTACTCGTGCGCGGCGGACGGGTGAAGGATCTCCCTGGTGTGCGTTACCATATCGTCCGAGGGGTTTTGGACACTAGCGGCGTAGAAGGCCGGCAGCAGAAGCGGTCCAAGTACGGGGCCAAAAAGGCCTGATAGAGGAGGAGCGAAGTATGCCGAGAAGGTATCGTCCAGCTAAGCGGGAAATTGCACCTGACATTCGTTATGGGAGTGTGTTGGTTGAGAAATTCATCAACCAGATGATGATGGGTGGGAAGAAGAACCTCTCGCGTCGCATTATGTATGAGGCGCTGGGTAAAATTGAAGAGCAGTCTGGTAAGCCCGCTCTGGAAATTTTCGAGGAAGCGATGAGCAATGTTGCCCCGACGGTAGAGGTGCGGGCGCGACGGGTAGGCGGTTCCACTTATCAAGTCCCGGCAGAGGTTAATAGCTATCGCCGGAGGTCCCTGGGTATTCGGTGGTTGCTGTCAGCGGCGCGTAAGCGGGGTGGGCGGGGTATGTCCAATAAGTTGGCGGCGGAATTTATGGATGCAGCTAAGGGAGTTGGAGCGGCTGTTAAGCGCCGTGAGGAAGTCTATCGTATGGCGGAGGCCAACCGCGCGTTTGCTCATTTGCGTTGGTAGGTTTGGTTTAAGGCTATCGTCGTATAGCGGATAGGCAAAGAGGGATTTAACGACGATGGTTGGTAAGGCACATTCACTGGCGAATATCCGAAATATCGGAATTATTGCCCATATTGATGCGGGAAAGACGACGACTACTGAGCGGATTCTCTATTACACGGGGCGTACGCATCGACTGGGCAACGTTGATGACGGTACCACGGTCACGGATTGGATGGTGCAAGAGCGCGAGCGGGGGATTACCATCACTTCGGCGGCCGTAACGTGTTTCTGGCGAGATTGTCAGATTAACATTGTTGATACACCCGGGCATATTGATTTCACCGCAGAAGTGCAGCGTAGTTTGCGGGTGTTGGACGGCGGCGTGGTGATCTTTGATGCCGTGGTGGGAGTTGAACCGCAATCGGAGACGGTCTGGCGGCAGGCGCGCTCATTTGGAGTGCCCTTGGTGGTCTTCATTAACAAGATGGACAAGCTAGGAGCCAATTTTGAGCACGCGGTTGAGACGCTGCGTGAACGATTGCGAGCCAATCCGATATTAGTTCAATGGCCGATTGGCGCGGAATCTGGTTTTAGGGGTGTGGTGGACTTGCTGACCTGGCAAGCAATCGTCTGGCAGGATGAGTTGGGGGCAGAGCCGAAAAAAATTCCCATTCCACCAGCTTTGCAGGCGCGGGCGCGAGCGGCTCGGGAGAGGATGATTGAGACTCTCGTGGAAACTGACGATGTGCTAATGATGCGCTACCTGGAGGGCGAAGAGATTTCGGTGGCGGATCTGCGGGAAGCCTTGCGCGCGGCAACGATTGCAGGCGATATGCAGCCGGTACTCTGTGGCTCATCATTGAGGAACAAGGGCGTGCAGCCACTGTTGGATGCAATCGTAAATTATCTACCTTCGCCGGCAGATATTCCTCCGGTGCAGGGCGAGACTAAAAAAGGCATCCGTGAGCGTCCGGCGAATTTAGAGGCGCCATTGGCGGCACTGATCTTTAAAATTGCTACAGACCCTTACGCGGGACGTTTGGCTTATTTCCGCGTTTACTCTGGAGTGATGCACCAGGGTGAGGTCGTTTATAATGCGGGCAAGAGAAAGCGGGAGCGGATATCTAGGTTGTTGCGCATGTTTGCCGATCGCCGCGAAGAGGTGGATAAAATAGGAGCGGGTGATATCGGTGCCACGGTGGCACTGAAAGATAGCTTCACTGGCGATACCTTGAGTGCGGTTAATGCCCCCATTATTCTGGAAAATATCGATTTCCCGGAGCCGGTGATTTCGGTGGCAGTTGAGCCAAAGACGGTTGCTGATCAGGCGCGGCTTGATGAGTCACTAGCGCGATTGGCAGAAGAGGACCCTACTTTCAGCGTGCGGGTGGACGAGGGAACAGGACAAACGCTGCTTTCTGGCATGGGGGAGCTCCATCTGGAAATTTTGGTAGATCGAATGTTGCGGGAATTTAACGTGCAAGCTAATGTTGGGCGCCCGCGAGTGGCCTACAAGGAAGCAGTCACGGAATCTGCTTCAGCGGAGATAATTTTCGATCGCATGTTGGCCGGGAAACCGCAATATGCACGAGTCGGTATTACGGTATCTCCCTTGCCTGGTGGCGGCGAAGCGCGTTTTGAAGCTGCTTTGTCTGCTACTGATTTTACCAATGATTTTGAGAGTGCTGTGCGAACGGGCATTATGGGGTCAATGGAGAGTGGCTTTCTGGCGGGTTACCCACTGGTGGGGTTGAAGGTTACATTGGTCTCCGTCGGGGTAGACGAAGAGAGGTCTACGCAAATGGCCTTCAAAGCCGCAGCAGCTCAAGCGTTGCGAGTGGCGGTCGAAGCTGCCAGTCCGACACTTCTGGAGCCGGTCATGAATGTGGAAGTTGTTGCTCCTGAGAAGTATGTGGGTGAGGTGCTGGGAGATCTTAATGCGCGGGGAGCTGATATCAAGGCGTTGAACCCACGGGCAGGAGATGTACAAGCGGTTCAAGCTTATATCCCTCTGGGGCAAATGTTTGGATATGCAACTGACCTGCGTAGTGCAACGCAAGGGAGAGGGACATTTGCGATGGAGTTTGACCATTATGAACCGGTCCCACCTCAGAAGGTAGCTGTTATCCTTTATGGCGGTTAGAGCTAAAAGCAATTAGAGATTTTATATAAGTAGAACAAGTAAGCAAAAGGAGAGAATGTAATGGCTAAGGAGAAATTTGAGCGCACTAAGCCGCATGTGAATGTTGGTACAATTGGTCACATTGATCATGGTAAAACGACGTTGACAGCCGCAATTACGCGCGTATTATCAACCAAGGGGTGGTCGTCTTTTAGGGCTTATGATGAAGTAGCGAAGGCAGATGCCAAGATGTTCCGGCGTGACGCAACCAAGATTCTAACGGTTGCCATTTCCCACGTGGAGTATGAGACTGCAAATCGTCACTACGCGCACGTGGACTGTCCTGGTCACCGTGACTACATTAAGAACATGATCACGGGCGCTGCGCAGATGGACGGCGCGATTTTGGTGGTTTCTGCGGTTGATGGCCCGATGCCCCAAACCCGTGAGCATATCTTGTTGGCGCGCCAGGTTGAGGTTCCTGCGATCGTGGTCTTCTTAAATAAGGTTGACTTGATGGATGACCCCGAACTCCTGGAGCTGGTGGAGTTGGAGATTGCGGAGCTATTGGATTCTTATGGATTTCCCGGTGACGAGATTCCTATCGTGCGTGGTTCTGCGCTGGAGGCGTTGAACTGTGAGAGTAATGATCCTGAGGATCCGGCCTATGCTTGCATTTGGGAATTGGTGCGGGCGGTTGATGAGTACGTTCCCACCCCGGAACGTGATGAGGATCGACCTTTCTTGATGCCTATTGAGGATGTTTTCTCCATCAAGGGGCGTGGTACCGTGGTAACTGGGCGTGTTACCCGTGGTACGATGAAACCCAATACGCCGGTGGAGCTGGTCGGGCTAGAAGCGGAACCGCGCAATACCGTGGTCACTTCAATGGAGATGTTCCACAAGATTCTGGCCGAGGTCAAAGCTGGTGATAATGCTGGGTTGCTTCTCCGGGGCGTGGGTAAAGAGGAGGTAGGGCGCGGTATCGTGGTAGCTAAACCTGGCTCTATCAAGGCTAAGAAGCACTTCAGGGCCGAGGTTTATATCCTTAAAAAGAGTGAGGGAGGGCGACATAAGCCGTTCTTCACCGGTTACAAACCGCAGTTTTACATCCGCACCATGGATGTAACCGGGCAGATCTCCTTGCCAGAAGGTGTGGAAATGGTGATGCCTGGTGATAACTGTGAGATGGAAGTTGAATTGATCTACCCTGTCGCCCTCGAAAAAGGTGCCCGTTTCGCTATTCGTGAAGGTGGCTTGACGGTTGGTGCAGGTGCTATCACTGCTGTGTTGGACTAAGCGGGTTAATTTTAACTTAGGTGGTCTATGAGTAAACAGCGTATTCGAATTCGACTTAAGGCGTATGATCACAGGTTGCTAGATGAGTCTGCGCTACGTATTGTTGAGGCGGCTGAGCGTACTGGGGTCGGAGTGGTTGGGCCAGTACCTTTGCCGACCAGGAAAGAGCGTTTTACCCTACGTCGCTCCACCTTTATTGATAAAGACAGTCATGAGCATTTTGAAATCCGTACGCACAAACGGTTGATTGATATTGTGGAACCGGATTCGAAAACGATTGATACCCTGATGCGGCTTAATATGCCCGCGGGCGTGGATATTGAGATAAAGCTCTAAGTGTTGTGTCTGGGACTTAGCTCCCAGCGATATTCCTGGTTTATTACTCTCCCCCCTGGTGGATTTGCCGTTGGGGCAAAGACCCCGGGGGGATGGTGTGAACTGGACTCAGGGATGATGCGGTGGATTGGATTAAGAGGCTGGCAGTCCCAGGGAGGCAGTAAGGAAGATGAAGAGTATTTTAGGGAAGAAAGTGGGGATGACCCAAGTGATCATGAAGTCTGGCGAAGTAGTGCCGGTCACTGTGGTGGAAGCTGGCCCCTGTTATGTGGCTCAGGTGCGGACGGAAGAACGCGATGGCTATCGCGCCGTGCAGTTGGGTTACGTGGAGGCGAAGCCCAAGCACCTGACTAAGGGGCAGCGAGGGCATTTGGAGAAAAATGGTATTCCGGCGCTGCGTTATTTGCGCGAAATTCGCACGAATGAAGATGAGGAATACGAAGTAGGGCAGATTATCAAGATTGATATTTTCCAGCCCGGTGAACGGGTGGATATTGTGGGTATTTCTAAGGGGCGAGGTTTTGCCGGTGTGGTGAAGCGTTATGGCTTTGCTGGCGGGCCGAAAACCCACGGGCAATCTGATCGCCAACGGGCGCCAGGTTCTATTGGGGCTTGTGCTTCGCCCGGTCGTGTATGGAAGGGCATGCGGATGCCCGGACACATGGGCGCCAAACGTGTAACTTCTCAGAATATTGAAGTAGTTGTGGTTGATCCTGAACGCAATCTCATTGCTGTCAAGGGCAGTGTCCCCGGACCGAATGGGGGATTGGTGCAGGTGAAACCCACTCGCAAACAGCGAGTGCGGAAGGGAGGTAGGTAACGATGCGCGTTCCTGTGTTGAACATGCAGGGTGAGACGGTCCAAGAGGCTGAGCTACATCCTGAAATTTTTGAGGCTCGGGTGAACATACCGTTGATGCACCAGGCTCTTGTGCGGCAGCTGGCAAATGCTCGTCAGGGCACGCATAGTACCAAGACGCGCGGTGAAAACAATCGCACCAAAGCGAAGTGGTTTCGGCAAAAGGGAACCGGTCGGGCGCGTCATGGTAGCAGAAATGCTCCTATATTCGTGGGTGGTGGTGTCGCTCACGGGCCTAAACCGCATAGCTACAAGAAGCAAATGCCACGCAAGATGCGGCAGGCGGCTTTGCGTTCTATGCTGACCGTTTTGTTGGCAGAAGAGCGGATAGTGGTGGTAGATGCTTTGCAACTACCGGTGCCCAAAACAAAAGAAGCCATTAAAGTACTACGGAATCTGGCGGTCACGGGGAAGGTCTTGATCTTATTATCGAAGGATAACGAGTCGGTAGAACGGGCAGTGCGTAACTTACCTAAGGTTGATACTTTGCGCGCTGGCTATCTGAATGTGCGAGATGCTTTGAGTGCAGATCATGTAATTATACCCTTGTCCGCACTCGGGGTGTTGGAATCTATTCTAGGGAAGACCTCCCAACAGAAACCCATGACTGGTTCAGAGGGGGAGTGATATTATGAATGTTTATGATGTGATTATCGCCCCAGTGTTTACCGAGAAATCGGAGGCGATGAAGTGGGACGGCAAGTACACTTTCGAGGTACATACCAAGGCTAATAAGAATGAAATCAAGAGGGCGGTTGAGGTTATTTACAACGTGAAAGTTGCTTCTGTAAATACCATGATCATGCCCGCTAAGTTCTCTGGTTCGGCGGGCCGCCGTCGCGGGGTACGGACCAAGGTTTGGAAAAAAGCTATTGTCTCGCTGGTTTCTGGGCAGCGAATTGTGGCGTTGGAGGCGTAATTATGGGAATTAAGAAATTCAAACCTACATCTCCGGGCCGCCGTGGAATGACAGGTTACACATTTGAGGAGATTACGCGGAATAAACCAGAGCGGAGTTTGTTGCGCCCCTTGCGCAAGAAGGCCGGCCGTAATGTCCATGGGCGGATTACGGTTCATCACCGGGGTGGTGGTCATCGCCGGCAATACCGCTTGATTGATTTTCGGCGGAATAAATTTGGTATCCCTGCCCGCGTGGATAGTATTGAGTATGATCCCAACCGCTCGGCGCGGATTGCGTTGTTAGTCTACGCTGATGGTGAGAAACGTTACATTATTGCTCCCTTGGGGTTGAAAGTCGGTGATAAGGTTATCAGCGATAAGGGGCCGGTGGAGTTGAATGTCGGTAATGCTACTCCGTTGGCTAATATCTCGGTAGGCACCACGGTGCATAACGTGGAGCTTTATCCTGGTCGCGGAGGACAGTTGGCCCGTGCGGCCGGCGTGGTGGCACGGGTGGTGGGGCGTGAAGGCGACTACGTGATATTGCGTCTACCCAGCACTGAGTTGCGGCGAGTACGCAAGGAATGTTTGGCCACCATTGGACAGGTAGGCAACGTTGAACATGCTAATGTCAAGTTGGGGAAAGCCGGTCGAAAGCGTTGGCGTGGCTGGCGCCCGACGGTTCGTGGTTCGGCGCGCTCGCCGCGTGACCATCCCCATGGTGGTGGCGAAGGGCGTTCCCCGATTGGGATGCCTGGTCCTAAATCCCCGTGGGGGTGGTACACACTGGGACGTAAGACCCGGCACAACCTCGCGACGGATAAGTACATTGTGCGCCGTCGGCGGAAAGGCCGCGAAAGGTAAACGGGAGGTAAGTAAATGTCGCGTTCTCTGAAAAAAGGGCCGTATATTAGCCCGAAATTATTGAAAAAAATTGAAGAAATGAATCGTGCCGGGCAGAAGCGGGTTATTCGTACTTGGTCACGGGCCTCCGTCATATTCCCGCAGATGGTAGGACATACGATTGCCGTACATGATGGTCGGCGTCATGTTCCCATCTACGTTACAGAGAATATGGTGGGACACCGTTTGGGTGAATTTGCGCCCACGCGGCTCTTCCGGGGTCACAGTAAGCGTGGTTCGGCTGCTGAAGAGAAAGAGCGCAAATCTAAGATCCCCGGTATATAGTAGGGGCGGAGTAAAAATTATGGCAGAGAGAGTTCGAGCGCAGGTTAAACATGTTCATATGGCGCCTCGCAAGGTGCGGCGGATTTTATCCCCGTTTCGGGGTATGAAGGCGCAGCAAGCGCTTTATATGTTGAAGGAGATGCCCCATGCTGCCGCGATGCCTGTGGCGAAGTTAGTGCGTTCCGCTATGGCAAATGCAGAGGTCAAGGGGTTAGATACAGATAGTTTGTATATTGTGCAACTGATGGCCGATGCAGGTTCCGGCGTTATGCCTGGCAAAGGCTGGCGTGCGCGCTGGGGCGGTCGGGGACGATATAAACCTATCCGTAAGCGCTCCTCACATATTACCGTCGTTCTTGAAGAGCGGTTTGAGTAGGTTAGGTAAGGAGGCGAATCTTGGGTCGTAAAGTTCATCCCTACGGTTTTCGTCTGGGCATTATCCGGGGTTGGAAGTCCCGGTGGTATGCTGAAGGACGTGACTACGTTAAGTTCTTAGAGGAAGATCGCAAAATTCGGGAGATAGTCTATGCTGATATGCGATCTCATACCAGAGATAATCAGTCAGCGGTCTCGCGTGTTGAGATTGAGCGTTTCCCGCCCAATCAGGTTTCGGTGATTGTTTGGACCTCGCGGCCAGGCGTTGCTATTGGCCGTAAAGGTTCGAACGTCAAAGAGACACGAAGTAAATTGGAAAAGCTGACAGTTGGGAAACGGGTCCACATTGATGTACGTGAGATTAAGAATCCTGATCTGGATGCGAAGCTGGTGGCTGAAAACATCGTGGCGCAACTGGAGAAGCGAATTTATCATAACCGGGCGATGAAACGCGCGGTGCGTCAGGCGATGCGCGCTGGAGCAGAGGGCATTAAAATTATGTGCAAAGGGCGTCTTTCCGGTTCTGAGATGACACGCCGTGAGTGGATACGTGAGGGGCGGGTGCCTTTGCATACCCTCCGGGCCGATATTGACTACGCGCTACAAGAAGCGCGGACGGTTTCTGGCTTTATTGGCGTGCGGGTCTGGATTTATAAAGGCGATATCCTGGCTCCAGAAGCTACTACTAAGGCCAGCTAATAATAGCTGTGCAGGATAGTTAGGAGGTGGGATTATGTTGATGCCTAAACGAGTAAAATATCGTAAGCAGCATCGCGGGCGCATGAAAGGGAAGGCGTCCCGTGGTGTGAAGGTTGATTTTGGGGATTATGGGTTGCAGGCATTGGAACCTGCCTGGATAACAGCGCGCCAGATCGAATCTGCGCGGCGGGCTATCGTGCGTCACATGCGGCGGCGGGGAAAGTATTGGATTCGTATTTTCCCCGATAAATCGGTCTCTGCAAAGCCGGCCGAATCGCGCATGGGAAAAGGTAAGGGCGTGGTGGATCGATGGGTGGCCGTGGTGCGTCCAGGACGGGTCATGTTTGAAATTAGCGGCGTGAATGACGAGATAGCTTTAGCGGCACTGCGCTTAGCTGCGCATAAAATGCCCATTAGAACCCAGGTGATTACACGGCTAGGGTTGGGCGAATCAATGGGAGAATAGGTGATGCAAGCTAGTGAGTTACGGGAATTAACAAATGAGGAATTACAGCTTCGCCTTCAGGAGACCCGACGGGAACTGTTCAACCTGCGGCAGCAGTGGTATGATGGCAGTTTGATGGATGTGAATGTTATTCGTGGGGTGCGAAAGGACATCGCTCGCATCCTAACCATTCTCCGTGAACGTGAGTTGGCGGCAGAGATGGTAGTGACATCCCCGCTCCAAAATGAAGTAGGAGGTGCGGCATGAAAGAGCGACGTAAGCAGCTGGTGGGAGTAGTGACCAGCGATAAAATGGATAAAACCGTGGTTGTGCGGGTGGAGCGTCGTTATCGGCATAAGCTATACCAAAAGGTAATTAGCTCGGCCAAAAAATATATGGCGCATGACGAAGAAAATGCTTGCCGCGTTGGTGATAAAGTGCGCATTGTAGAATCGCGCCCCCGGAGCCGCCGTAAGCGCTGGGATATCGAAGAGATTCTGAGACACGTTACGTGAGGAGCTAACTATGATTCAAAGCGAAACACGTCTTAAAGTTGCGGATAATACAGGAGCACAAGAAATTCTTTGCATTCAGGTGTTGGGTGGCTCGCGGCGCCGCTACGGTTCTGTGGGGGATATTATTGTGGCAGCTGTGAAAGCTGCTAGTCCGAGTTCTTCTGTTAAAAAAGGAGAAGTGGTACGAGCGGTTGTGGTGCGGGTGGCACAAGGTTATCACCGCGCTGATGGTTCTCATATCCGTTTCGATGAGAACGCGGCCGTAATCCTAGATAAAAATGGGATTAACCCTAGAGGTACTCGTATTTTTGGGCCGGTGGCCCGTGAGTTGCGCGAGAAAGGCTATGCAAAGATCGCCTCTCTGGCACCGGAAGTGTTGTGAGCAGGGATAAGGCGGTTTAATAAGATGAAGCGGATTAAGAAAGGTGATAAAGTTGAAGTGATTTCCGGGAACTACCGTGGAGTGCGGGGAGAAGTCTTGCGCGTGTTGTCTAAAGAGGATCGCGTAGTCGTTTCCAACGTCGCCATTGTTACCAAGCATCAACGCCCGGTACGCGCGGGGCGGTCTCAGATGCAGGCGGGGCGCATTAAGTTCGAGGCTCCGATTTATACTTCTAAGGTGATGCCCATCTGTCAGCATTGTGACGCCCCGGTGCGGGTTGGTTTTACTCTGTTGGATGATGGTCATAAAGTAAGGGTCTGCCGTAAATGCGGTGGAGCCATTGACTAAAGGAGTGTGAGATATGCCTGAGCTGAAGAAACGGTACGAGGAAGAAATAGTGCCGGCATTGATGGCCGAGTTTGGTTATGATAGCGTGATGCAAGTGCCGCGCATTCGGAAGATGGTGCTCAATGTGGGCATGGGGGAAGCTCTGGATAATCCCAAATCAATTGATTACGCTGTGCGCGATTTAGCCACGATTACCGGGCAACAGCCAGTGGTAATTAAGGCCCGTAAATCGATTGCGGCTTTCAAATTGCGGGCGGGGCAACCAATAGGGGTGAAGGTAACCTTACGCGGTAAGCGCATGTGGGCCTTTTTGGATCGCTTGATAAATATCGCGTTGCCGCGCACTAGGGACTTTCGGGGAGTTCCCGATAAATTTGATGGGCGAGGTAACTATACTCTGGGTTTGCGTGAGCAATTACTCTTCCCGGAAATTGATTATGATCAGATTGATAAAGTCAGGGGTTTTGAGATAAGTATTAACACATCCGCTGAAACAGATGAGGAAGCCTACCGTCTATTGACGATGTTAGGTATGCCTTTCCGCCAGCGGTGATCGTGGAAATACAGTAGGGTAGAGAGGTAAAATAATATGGCGAAAACATCGATGCCGATTCGGGAAACTCGGCGCAAGTATAAAGTGCGAGTGCGTAACCGTTGTAGCCGTTGTGGTCGTCCACGCGGTTACTATCGTCGCTTTGGACTCTGCAGAATTTGCTTGCGAGAAATGGCGTTAGAGGGTAAGATTCCCGGTTTAAAAAAGGCAAGTTGGTAGTGAGGTTGAGATAATGACAGATTCAATTGCCGATATGTTGACTCGGATTCGTAACGCCTTAATGGTGCGACACAGTACTGTTGCCATGCCCATGTCCAAGATGAAGGTGGCAATCGCCAAAGTCTTGCGGGATGAAGGGTACATTGAGGATTACAAGGTGGTCGAGGAACAAGAAAAACCGCAAGCCACTCTATATATCAAGTTGAAGTACGTGGGGAAACGTAAAGAGCAACGCTCGGTGATCACCGGTTTGAAGCGGGTGAGTAAGCCAGGGCGGCGTATTTATGCTTCAGTCGAGCAGATTCCCTGGGTGCGTAGTGGTATGGGCATCGCTATTCTTACCACTCCCAAAGGGGTTATTACAGGACAACAGTCCCGACGTCTAAACGTTGGCGGGGAAGTTATTTGCCACGTTTGGTAGTTGCGTAGTTAACTTCCGCGGATCAAGTTGAAAGCGTACAGAAAAAGCTGTGCAACCGTGTAGCTATTTAGCTTTCAATTCTGAAGGGCTGGTTGACTGCCCAGGCAACTGACGGGCTAATTTGGAGGTACAGAATGTCTCGAATTGGTAAAATGCCGATTCCGGTCCCATCCGGAGTTGAGGTGGATATTGTGGGGACAAACGTAACGGTAAGCGGTCCCCAAGGGAAGCTGACACAAACTTTCTCTTCAGAGATGAAAATTTTTTTGAAAGAGAAAGTTGTGTACGTGGAGCGTCCTGATGATGAGCGCAAGTCAAAGGCTATCCATGGTTTGACTCGCGCGCTAATCAATAATATGGTACAAGGTGTCTTCAAAGGTTACCAGAAGGCTCTGGAAATCCATGGCACCGGATACCGTGCTGAGAAGCGTGGAGAAACGTTGGTCATGACGTTGGGGTTTTCGCATCCGGTAGAGATTGTGCCGCCAGAAGGACTGGTGTTTGAGGTGAATCCACGTGCTAATACCATTGTTGTCAAGGGTGCTGATAAGCAGCTAGTCGGGCAACTGGCGGCCGAAATCCGCCATTGGCGGCCAGTGGAACCCTACCTGGGTAAGGGGATTCGCTATGTTGGTGAGAAAGTGCGGCGTAAGGCTGGTAAGGCTGGTAAGGCGATCTAGTTTTAATTGTACGTGGTGCCGAGGGTAATTAAAAGGATGGATGAATAATGAAACCAGGGGGTAATCGTAGTAGAGCCCGAGAGCGACGTCGTTTGCACGTTCGTAAGAAAGTGTCTGGGACGTCAGAACGTCCCCGTCTGAATGTCTTTCGTAGTTTGAATCATATTTATGCTCAAATTATTGATGATACGGTGGGGTATACGTTAGCTGCCGCTTCAACGATGGATAAGGGAATTCGGCTGACTGCTGAGCTGACTAAGGTTGAAGAGGCGCGGGTTGTAGGTCAATTGCTGGCAGAACGGGCATTGGCAAAAGGAATTAAGCAGGTTGTTTTTGACCGGGCTGGATATAAATTCCATGGTCGCGTGAAAGCGTTGGCCGAGGCGGCCCGCAAGGCTGGCCTGGATTTCTGAAGTGCCATTGGATGAAAATGGCAGGAGGAAAAATGAGTCGACAAAATAGGCGTGAAGAGGTGTCAGAACTGGATGAGCGGGTAGTCGATATTACACGCGTCTCCAAGGTAGTGAAAGGTGGACGTGCTTTCCATTTTCGTGTGGTAGCGGTGGTCGGAAACAATAAGGGTGAGGTGGGCGTGGGAATCGGCAAAGCTCCTAAGGTCCCCGAAGCCATTGGTAAAGCCACTGAGCGTGCGCGGCGGGATATGGTCTCTGTTGTGCTGGAGGGGACTACGGTTCCGCACGAGGCAGTAGGCGAATGTAGTCGGGCGCGTGTGTTAGTGCGTCCGGCCACTCCCGGGACTGGTGTGATTGCAGGCGGCCCGGCGCGCGCAGTCTTGGAAGCCGCTGGGGTACATGATGTGCTAACTAAATCACTAGGCAGTGCCAAGCAAATTAATGTTATTCAGGCAACTTGGGATGCACTGAAGCAGATGCGGAGTGTCGAAGAGGTAGCGCGGGACCGGGGTGTACCAGAAGCTCGCGTGATGCCTTTCTGGCGAAGGAGTGAGAGCTGATGGCTGAACAGGGCCGGCTAAAAATCAAATTAGTGCGTAGCCCAATTGGCTACTCGGTGCGCCAGAAACGTACAGTGCGCGCCTTGGGTTTACGCAAAATCAATCAAGTTGTGGAGCGACCGGCTAATGATGCTATTCGCGGGATGATATTTAAGGTCTCTCATTTGGTTCAAGTTGAGGAAATCGTCAATCCCGCGGCATAGTGGGGTTGTGGTTGGAGGATATAGTATGAAGTTACATGATCTAAAACCTGCTCCTGGTTCAACTAAGCGGCGGAAGAGGGTCGGGCGTGGTATAGCAGCCGGACAAGGTAAGACCGCTGGTCGTGGGACCAAAGGTCAAAATTCTCGTGCGGGTGGTGGTGTTAAACCTTATTTTGAAGGTGGACAATTACCTCTCGTGCGCAAGCTCCCTTTTGTGCGGGGGCAGGGGTTTTCCGATCCTTGGAGGGTTAAATTTCAGCCGGTGAATGTCTATGAGCTCTCAGTATTGTTTACGACGGGAGATGTGATTACCTTGTCCGCGTTAGTGGCACAAGGATTGATCAGGAATGAAAAAGAGCTGGTAGTTATCTTGGGTGATGGGGAAATTGATATCCCCGTGGCGGTGCAGGCGCATCGGATTTCCAAGAGTGCGCGCGCTAAAATTGAAGCCGCTGGTGGCACAGTTGAATTATTGCCCTGGAAGCGAGGCGGCTACCGTACTCGCTAACTCAGTTTAGTGGAGGAGGAATTAAAATGATTGAAGCCCTGCGTAAAGCATTAAGATTGCCAGATTTGCGGCGACGCTTGCTTTATACTCTGCTAATTCTGATAATTTATCGTTTGACATCCAATATCCCGGTACCGGGAGTGGATCGTGAGGCCTTGCAGCAGATCCTTTCCGGAGGGTCAGCCACGGGGCAGCTGATCAATTTGTTGGATATGCTCTCTGGTGGTGCCGTAGCAAATTTTTCTGTATTGGCGGCGGGAGTTTCACCTTACGTGACCTCTTCAATCGTTGTGCAGTTGCTATTACCTATTTTTCCAAGACTTGAACAGATGATCAAGGATGAGGGTGAAGAGGGCCAGCGGAAGATGAACCAGTGGGTTTTTTATCTGACTGTCCCTTTGGCATTCTTATACTCTTTTGGATTAGCGCAATCGCTTACCGCAGCGTCTAATGTGTTGCCTGAATTTGGTTTTGGAAGTGGGCAAGTGCTTTCTACTATCACTGTTCTGCTAACTATGACTGCCGGGACTATGTTCGCCGTGTGGCTAGGCGAGTTGATTACTGAACAGGGGATTGGAAATGGTCTCTCATTGATTATCTTCGGAGGTATCGTTTCGCGAGTTCCCTCGAATCTAGCGCAGATATGGGCTACTGAGGATCGTATTTTGGGCATTGCGCTCTTTTTGATTCTTACCATTCTGACCATCTTAGTCATCGTTTACGTGCAGGAAGGAGAACGTCGTATCCGCGTGCAGTATGGCAAACGGGTACGCGGAATGAAAATGTATGGTGGGGGAAGCACTTACATTCCGCTGAAGGTTAATACGGCAGGGATGATCCCCTTGATCTTTGCGCAGTCCATTCTCTCTTTCCCAGCAGTAATTGCGCAATTCTTTGTGGGGAGCACTAATCCGGGGGTGCGAGATTTTGCGACGGGGGTGATGGGATTCTTCAGTGGTTCGAATCCATGGTATACGCCGCTTTATTTTGCGGCCGTGGTTGGATTCACTTACTTCTACACTGATGTGATGGTGCAACAGCAAAATTTACCGGAGTCCTTGCAAAGACAGGGAGGCTTCATTCCGGGTGTACGCCCTGGGCGTAGAACAGAAGCGTTCATCAATGGTGTTTACCGCCGGATCACGTTGGTTGGAGCTCTTTTCCTGGGAGGCGTAGCGGTTTTACCCTTCATTGTCAGATTTTTCACGAGTGTCAATGTGATGGTAATTGGCAGCTCCGGGCTTTTGATTGTCGTAGGCGTGGTAGTAGATACGATGCGCCAGCTGGAAGCGCAATTGTTGATGCGTCACTACGATGGTTTCTTGCGATAATTGAAGTCTAGGAAGCTTGTCAAACTGATAAAAGCGGGTATCATGCGGTCTTGGTTTACGAATAACCATTATTCGGTATCTTTGATAATTATGGTTTGGAGATGAAGAATAAAGTGGTTGGGGAGTGATAGACCTTGTAGTTAGTGGTACAGGGTGAGGAGGGTAACAGCATGAAGGTATCACCATCTGTGAAGCGGCGTTGTCCTAAATGCAAAATTATTAAACGGCGTGGGGTGGTGCGGGTGATTTGTGAGAATCCGAAGCACAAACAGCGACAAGGGTAGAGCGGTTTATTTGAATTAGAGTTTAAGAGGGTGGAGGAAGTGTATGGCACGTATTGCGGGCGTAGACCTACCTCGAGAGAAGCGCGTGGAAATTGGTTTGACCTATATCTACGGCATTGGTCGAGTAACAAGCAATGATCTTTTGGAAAAAACGCAGATTGATCCTGATAAACGGGTAAGAGATCTTTCAGAGAGGGATATCGCTCTTTTACGGGCGGTTATTGATCAGGAACTGGTCGTAGAAGGTGATCTGCGGCGCGAGGTGGGGCGGAACATAAAACGATTGATTGAAATCGGCAGTTATCGAGGATTACGCCATCGCCGTAGTCTTCCTGTGCGCGGACAGCGCACGCGGACTAACGCGCGCACCAGAAAAGGCCGTAAAAAGACGGTGGCGGGTCGTGGTCGAAACCGTGGGATGAAGAAAAAATAGTAGAGGCGGAATGTGTGGCATTGCTGGTGGTCAACAGCAGTGATGTCGCATGTAAAAAGATCAGGAGGATTTATGGTAAAAAAACGTCGCGAGCAGAAATCGCGAAAGACTCGTCGCGTGAAGCGTAATGTGCCTCGAGGGCGTGTTTATATTCATACGACATTTAATAATATCATTGTTACTGTAACGGATCCCCAGGGAAATGTTGTGCGGTGGAGTAGTGCGGGTAAGATGGGCTTCAAAGGAACGCGAAAGAGCACGGCTTTTGCGGCGCGCTTGGCGGCGGAAAAAGTTATGCAGGAGGCGATGGCGACTGAGGGTCTGCAGGAGGTAGATCTTTTTGTTAAGGGTGCCGGGCCGGGTCGTGAAGCTTCGTTGCGCGCTATCGCAGGCACTGGCATTCGTGTACGTTCCATTGTGGATCGCACACCGATTCCGCATAATGGTTGTCGCCCATCCAAAAAGCGACGCGTATAAAGAAGAAATAGGAGATAATTTATGGCAAGATATTTAGGCCCTTCGTGCAAACTTTGCCGCCGTGAAGGCCAGAAACTCTTTCTTAAAGGCCAGAAATGTTATACCGACAAATGTCCGTTTGAGAAACGTTCGTATCCGCCGGGGCAACATGGGCGGGCGGCTTCTTTCCGCCACCAGAGGATCTCTAACTATGCGGTCCAACTGCGTGAGAAACAAAAGGTTCGTCGTATCTATGGGGTTTTAGAGCGGCAGTTCCGACGTTATTTCCGCGAAGCAGAGCGGCTACCTGGTCTTACCGGTGAAAACCTGTTGATGTTATTGGAAACGCGCTTGGATAATGTGGTTTATCGGCTGGGATTTGCTGATTCCAGAGCGCAAGCACGCCAATTAGTGGGGCATGGCCACTTTATGATTGACGGGCGCAAGACTGACATCCCGTCATTTGCGGTAAAACCGGGTATGATGGTGTCTGTGCGTCCTGAGAGCCGGTCAGCATCCTTCTTCAAGACTCGAAAGGAGTTGTTGGGGGCCGTTGCTGTTCCTCAATGGTTGAGCCTGGATGTGGGCGAGCTCCTGGGGCGGTTGGTGAATTTGCCAACACGTGAGGAAATCGAAGTGTTGGTGCAGGAACAGTTAATCGTTGAGTTTTACTCACGGTAAGCAGACAGGAGGCGACGTGGTACTAACAGCGCCAGTTCTGCCCAAAGTTGAAGTGGGGGTAACCACTGCCAAGTATGGCCGTTATATTATCGGCCCCATGGAGAGTGGGTATGGGGTAACATTGGGGAATTCGTTGCGACGGGTGTTGCTCTCCTCGTTGGAGGGGGCGGCCATCACTTCGATGCGGCTTACGGATACTCCCCATGAATATGCAGCTATCCCTGGTGTTCGGGAAGATGTTCTTCAGGTAATGTTGCAACTCAAGCAAGTCCGCTTGAGCATGCAGGGTGAGAATACACAGTATATGACTTTGCGTGTCGAAGGTGAAGGGGTGGTGACCGCAGGTGATATTATGGCGCCGGCGGAAATAGAGATTATTAACTCCGATCTTTACTTGTTCACTGTTGATGGTGATGATGCGCAGTTAGATTTTGAATTTACTGTTGAAAAAGGACGGGGTTATTTACCCGCAGGAGAGCGTGAACGGATGCCGGTGGGTTATTTGCCGGTTGATGCGATTTTTGATCCTGTGCGGAGGGTGGCTTTTGAAGTGGAGCCAGCCCGTGTGGGACAACATACCAATTACGATCGACTGACGATAGAAATCTGGACCGATGGTTGTATTGTCCCCTTAGAGGCACTGAAACAGGCTGCGGGCATCTTGGTTAAACACCTGCGGTTGGTGGCTGGAGCAGAGGTCGCTCTTGAGGTAATCGATGTCGAGAAGGGGTTGGCAGAGGATCACATCCCCGAACGAGCTTATGCGACTCCTATTGAAGATTTGGCGCTAGGAATCCGAGTATACAATGCACTCAAGCGCACGGGGATTTCCAACGTTGGAGAAATTTTGGAGATGTTGAAGCACGGTGGCAATGATGCTTTGCTCGCTATTCGTAATTTTGGGGAGAAATCTCTTGAAGAGCTAAAAGAGAATTTAATTGAATCCGAGTTCTTCACAGCCGAGAATAAGGAAGATACCGCGGAGTTCGATAAAGAGCTCGGGGAAGAACTTGAAGAATCTAACGAGGAAAGCGACGGGAAAGAAGCGGAGCTTGAATTAAGGCAGGAGGTCTAGGATGCGACATCGTGTCGCGGGAAAAAAATTAAGTCGTTCAACCGCTCATCGCAAAGCATTGCGCCGCAATCTTGTGATTGCACTTTTTACTCATGGGCGGATTCGTACAACGCGGGCTAAAGCTGAGTCTATGCGTGGACAGGCGGAGAAGTTGATCACACGTGCCAAGCGAGGACTAAGAGCCGAAGTGGAAAACCCCGCTCAGGGAGTCCATGCTCGGCGTATGGCGGCGGCGCAGTTAAACAACGATCGCAAGCTTGTGGGTAAGCTCTTTGATGAGATTGCTCCGCGTTATATGGATCGGCCCGGTGGGTACACACGTATGCTCAAATTGGGAATGCGTAAAGGGGACGCCGCGCCCATGGTGCTTTTAGAGTTGGTAGAAAAGGAATGATCGATGCGGGTGCAGGCCATCGTTGCTTACGATGGGACCGAATATAGGGGATTCCAGATACAAGAGGATGTCCCTACTATACAGGGAGAATTGGAGCGGGTTTTAACACAATTAACCACAGTTCCAACCCGGATTCTGGCGGCGGGACGCACGGACGCGGGAGTGCATGCTGAGGGACAGGTAATTGCCTTTGATCCGATTTGGCGGCATAGTCTTGGAGATCTTCACCGGGGCATGAATGCGTTGCTTCCTAAGCAGATAGCGATTAAAAAACTGGAACGAGTGGCGCGGGATTTCCACCCACGCTTTGATGCGGTGCGGAGAAGCTATCGCTATAGAATATATCGTGCGGCAGTCCGCAATCCCTTGGTTAGTCGTTACAGCTTACATGTACCTGGGAAGCTCTCCGTTCCAGCTATGCAGCGAGCGGCAGAGGCTTTACTGGGGATACATGATTTCGGAGCTTTCGGCTCACCTCCGCAAGGGGATGTCACAATCCGCGAGGTTTTTGAGGCAGCTTGGCAGCGGATAGATGATTGGCTGATCTTTGATATTGTAGCTAATGCCTTTCTGTATCGAATGGTGCGCATTTTGGTAGGGACAATGTTACGGGTAGGTTATAATTCCTTGAGGGCGGAAAAATTTCAAGAGATGCTGTGGACTGGGGAGCGGCGTAACGCTGGGCCGGCTGTGGCAGCGCAAGGACTGACACTCAGAGCCGTGATCTATTGAATTTTATGTTTGCGGTTTTGAGGTTTGATCAGTAGAAAGCACTGTTCTATTAGAGGGAGTAATTAAAGTGAAGAATATAAAAATAGAAAAAACATATATGGCTAAGACTGATGAAATTTCACATGCTTGGTATATCGTGGATGCTACCGGTCAGACCTTGGGTCGTTTAGCCACTGAAATCGCTCATATTTTGCGGGGGAAACATAAACCACAGTATACGCCACATGTTGATAGCGGCGATTACGTTATTGTTATCAATGCCTCGAAAATAGAAGTGACTGGCCGTAAATTGGATCAAAAGAAGTATTATCGTTTTTCTGGGTACCCTAGCGGCTTGAAAGAGATGACTTTGCGGCAGATGATGGAAAGATCTTCGGATCAAGTAATCAAGAAGGCCGTCAAGGGCATGTTACCACATAATGTCTTGGGGCGTAAAATACTCAAGAAGTTGAAAGTGTATACTGGTTCGGAACACCCGCATCAGGCACAACAACCCCAGCCACTGGAATTGTAAGGAGTTGAGAATGGCAGAGAGACGCTATTATGAAGGTTTAGGACGTCGGAAACGAGCTACCGCACGTGTGCGTATCTATCACGGTGGAGAAGGTCAAATATTGATAAACGGGAAGAACTACCAGGAATACTTTGGGCGTCAGTTTGATTGGCGGCATGTGGTATCTTCCTTCAAAGTTACGCAAACCGAGGAACTTTTTGACGTTACTGTGCAGGTGAAAGGTGGCGGGATTACAGGGCAGTCCGAGGCCGTGTTATTGGGGACGGCGCGCGCGCTGTTGAAGTACGATCCGGAATTACGACCTGTTTTACGGAAGGCCGGTTTCTTGACGCGTGACGCGCGCGAAAAAGAGCGCAAAAAACCCGGTCTACGGGGCGCGCGCAGAGCGACTCAATACACCAAGCGCTAAGCTTGCTATACTGAATTTGCTTTTTAAGTGGATTGCACAATGGACAGGTAGATGATTTATCATCTACCTGTCATTTTGTTTTTACGATAGTTGCAAGAGCTCACGGACGCTATCCTCACGGGTGGCGTTTTTTATAATTACGATTGACGGACGGGGCAAATAGGGAGGTAACGATGCCGCAAATTACTATCGTGGGGCTAGGGCCAGGTGGGGCTCAATATCTTACGCGAGAAGCTTGGCAGGTATTAACGGGCGCTGATGAAATCTGGCTCCGTACATTGCACCATCCAGGGATTGAAGAGCTTCCTGAACGAATACCATTATTTACTTTTGACGCCTGTTACGAAGAGGAGGCAACTTTTGAGCAAGTTTACATGCGGATTGTGACTGAGGTGTTGGAGCTAGGGAGGCGCGAGCAGGGAGTAATCTACGCAGTCCCAGGACATCCGCTGGTGGGAGAGTCGGCCGTGCTCCAAATTTTGCGTGATGCGCGTGCAGCCGGTATATCTACGCAGGTGGTGGCCGGAATAAGTTTCATCGAACAAGTTCTGACCGCGCTAGAGGTGGATGCGTTGAATGGCTTGCAGATTATGGATGCCCTAGCCGTGATGGCCTTACAACACCCTCCGTTAAACCCTGATTTCCCAGCCCTGATCGGGCAGATTTACAGCCAAGCGGTGGCCTCTGAGCTGAAGATGACTCTGATGAATCAATATCCGGATGAACATGAGGTTGTGCTGGTTGATGGGGCGGGAACTACAGCGCAGCAGCTCCGGCGGTTACCATTGTATGAATTGGATAGACTCCCGGTGGGTTTATTAAGCGCCCTCTACGTGCCGCCTTTACCGGTTTACAATTGTAGTTTTGAGGTTCTCCAGGCTACCATCGCGCGCTTGCGCGCCCCCGAAGGTTGCCCCTGGGACCGGCAGCAGACACATAAAAGCCTTCGTGATAACTTATTGGAGGAGACTTATGAGGTGCTGGAGGCTATTGATCGCGGTGACGAGGCCGCTTTGCAGGAGGAATTGGGAGATTTATTACTGCAGGTGGTTCTGCACGCGCAGATCGCTACGGAGTACGGAGAATTTCGGATGGCGGACATTATTGCAGGCATTAACGCCAAGTTGCGATATCGCCATCCGCATGTGTGGGGCGAGGTGGAGGTGGAAGATGCAGCCGAGGTTTGTCTGAATTGGGAGACCCTCAAGCGGCAGGAACGGGAGGAGCAAGGCCAGACGGAGCGTTCGCTGCTGGACGGGGTTCCCAAATCGCTACCCGCGCTCACGCAGGCGTATGATTATGGCAATCGCGCTAAGCATGTAGGTTTTAAACCAGACATCAAGACACTACAGGTGCGGATGTGTGAGCTCTTGGCCGGCTTGGAAGACGCTCGCTCAGAAGTGCAAGCCATTCAATTAGGCGAGTTGCTTTTTGCGCTGGTGGATTGGGCCCGGTGGTTGAAAGTTGATCCCGAAAGCGCTCTGCGGGAAGCGAATCTGCGGTTCGCACAGAACTTTCAGGGGATTGAAACAGCAGCTCCGTAACTAGGCCGCTCTCTGGTAGAGCTGAATGAGGATGAAAGCTTGACTTTGTACGCTATTTGATGCTGTTCATGTTCGGTTCCCTGATTGCCCTGCGATGACCGGCCAGGGCAATCGCATATAGAAAACCAGCTCCCATTTGAGGGCCAGAAACACTGCTTGGCTGAAGATTTTGCCCCACTGAGGGCCTGTTTTCGGGGTGTTTTCAGGGACAGCGTCCCCAGAAGCGGTCAAATGCGATTGCCCTGGATGACCGGCGGCTGCATTTGCAAATCCTCTTTTCTGGTGCTATAATGGCTATGTTGCGTCAAGGCGCAACCAATTTATGGGTGAAATAGAAAAGTCTTTTACAAAAGCTACAGCTATGGGTACGAGGAGTCTCGGAAATATGGCTAATGCTTTGAGGAAATTTGTTGTATGGTCTTGGCGGTTACTCGGTGATCGTCAGGTTGTAGTTTCGTTATTGGGACGTTATAGCGCTCACTTGGCAATGATAGCGTTGGCGTTCCTCTTAGTTTTTCTTCAACATATCTCTTTTGCTAATGGTCTCGCGGCCAGTGGGCCGCTCCCCTCTTTGCCGGCAGTGGCAGAACCGGTGGCTACTCCTACTTTTACCGCTGCTGGCGACCCAATTTCTTGGCAGACTCCAGTACAGGAAGCCATTGCCAGAAAGGCTTTACCTTACACTGAAATCCCGGAGCGCTTACGCTTGGAGGTGATAACTTACACTGTTCAGATCAATGATACCGTGTGGGGGATAGCGGAGCGCTTTGGACTTACTCCAGCGACCATTGTTTGGTCCAACATGGAGACTCTGCAAGGCGCTCCCTGGTTGTTGCAGCCCGGGTTGACGTTGGATATTTCACCTGTGGATGGAGCTTACCATACCGTTGGAGCGGGAGAATCGGTGGCGAGCATCGCCGAGGATTACGAGGTACCCACGGCGGCAATTTACAACAGCTGGAATAATTTGGAGCGTGGAGATACACTTCGAGAAGGACAGCTCTTAGTTATCCCCGAGGGTATTGGCGAGGATTTCGATTGGGAACCACCGCCGCCGCCGGCACAGTCGGGTGTGGCCTCGGCCAATTATAGCTACGGCTTTTGTGGCAATGTGAGTGTGAGTGGGCCAGGAGCCAATGGTTGGTTTATTTTGCCTACCGGCTCTTATGCCGTCTCGGGATATGTTTTTCGTGATCCGGTTAACCCGCGACATAATGGATTGGATTATCGCTGTCATTTGGGCGATGCTATCTATGCGGCTGATAATGGGGTGGTTGTCTATGCCGGTTGGGCCAGTGGATATGGCAATCTGGTGAGGATTGATCATGGTAATGGTTTTATGACTTACTATGCACACCTGGATTCGGTTTGGGTGAGTTGTGGGCAAGCAGTCTACCAGGGGAGTGTGGTGGGGCCTTGTGGTACGACCGGTTGGTCAACGGGGCCGCATTTGCATTTTGAAATCCGTAAAGGCGGCGTACCTCAGAATCCGGTTTTCTATCAACCGTAAGGACTATGACGGGATTGGTGGAGGTGCGAGAGCCGGAGGTGTGGCATGGGCGAATTTTGACCCAGGCCATCGCTCTTTTTGCGGCCAAGATTTGGCGGTGGAATGCGGACCGGCATGGGCAGCGACCATTGTTGAGCCGTTTCGCAGCGCATCTGGCGGTTTTCCTCGTGGCATTGTTGATTTGGGGTGGTGGGAGCCTGCATTTTTCCGCTCCTCTGGGCGTTTCCTCCGAAGCGGCTAATTCACTGGAGACGCATCCCCTAATTGGGCAAGCGACTAGTAGCCACGGGGCGACGACTTCCACGCGCGCTTATTATCGTGCTAGCTCCAGTGGACTGATTCCTCGCCAGCCCAAACCACATACAGCTATCCCCGATCGCCCTCGTTTGGAAGTGGTAATTTATCAAGTGCAGCCTGGTGATACTACCGAATCCATCGCCGAGGATTTTGCGCTGCAACCAACCACGATTATGTGGTCAAATCCCTCTCTTGAGAAATCCCCTGATCTGTTGAAGTTAGGACAGGAATTGTTTATCTTGCCGTTAGATGGGGTTTATCATACGGTGGCAGAAGGGGATACGCTCGAAGCGTTGGCTGAAGATTATAAGGTTTCAGTACGGGATATCACTGGCTGCCAATTCAATAAATTGCCCGCCGCGGGGGAGTTAGCGGTGGGAAGCCGGGTAATTGTACCTAATGGCACGAAGCCTTACGAGCGACAGCAGGTAACGGCTTATACGGGTGTGGTGTCTGAGGAAATCGTCGGGGCAGGGATCTTCTCTTGGCCCGTGAGTGGCTGGCTTAGTCAAGGATATTGGTGGGGGCATCGAGCTATTGATATCGCGAATAACGTCGGCACGGCGATCAAGGCCGCTGACGCGGGATATGTGAGTTTCGCTGGATGGACGGATATTGGTTATGGTTATCTGGTGGTGATAGATCATGCTAATGGGTACCAGACCTATTATGCTCATCTGAGTGATTTTTACATTGCTACCGGGCAGACTGTCTATACCGGGCAGGTCATCGGAGCGCTGGGAAGTACCGGTAACTCTACGGGTCCCCATTTGCACTTTGAAATACGCTATAATCAGTATCCGACGAACCCTTTGATCTACTTACCATAATATCTAGGACTTTCGCTAACGACACTTTTTAACCGTTAATTCACGCGAATGAACGCCAAAAACTACTAAAATTGGCGTCCATTCGCGGTTTAGCTGCCTAGTGAGCGAAACTTCCTAATATCAACTAAGGTGGTAACTGTTTTGCGGGCCGTGAGGCCCGTTTTTTGTTGCGGGAGCGTAATTGCTAAATAGGAGAGCGGCATGATGGAGATAACCATAGAGCTGGCGCGGGGTTTGTATCAGGCGGCGGATAGCGTGCATGATTTCGATCACATTCTGCGTGTGTGGCGATTGGCTGAACGTATCGCGCGCGCTGAAGGGGCGGATTTGGCAGTGGTGCGTCCGGCGGCCTTGTTGCACGATTGGGGTCGCGCGGTAGCTCAGGCCGCAGGAGAAGATCACGCAGCGTGGGCGGCTGCCCGCGCGCGTGAATTGCTCGCGGGAGAACCACGCGTATGGGTGACGGCGGTAACGCACGCGATCGCCGCGCATCGCTTTCGTACCCTTCCGGCCCCGGAGACCTTAGAGGCGCAGGTGCTCTTCGATGCGGATAAGCTGGATGCTATCGGAGCTATCGGAGTGGCGCGGGCTTTCGCCTATGGAGGCGCGCACAGACAACGGTTGTGGGCGCCTTTAGCCGAGATTAACGCGGAACGTTGGGCCGAAGAGGGGGATGATCCAGTGACGCATACGCCGGTCCATGAATTTGTCGTGAAGCTCTCGCGTCTCAAGGAGCGACTTTACACTCTGACTGGCCGGGCTATCGCGGAGGAGCGAGATCGTTACATGGTGGCTTTTTATCAGCGGCTAGATGACGAGGTGCGTGGGAAACAGTAAGCGGGCTCCCCTTATTCCCGCGCTCGCAGATGCGGGTAGAGCAGTACCTCACGGATGGAACTGCAATCGGTGAAGAGCATTGCCAGCCGATCCACGCCTAGTCCGAACCCGCCGTTGGGCGGCATCCCGTATTTCATTGCGCGGAGGTAATCTGTATCTAGCGGGTGGGCCTCTTCATCTCCTGCCTCGCTGGCGTGGCTTTGTTGCAAGAAGCGTCTCTCCTGTTCAAAGGGATCGTTGAGCTCGGTGAAAGCGTTCCCTATCTCCATGCCCCCGATGAAGAGCTCGAAACGCTCCACGTGGGTGGGATCGGTGGGTTTTTGCTTAGCTAACGGTGAGATTTCCACCGGGTAGTCATGGACAAAAGTGGGTTGGAGCAGCTCCGGTTCTACCGCCGAGAGCAGATTGTCCACCAGATGGCCCCAAGTGGCGTTCGTGGCGGCCTCATAGCCGCGCGCGCGCATCGCGGCCCGCAGTTCGTCCGCTTCATGGTAGGACATGTAGTCAATCCTGGTCCGCTGGTGGATGAGCTCACGGAGCGAGACTCGTCGCCAAGGGGGGCGGAGATCAATGTCGTTACCCTGGTAGGTGAGCTGCGTAGCCCCCAAGACTGCCTGTGCCGCGTGGGATAGCAATTGCTCTACCGTAGTCATCATGCCGGCGAGATCGGTATAAGCGCAATAGAGCTCCAGTTGGGTGAATTCGGGGTTGTGTTTGTAGGAGACGCCTTCATTGCGGAAATCGCGGCCAATTTCATAGACCCGCTCGTACATTCCCACCAGCAGGCGCTTGAGATAGAGCTCGAAGGAGATACGGAGGTAAAGATCCTGCTTGAGCTGGTTATGATAGGTAGTGAAGGGGCGGGCGGCGGCGCCTCCATAGACTGGTTGGAGAATGGGAGTTTCGACTTCCAGGTAATCCTCCTTATCTAACCAGCTGCGCAACGCGCTGATCATGCGCGAGCGGGTGCGGAAAATCTCCCGGACTGCGGGGTTGGTTGCCAGATCAGCGTATCGCTGCCGGTAGCGTTCGTCCACATCGGAGAAAGCGCCATGCCGGGTAATGCGTCCTTCCTCATCCGCATATTCTTTGGGGAGGGGGAGGGGGGTGATCGCTTTGCTGAGCATCCGCAGACCGTGTACTTCCACGCTGATCTCGCCAGTGCGAGTGCGCAGTAGCGGGCCGCTCGCTGCTACGAAATCACCCAGGTCAAAGGTCTTCTTGAAGAGCGCGAAACTCTCTTTAGCCATTTTGTTCTGACGCAAAAAGAGTTGGATTCTTCCCGCTCCATCTTCGATGTGGGCAAAGGCGATTTTTCCCATCACGCGGATGCTGACTAGACGCCCGACGACGGTGACTGTCGGGGCGGGCAGCTGTTCCTCTTCACGCTCTGCGTAGCTGCGGATAGCTGCGGCGGTAGTATGGGTACGTTCTATGCGATGGGGGTAACCAGGCATCCCGGCGGCTTGCAGCTCCTGCAATTTTTCCCAGCGGTGTTGCTCCAGGTCGCTTAATTTCATTTTCTCTTCCCTTTTGTTGATAAGAGACATCCGATCTCTTTAAGAAATCGGATGTTGGAGTTAGCAATTGTAGAACTACGCAATGCTGAGGATATTAAAGACCAGGTCGCCATCAGGGGCGGCCACTATGGCTTTATCGCCAATCCGTTTGTTCAATAAAGCCTTTCCTAAAGGTGATTCATTGGAAATTTTCCCTTGCTTGGGATCAGCCTCGGCGGAACCGACTAGGTGGTAAATTTCAGGGATGGTAGTGCCATCCTCTTCTATCGTAACGCGGCAGCCAACGGTGACTATATCCTTGGGGGCGGTGTTTTTAATGAGAACGGCATGGTGTAATTGGTGTTCAATGGTTTGGATTTGGCCCTCGACGAATGATTGTTCACGGCGGGCATCCTCCAGTTCCGCGTTCTCAATGAGATCACCTTCTTCTAGCGCTTCGTGCAAGCGGGCGGCCACCTCTTTGCGCCGCACTTGTTTTAGCTGCTGGAGTTTGGTTTCTAGCGTTGCGTATCCTTCTTCTGTGATGTAGACTGGGCGTTGGTTCATAAAATTTAATTTTTCCTTGTTAGATGTTGCTGTGAAATATATCTCGATGACTTAGCAGCTTGGTCAGAGTGGCTGTCATGGTGAAATACAAAAAACCCGAGAGTGCCACGATGGCGCTCACAGGTAAAGGGATGATACCATAGGTTGGGGGTTTGTAAAGTACGCTGAAGCGAATTTTATATCTTGATGCTTGCGCGCCACGCTTCTGGGGAAGGGCTGCGGCGCGGTTAGGAGACCGCTTTTTTACTGCGCTAGAATGAGGAATCTGTGGAGAGAATGAGACTTGGCTCCCCGAGCCTTTACGGTTGCTCCGGAACGCTGTTTGTCCGAGAGGGAAGGGCGAAAGCAAAGGTGCTGCCCTGCCCCAGTGCGCTTGTGGCCCAAATGCGGCCGTGATGCGCGGCGATGATTTGACGGGAGATATGGAGTCCCAGCCCGGAGCCGGTAGCGTGTTTTTCACTGCCGGGCAGCCGTGAGAATTTCTGGAAGAGCAGGGCGAGATGCTCTGCGGAGATGCCGGCTCCATGATCGGTGACGCTCACTATCACTTCGCCATCTTTCTCTTGGCAGACCAGGTCAATAGTGGTATGAGGGTTTGCGTATTTGACAGCATTGGAGAGGAAGTTGAGCAACACTTGTTCAATGCGTTGGGCATCCCCAGTCACGCGCGGTAACTCGTGTGGACAGAGCTGGTTGATTTGCATGTCGCGTTGGGCGGCTCTGGGTCGGAGTACGTTGGCTGCGTGGGTGATGATGGCGGGGAAGGAGAGGATTTTCTCTTCCATCGTCACGCGCCCGGATTCTAGCTGTGCCAGATCCAGGAATTGATTGATCAGTGTTCCTACCCGTTCTGCTTCTTGTTGGATGATCTGAATAAATTGCTGACCTAGTTCGCGGTTAAGCTGGGGGCGTTCTAATAAATCTGCATAAGCGAGGATGGAGGTCAACGGTGTGCGTATCTCGTGGACAATTTCAGCGATCCAGTCGTTTTGTTGGAAGAGCCGGGCGTTCTGTACCGCTACCGCGGCGATGCTGGCTAACGTCTCCAAAGTCTCCACGTCCGAGGGTGTAAAATGGTGAGTTTGTTGGTGGGTGAGCACTTCCAATACCCCGATAATTTGGGAGCCAAAAGAGAGCGGCACGGCAATGATGGAACGGACGGTGCTATGGGGTTGTAGATCGTACATACGCGGATCGGATTCCGCATCGTTCACGATGGCAGTTTGCTTTTGCTGTACTACCCAGCCAGCCAGGCTCTTGTTGATGGGCACCGCGGCGCTCTTGAGCACCGAGATTTTCGGTCCACAGAAAGCCGCGAAGCGCAAAGTGTTCTCGCTTTCCACCAACAGGATCGAGGCGGCGCCAGCCGCCGTCATGTCGCGCGCAGATTCGACGATGCGCAGTAATAGCGGGCGCATTTCTAGGGTGGAGTTGAGCTGCCGGCTGATAGCGAGTATTTGTTCCAGGGTGTTGATTCGTTGTCGGAGCACAGATACTTCCGATGAATTCATAAATTTTCCTTGTTAAGTTCCCTTGTGAAAGATAAAAAATTTTACCACAGAGAGAGATAGAGAGCGAGGAGTTAAGCCTGTAGCAGGTTAAAATTGTTCTAGCATATCATCCACCAGCATCTTCACCTGGCGTGAGAGCAAGCTCAGGGGGTGCCCGGTAACCATGGGGCGTCGTGTAGTCCAACTTTCTTGCGCTAGATCCGGCACTGGGGGGATACTTCCCAGGATGTCTTGATGAAGTTGCTCTTTTATTAGCTCGCGGGTGATCGCGGAGGCCGTATGGGCCCGGTAGATGAGGGCCAGCTTGATTTTATACTCTCCGATATTCAGCTTTTGGAGCTGGTGGCGCATTTTTTGGGCCAGCTTAAGCGTGATGTTATCTGGCGCCAGGGAGAGTAGAATGTAGTCAGCTTGCCGGAGGAGTTCACTGACGGGTGGAGTAACGGATGGGGGGAGATCAAATAGTAAATAATCGTAGTTGGCGGTGAGATGCGCGTACAAGGAAGTCGCCAATTTTTTGGTTAGGAGGGGAGCCGTTCCCGCCGGGTTGGTGGTGGCCGGGAGGAGATGTAACCCCGTGGAATAACGGAGCATTTGACCTTCTAGGGCCTCGCGGGTTAGCTGGATAGGTTTGTGGGCGAGGAGCTCTTGCAAACCCTTGTCCGTGGAATTTCCTACTTGCAGGGCCAGCGACCCGCTGCCATCCTTAAACTCCACTAAGATAACTTTCTTGTCCGGGGCTTGACGGCTAAGACTGATAGCTGTGTTGAGCGCCAAGGTACTGTTCCCGGTGCCTCCCTTGACCGGCAGGAAGGCGATGGTTTTGCCACGGGGGATGGCAACTTTTTGCTGCCGGGCGGTACGTTGCAACAGGGCTTCCACGCGCGTTATTAGCTCGGTAGGATGGATCGGCTTGGTAAGATAGCCATCTCCGCCGGATTGGAAGCCCTCAATCTTGTCCGAGAGCGTACTCTTAGCTGTGAAGAAGAGGATCGGCGTGTTGGTGGTGTGCGGGTTATTGCGTAGCTTTTTGGCTACTTCGTACCCATCCATTCCGGGCATCATGATGTCTAGGATGATAAGGTCCGGTTGCGTTTCTACGGCACTGGTCAATCCTTGCATTCCTGAAGATGCGGCCTGGATGTTGTACCCTTTGCGCTCCAACATCGAGCCGACCAAGCGTAAGGCTTCTATATCGTCATCTACGATCAGGATAGTGTATGGCATGGTTTAATAGCTCCTTCATTAATTACTAGGGGATGGCCCAGTTTGACCAGATTATACGCTTAAGAGGCCAAAATTTCAAGCGGACAAGTTGCCAATCTTAGCGTTCCGATGTATTATGGATGAGTGTTTAATAATTGCTTCTGGGTTTCGCTCTCCCCAGTATTTTGATATCCCCGCGTAGGTGTGTATTATGGGTGTTAGGTTTGAAATTTGGCGGCAGCCAGGCCAATTCTCTTTGATGTATCCAGGGTCTTGGGGCGGGTTTATGCTCCTGGGTGTATACTTGGTTCTTTGGGCCTGGTTCTTATTTACGCGACGCCAAGATTTTAGGCGGATGGGACGCCAGGATGGGTTTGTTTTTGGGGTGTTCCTTTTGCTCCTGCTGCCCGCCAATGCTGGTTTGATCCTTTCCCGCCCCGCGACGGGCGCCCTGTTTATTGCTCCAGTCACGGTGCTCCGCTCCCCGCCGGCGCTTTCTCTCTTGACGTTGCTGGTGGTGAGTGTATTCAGCCTCTGGTTGGGACCAGGCCCAGGAGCAATCGCCGGTCTCTGGGGGGGAGTGACCAGTGCCTGGATTTCCCCGCAAATTTTGACCGATACTTTTGCTCTGGCTGCCTGGGGGGCGTTGTTAGGAAGTCTCTGGTATCAACCATACAGAGGGCGGTTCTTCGATTTCTTACGGCTGACTCTGGTTATCCCGGTGGTGGCCACGGTGGGCCCCTTGTTATTGCTCAGTTCAAATCGGCTGATCGAATCTATACACTTGGGGATCCTGTTGGCAATTGATTATACAGCTGTTCCCTTTCGTGATGCCGGGTTGCTCTGGTTGTTGAACGGTTTGGTAATAGGAATTATTTTCACTTTGTTCTTCCGGCTCTTTCCACATCTGCGTCCGGGCCAACGTTCTGATCAGAGCTCTATTTTTAGCCGTTCGTTGCGGGCGCGCTTAATGATTGCGTTGGTGCCGCTCCTGGTATTGAGTGTTATTTTTTCGGTTATGGCCGTCACGCAACAGGCGATCTCTCTGGCTCGGCAACAGGCCTTAGGGGAGATGTCGCGGAGTGCAGATAATGCGGCTAGCGGTACCGCTAATTTTTACTACACTGGCGCTAACCTCTTGGAGGAGTTCTCTGCCAATCCGGCTTTGCGCGAGCCGGATACCCGCGTGGCGATATTGCAAATCGACCGTCGGGTAGTGCCTTTTTTCCAGGAGATGTTGCTGGTGGATGCTAGCGGCATGGTAGTGGCTGCGGTGCCAGTAGCGGCCTCTGTGCCCCCGTTGACGGCGGAAGAGGAGGCATTGATTGCGCAAGCGTTGGACTTTGGAATATCGCGTTCCACGCATGTGACCGCTCTCTCCACCGGCGAGCAGCGTCTGACGTTCATTCACCCGCTGTTAGGGGAGGACGGGGAGAGCGCTATTGGCGCCATCTTGGGACGGGTGGATTTTAGCATCAATCCTAGTACCAAGCGCGTTTTAGAGACCTTGCAGGGCACGCGGGGCGAGGGAGCCGGTTTTATCTTGGATGATCGCCATATAATTATTGCGCACCCTGATCAGAATGCTTTGTTACGCCCCTGGTACCCTAATGCAAACGTAGTCTTTTATCAGATGGCAACTGGTGAGGCTTACGAGGATATCGGGCCGGATGGCAACCGGGTGCTGATTTATCTGCGCGAAATAGTGCGCGGGACTACGGTTGTTATTCGGTTGCCCTTCACGGTGGTTTTGGAAGCCGCCACTTTTATCTCCAATCCGCTTTTATACGTGCAACTAGGGACCGGTGTGTTGCTCTCTCTGATCGTCCCTCTTTTGGCTGCCCATATCACTCGTCCTCTGGAGACTCTCTCCGAGGCGATCCATCGGATCGAACAAGGGAATTTGGAAACCCCGGTGCATATTTTGGGGGAGGACGAGGTGGCGCGTTTAGGCGGATCCTTCGAGTTGATGCGCCGCCGGTTGCGGGACCGGTTGAATGATCTCTCGCTTCTCTTGCAGGTTGCCCAGTCGGTTTCTGCGACTCTGGAGTTGCGGAAGGGGGTGCCGCTGATTTTGGAAGGGGTGCTGGCGGAGACGCAAGCCATTGTCGCCCGCTTTGTGGTGCTGAAGAGTGATGAGCACTCGCGGCAGATATTTTCGGTGGGAGCGGAACATGCAGCGTTTGTGAAGGTCGATACAGCTCTGATTGCGGCCTTGCAGCGCCGGCAGGGGCCGTTGGTGAGCCAATATCTGCGGCGAGAAAATATCGTGCCTTCTTTGAGCGAGACCTTGCGCAGTTTGGTCGCCTTCCCGGTGCGGATTCATCAGCAGACGGTCGCGGTTATGTGGGTGGGGGCGAGCGAACCGGCGGCTTTTGATGAGGCGCGTATGAATTTCCTCACTACGCTGGTCAGTCAAGCTGCGGTGTTGGTAGAGAATGCGCGACTCTTCCAGGCGGCTGAAGGGGGACGTCAACGTTTGTCCGCCATCCTGGCTAGCACTACGGATGCTATCCTGGTTACTGACCAGGAGCAGCGATTACTATTGATCAACCCTGCTGCGCAGCGTATTCTAAAACTGAGTGAGCTGGCTTATGGCCGCCCGGTAGCACAGGTGGCGCAGATTCCAGGGCAGCTCAAAGCGGTTTTAGTGCGTCCTTATGACGAGCAAGCGGTTCCCCCGACTGTGGAGGTGGCATTGCCTGATGGGAGGGTATTTGTGGCCAGTGTGGCTCCCGTCAAGAGTCTTGCGGAGATGGAAGATGGAAGCCGCGTGGTGGTGATGCGGGACGTAACGCATTTCAAGGAATTGGATGAGATGAAGACCGAGTTTGTCTCCACCGTTTCTCACGACTTGCGAGCACCGCTCACTTTTATTCAGGGCTACACGACTATGTTGACAATGGTGGGGGAGTTAAACGATAAGCAGCAAGAATACATGCAGCGAATTCTCAAGGGCATTGGGCAGATGCGGGATTTGATTGATGATCTGCTTAATTTGCGCCGGATTGAGGCCGGAGTAGGTATTGCCACAGAGCTGTGCCGGTTGGGGCTGGTGATGTTGGAAGCAGTTGATTCTATGCGGGCGCGGGCTTTGGGGAAGAACGTCACATTGCATTTGGAGCCTTCAGAAGGTGCGTATTCTGTAATGGGCGATCGGGTTTTGCTCCGTCAGGTTATGGGAAATTTGATTGATAATGCCATCAAGTATACCCCTGATGGGGGAGAGGTGCGCGTGGGATTGACGGTCAACGAGCGCGAAGCGGAGGTAGTACTGTATGTCGCTGATACGGGGCTGGGGATCTCGGCAGAAGATCAACTCCGTTTATTCGAGAAATTCTATCGAGTGAAACGGCGGGAAACCATCAGTATCTCTGGCACTGGCTTGGGGCTGGCCTTG
>DUEJ01000140.1 GCA_011192175.1 Thermoflexia bacterium
CCCTCGATAAAGCGGGCAGCTACGCCATCCAACACACGGGCTTTCACCCCGTACAGGAGCTCGCGCGCTGTTACGCCAATGTTGTGGGATTGCCTCTCTGCGCCGTCGCCGCGCTTCTGCACTCTATGGGAATAGAGATTTCTCCGCAGCTCCCCGCTCTCTGTTACCAACATTTCGGTTACCAATGCCCCGCACCTGATAAAGGAATACTCCTATGAAATCACGTTTCTGGTTAATTTTCCTGCTCGGCGTGTTGCTGGGAGGATGTGGTTCCCCCACTCCGCCTGCGCCTACGGTCACCGCAGCGCTGCCCACCGCCGCTCCAACCACGGATTTCGCAGCTCCTAAATCAGTGGGCGCTGCCTTTCTCGCTGCCTGGGAGAGAGCCGCCTACGCAGAGATGCACTCCCTGCTCGCGCCCTCGCTGCAAGCTGGCTTATCGCTGGCGGATTTTGAGCAGGCCTATCAGACGGCGCTAGAAAGCACTACCGCGCTCACTGTGACCACCCAGCCCCAGCAGTTAACCATAGAGGATAACCAAGCCTGGATAACGTTTGAGACCACTTGGGAAACCGCCCTCTTCGGCAATCTTCAGAGTTCTAATCAGCTAAACTTGCTGCGTGAAGCAGGGCAATGGTGGATCAATTGGCAACGAAGCACCATCTGGCCCGAGCTGGCGGAGGGCAACAATTTTGTGCTCGAATACCAAGTTCCGCCCAGAGCTAATATCTACGCGCGCGATGGCGCTGGCCTGGCGATCCCTAGCAGTATTGTCACCGTCGGCGTGATTCCGGGAGAAATTCAGGATGAGGCCGTACTGCTGAGCACCCTGGTGCCTATCCTGGGCATGACCGGCGAGGAGATCCGGGCCGAGTATGCCGGACAGCCGGCGCACTGGTTCATTCCCCTCAGCGATATCAGCGGGGAAAAGAGCCTGGCCTACGATGCAGCTCTCAGCCTCCCCGGCATTGAACGCCGCGAGAGTCCCGGCCGGCTCTACCCGCTAGACGGCGTGGGTTCCCACATCACCGGCTGGATTTCACCGATCCCAGCCGATGCAGCCAGCGCATATCGTCAGCTGGGCTACCGGCGCGACGCCCAAGTCGGCATCGCCGGCTTGGAAGCCTGGGGAGAGGATATCCTGGCCGGGCAAAATGGGGGCCGTCTCTATCTGGTCGGCCCGGAAGGAGACTACCTGCAAGGCATCGCCGAACGGCGCCCCGCACAGGGGCGCGCGCTCCATACGACGCTAGACCGCGAATGGCAACAACAGATCGAGCAGCTTTTAGGCAACCAACAGGGCGCCGTAGTCGCCCTGGATGTGCAGAGCGGCGCCCTGCGCGCCCTGGTCAGCGGCCCCGGCTTCGATAACAACATCTTCATCCGCCCCACCGCTGCCTGGCAACGGCAAACCATTCTCACCGACCCAACCCGCCCATTACTCAATCGCGCCACTCAAGGCGCCTACCCGCTAGGCTCCGTCTTCAAAATCGTGACCATGGCCGCCGGCCTGGAGAGCGGTAATGCGGCGCCCACCACCCCCTTCTACTGTCCGGGGTACTGGGATGGACTGGGCGTCGCCAATCGTAAAGGTTGCTGGCTGACATCCGGGCACGGCAATATAAATTTGAAACAGGGCCTCATCTCCTCCTGTGATGTGGTCTTCTACGAATTGGGAAAGAGGTTAGATTACGCAGATCCGGAAATTCTCCCCACTTATGGCAGAGCCTTCGGATTTGGTAAAGCCACCGGACTACCGGAGTTATCGGAGGCTGAAGGATTAATGCCCTCCCCAGAATGGAAACAAGCTACCTACTTTGAGGGTTGGGCGACCGGCGATGCTGTCAATCTGGCTATCGGGCAAGGTTTTCTTCTGGTCACGCCGTTGCAGGTCTCTCAAATGTTAGCCGCGGTAGCTAACGGCGGCACTCTCTATCGCCCTTACTTGGTCGCCAAAATCGGCGCAAACAACACACACCCAGAGCAAATCACTGCGCCGCAAGCTGTCGGGCAACTACCTATTTCCGCCGCTCATCTGGAAGTAATCAAAGAAGCTCTCTGGGATGTAACCCGGACGCCATCCGGCACAGCCAGCCATCGCTTCCAGGGTCTGGAGATCCCCGTAGCCGGCAAGACCGGGACCGCGCAAGCTCCCGGCGAAACCGCCCTCCCCCATGCCTGGTTCGCGGGCTACTTCCCCGCCGACGCGCCGGAGATCGCGCTGGTAGTCCTAGTAGAAAATAGCGGCGAAGGCTCCGTTATCGCCGCCCCGCTCTTCCGCCAGATTGTGGAGGCTTATTATGGTCTCCCGCTCACCCCACTGCCCGAATCGCCCTGAGACCACGCATTATTACGCACGCTATTACACGTTACTGCACACTTGAGAGCAAATACGTTGACAGAACGGGCCAATACTACTATGATAACACCCAATTGAGGGGCGGGGTATGATTGTCTACAGTCACCCGCACGGCGACCAGCCAACGTGAGCTAGGTAGGGTAAGTTATTAAAATCTCAGAGATCTCTGTGGTGGGAGCTTTCATAGGAGCTTATGTTAGGCGCTGAACGCCGTACCTTAATTCTACAAAAACTCACCGTGACCGGCAGTGTACAAGTTTCCCACTTGGCAGCCGTACTGCAAGTCGATTCCGGCACTATTCGCCGAGACTTGAACCGGTTGGAAAGCGCGGGACGTTTGCGGCGCGTGCATGGCGGAGCCATTCTTAGAGATAGCGCCGGCGACTCCTCACCCCCTAGTGGACTAGCTCAGCGCATTGCAGAAGCAGCGGCACGCCTTGTTCCTGCAGGCAGCGTAGTTTTTTTGGGCCCGGGAACTTTCACACCAGAGATTATCCCCTCACTGGATAACAAGAAGCAGCTGACCATCATCACCAACGCCTTAGATGTAGCCTGGCGGGCAGCCAGAACCCAGCAGCACACCTTACATCTACTAGGCGGTGAGGTAGGGCAGGATTACAGCATCTACGGCCAACCAGAACAACAGTTCAACTTGCGGGTGGATTGGGTGGTTATAGAGGCGGCCGGATTAAGCGCCGAGAGCGGGTTGACCCACGACCATCTTCGTTACGCGAATCTGGCGCGCACGCTCTTGAGGCAGAGCGCCAAGGTCATGGTCTTACTGCCCCCAGACCGCGTGGGCCAAATCGGCGCACTGCACAGCGCAGCCGCAGAGCAAGTAGACCTGTTGATCACCGGGCGAGAAGCTAGCAACGCTCCGCTCTGGGATTTAAGCGAAGCCGGTGTGCGGATAGTCCTAACATAAATCGACGACCGCTCACTAGTCCCCGGAGGTGGACTTCGCGAGAGTAGCCGCGACTTTAGTCGTCAGGCTTTAGTCGCCAGGCTAACATTACTGGCAACCACTCAAATCAGGGCTGCCAGAACACTAGACTAATCACTAATCAACTAATTTAGGAGGATTTCAGATGGCAAGTGTAACCTACAAACACGTAACTAAGAAATTCGGCGATGTGGTAGCAGTTAATGACTTAAATATAGAGATCGAAGATAAGGAATTTTTGGTCTTTGTTGGCCCTTCTGGCTGTGGTAAAAGCACCAGTCTACGTATGCTAGCCGGACTAGAAGAGATCTCCGGGGGTGAAATCTATATCGGCGACCGGGTAGTAAACGATGTGCCGCCCAAAGATCGCGACATCGCCATGGTCTTCCAATCCTACGCTCTCTACCCGCACATGAGCGTCTATGATAACATGGCTTTCGGCCTCAAATTACGCAAAACCCCCAAAACCGAAATTGATAAGCGCGTGAAAGAAGCCGCCAGCCTCCTGGGCATTGAAGTGCTCCTGGACCGCAAACCCAAGAACCTCTCCGGTGGTCAGCGCCAGCGCGTGGCAGTCGGACGCGCGATTGTCCGTGAACCCAACGTCTTCCTCATGGACGAGCCGCTCTCCAACTTGGACGCCAAATTGCGCGTACAATCCCGCGCCGAGATCTCCAAACTCCACCAACGATTGGGCACCACCTTCATCTACGTGACCCACGACCAGGTTGAGGCTATGACCATGGGTACGCGTATCGCAGTCCTCAAGGACGGTCTCTTGCAACAGATTTCCAGCCCGCAGGTCCTCTACGACGAACCGGTCAACGTCTTCGTCGGCGGCTTCATCGGCAGCCCCTCCATGAACTTCTTTGACGCCGCGTTGATTGAAGAGAACGGCAAAATTTACGCCGATTGCAAAGATTTCCGTGTTGTAATTCCTGCTAACCGCGCCGACACCTACAAACCTTACGTAGGCCGTCAAGTCGTCATGGGCGTACGTCCTGAACATATCCATGACCCAGACTTCATGCCCCCTGGAGTTATCCCGTCCCTGGTAGAAACCAAAGTGGACGTCACCGAGCTGATGGGGAATGAGGTCATCGCCTACTTCTCCACCGAGCGCAACCAATTCTTAGGCCGCCTCGACCCGCGCACACGAGTACACGTGGGGATGACCAAAACGGCCGCCTTTGATATGAGCCGGGTACACCTCTTTGACAAAGACACCGAAAAAACGCTCCGCTGACCCAACCGCACTCCAAAACAAAGGCCGGTTCGCAATTGCGAACCGGCCTGCTTGCTAGTAAATGGTAGAGCGGGCGAGGGGACTCGCACCCCTGCCATTTTTTAACCGCTAATCAACGCGCATTAACACCAAAAACTACTCTCATTAGCGTAAATTGGCGTTCATTCGTGGTTTAGCTACCTAGCCAGCGAAACTCCTAATTTAGTGATTGTAGTCCCCCCCCTGACGCCCGCCGCCCTGCTAACCGCATAAAAATTCCTCTACGCTGATAGAAATCCGGCCAGCTACAAATTGACGGCCGGCGCCCGACGTTTTACCAGTTCCTGCACTGCCTCGGCGTCGTCCAATGCTAACGCAGCTCGCGCCAGCTTCTGAGTCTCTTCCAATGTCAATGCGCGGATAATCTGCTTAGCTAGCGGGATTGCCGGGGGGTTCATGCTGAACTCATCCAGACCCAGGCCCAGTAAAATCGGAATGGCGAGGGGGTCGCCGGCCAGTTCCCCACACAATCCCACCCATTTGCCCTCGGCGTGAGCGGCAGTGATAACGTTTCGCACAAGATGGAGCACCGCCGGTTGAAATGCACTGCCCAGTGCGGCTACGAGAGCATTGGTACGGTCAGCGGCCAGCGTGTACTGCGTCAGGTCATTGGTGCCGATGGAGAAGAAGTCCACCTCGGTGGCAAACCGCTCAGCCAGCACCGCCGTAGCGGGAATTTCAACCATGATTCCTATTTCTATCTCCTCGGCTACCGGCTGCCCCTCGGCCAATAATTCGGCGCGACATTCTTCTAAAATTGTCCGGGCAGCCCGCACTTCGGCCACCGTCGCCACCATCGGGAACATGATTTTGAGATTACCTCCGACGCTCGCCCGCAGCGCAGCCCGCAGTTGCGGCTTGAAGATTTCGGGACGGGCCAAGCAGAGTCGAATGGCGCGGAAGCCCAAGAAGGGGTTCATCTCGTGGGGGAGATCCAGGTAGGGCAGGCCCTTGTCGCCGCCGATGTCTAACGTGCGCAAAATGACGGGCTGGGAACCAAACGCCTCAACAATGGCGCGATAAGCCTGATATTGTTCTTCCTCGTCGGGCAAGTGAGTCTGTTCCAGATAGAGGAACTCGGTACGCAGCAATCCCACACCCTCGGCGCCGGCCTCCAATGCCGCAGCGACCCCCGCTACATTCCCGATGTTGGCGACTACCTCAACCCGGTGGCCGTCCCGGGTGCTGGCGGGAGCGTAGGCGTCTTTCCGGGCCTGGGTCAAAAGCGTGGCGCTGGCGGTCTGTCGCCTCCGGTAAGCGGCGATGAGGGCCTCGCCCGGTTCCAATGTCAGCGTGCCTGCGCCGCCATCTAAGGCCAACGTGGCTCCAGGTGGGATTTCTAGCACCTCTGGCGCCGTTCCCACCACCGCCGGCAGGCCCAGACTGCGGGACAGGATTGCCGTGTGAGAGGTAGCGCCGCCTTCCACCGTGCAGAAACCCAGCACCAGCGATTTGTCCAGCAATACGGTGTCGGAAGGAGTCAAATCGCGGGCCAGGATGATGGAAGGGATCAGCAATCCGGCGGTCGGCGACTCGGCGACCCCCAACAAAATGCGGAGCACACGGGTGGCAACGTCTCGCACGTCGGCGGCCCGCGCGCCAAAATACTCATCGTCTAAGGTCTCCAACAGCTGCGCGTAGTTTTCGGTGGCGTCCTGCAGCGCGGCCTCGGCGTTGAGCGACTGACCTTTGATTGCTTGCTGCATAGTTTCCAGCAGGTCAGGATCCTCTAACATCAAGATGTGGGCCTCAAAGATATCGGCTTCCTCTTTTCCCGATTCCGCCTTTGCTCTGGCCGCGACCGCAGTGAGCTGTTGGCGAGCCGTCGCCAGGGCGACTTTTAAGCGGGTCCATTCCGCTGCCGGATCCGTTACCGTATGCCGCTCAAAATACAGGTCGCCCCGGTGGAAATGAAAGGCTGGCCCGATAGCAATCCCGGAGGAGGCCGTGATCCCTTGAAATGACTTCATCCTGCCTCTCCAAAGTTATTCTCTACAAAGTTGTTCTCTACAAAGTTGTTCTCCACCAAAGTCTGCAATGTTGCCAGCGCCTCATCCGCATCGTCACCCTCAACATCAATGGTGATAGCGGCATTTTGGCCTGCACCCAACGTCAACACGCCCAAGACACTTTTAGCATTGACTTGCCGCGCCCCATAGGTAATTCGAATATCACTCTCAAACTGTTTAGCGGTTTTGACAAAGAGCGCGGCAGGACGGGCGTGTAAGCCCACTTCGTGACGAATGATCAGAGTTATTTGACTCATATTTTCCTCTACCATAAAAGTAAGGTGGGATTTTCTAGAACTTCACGGAGCTCGGCGAGAAAATGGGCGGCGAGCGCACCGTCTACGACCCGGTGATCTGCGGCCAGCGTCATTCTCAACACCGGGCGGATGACGATCTGACCCTCTGGGCTAACTAGGGCTGCGGGCCGGGTGGCGCCCACGGCCAAAATGGCGACCTGGGGCGGGTTGATGATGGCGGTGAACTGCTCGATGCCGAACGGCCCCAAATTGGAAAGGGTAAACGTTCCCCCGGCGACGTCGGCGGGCGCCAATCGCCCCTCGCGGGCGCGGGCGACGAGCTCGTTGACCCGCCGGGCTATTTCGCTCACACTCTTAAGGTCTGCGTGTTGCACAACCGGTACAATCAAACCTTCTTCCAGCGCGACGGCGACGCCCACGTTGATTTCGGGCAATAGGTGGATTTCCGTGCCGCGCAGCGTGCTGTTCAGCCAGGGATGTCGCTGGAGCGCCCAGGCCACGGCTTTGACCAGGAGCGCCGTGACTGAGACGTGGGGAGCTGCGGCGCGCTGCGCGCTGGCGTTCAGGGAAGCGCGCGCTTTTTCAAACTCCCCCATATCCACCCGCATGGTGAAATAGACGTGAGGTACTCCCTGGTAGCTGGCCGCCAACCGCTCGGCGCTGGTGCGGCGTATCCCTTGCAGGGGAATCACTTCAGCGGCTGGCGCGGGCCTTTCCGGTGTGATGGGAGAGGTCTGCACATCGGCGGCCTGCACGCGGCCGCGTGGCCCGCTACCGGTGACGGTGCGGAGCTCAACGTCCCGCTCGCGCGCGAGGCGTCGCGCCGCAGGGGTGGCGCGGGTCTTAGCCAGAGCAGGTGCAGTCTGAACCGCCGGCGGCGGGGGAAGTGGAACAGCAGTCGCCGCCATTTCTGGAGTCGCTGCCTCGCCCGGTTCGAGCAGGTAGGCGATGATCTCCGTCACCGGCACGATATCTGCCGGCTCCGCACGCACGCCGGCGAGGATTCCAGAGGCAGGCGCTTCGATATCCACCGTTATCTTGTCGGTCTCCACGACCAACAAGGGCTCGCCCTTTTCGACCGCTTCGCCCTCTTGCCTGAGCCATTCAACGATGGTCGCCGTCTCTTGAGCCATCTCCAATTTGGGCATGATTACCGGAATTGCCATTTTTTAGATCCTTCCTTGTGCCAGTTCGCGGGCTTTGGCGACGATATTCTCCACCTGCGGCACGGCGTGATATTCCAATGTGCGGTTGTAAGGGATCGGCATATCTCGTCCCGCCAGACGCACGATGGGAGCTTCTAAGTAATCGAAAGCCTCGCTCTCAGCGATGAGCGCGGCGAGTTCTCCACCATATCCGCCGGTCTTACACGCCTCGTGTACGATCAACACCCGCCCGGTTTTCATCACCGAACGGATGATCGGCTCCGCGTCTAAAGGCTTGAGGGTCCGCGGATCCACAACTTCCACCTCAATGCCTTCTGCGGCCAATTGTGCGGCGGCCTCCAGGGAGCGCTTGACCATCACCGAGGTCGCCACGACGGTCAGGTCTTGTCCTGATCGCTTGACCTCAGAGGTGCTCAAGGGGATGGTGTACGGCTCTTCCGGCACCGGCCCTTTGATCTTGTAGAGCAACTTGTGTTCGATGAAGATCACCGGATTGTCATCTCGGATGGAGGCGATGAGCAGCCCTTTGGCATCGTAAGGCGTGCTGGGCATCACGACTTTAAGACCGGGGATGTGTACGAACCAGTTTTCCAGGCTCTGGGAATGTTGAGCTGCCGCTCCCGTCCCGGATCCAGCGGGAGTGCGCATCACAAAAGGTAACGTAGCATTGCCGCCAAACATGAAGCGGATTTTGGCCGCTTGGTTGACCAGTTGCTCGGAGGCCAGGGTCATAAAGTCCATGAACATGATCTCACCGACGGGCCGCATCCCTGTCAGGGCCGCGCCGGTAATCGCTCCGGCGATGCCCAATTCGCTGATGGGGGTATCAATCACCCGTTCTTCACCAAACTCCTTGAACAAGCCCCGTGTGACGCCGAAGGCGCCGCCGTAGATACCTACATCTTCTCCGATGATGAAAACGCGCTCATCACGCTGCATTTCTTGGCGGAGGGCCTCGCGCAACGCTTCAGAATAAGTGATTTCCCGCATCAGGCGTACACTCCTTCCTCAATACTCTCTAGATTAGGTTCCGGGCTAGCTTCAGCAAAAGTGACGGCAGATTCAATCGCGGTGTAGGATTGCTGCTCGATTTGCTTGGCCCGTTCCTCCGTCAGCGCGCCTTCCTTGATGAGCAGGGCGCGGAAACGCTGGATGGGACATTTCTTCTTCCAGGATTCGATTTCCTCGCGGGTCCGGTAGACATTGGCATCGCTTTTGGAGTGCCCGCGCCAGCGGTATGTGAAGTTTTCAACCAGTGATGGCCCTTCGCCGGTCCGCGCGCGTTTCACGGCTGCGCTCACGGCCTCGTACACGGCCAGCACATCATTGCCATCCACGGTCACGCCTGGCATCCCATAAGCCGCCGCCCGGTCGGAGATACGCGGAATGGCGAAGGCTCTCCGGGTAGAGCAGGACATCGCGTACTGGTTGTTCTCGCAGACATAGATGACCGGCAATTTCCAGATGGCCGCCATGTTCAAGCCTTCGTGGAAAGGGCCGAGGTTCGCCGCTCCATCTCCGAAGAAACAGAGTATCACCTGATCTCGCTTTTGCATCTTGATGCTCAACCCCACGCCCACGGCGATGGGGATTCCCCCACCGACGACGCCATTGGCGCCGAGGTTCCCGCCCTCCGGGTCAGCGATGTGCATGGAACCACCCCGTCCCCGGCAATAACCGGTGGCTTTGCCCATGAACTCGGCTGCCATGCGTTGCAAGTCTGCCCCTTTGGCAATGCAATGGCCATGACCGCGATGGGTGCTCAGGATCAGGTCGTCGGGACGTAGGGCCGCGATGGCCCCTACCGCCGAACCTTCCATGCCAATAGAAAGGTGCATCGTGCCGTGAATTTTTCCCAGGGCGTACAACTGTTCCGCTTGTTCCTCGAAGGCACGGATGGTATACATCTGGCGGAGTAACTCTATTTTTTTCTCAATATTCATGGCTAGCTCTTCCACAATCTCGCGCGCGCCTCGTCAATCTTCTTTTAGGACTGCGACAATCTTGGCCTTCAATTTATCTGCGCCAACACCTGAGAGAAAAGGAATCCCGCTAAGTACCAGAACACCGAGGTCCTTGGGGACAGGAGTGTTAGCAACAATGAGAGCGGGGGTGAAAGTTGAGATTCTCCCTCGAATCTCGGAAGCCTTACATTGTGCTACCACGACAGGAACATTCACTTCTTTGGCGATTTCCTTAATTTTTTCCGCTACGACCGTAGCCGTGGCAATGGACGTACCACAAGCAACCAAAACTCGCTTTTTCATCTCTACTTGCCTCCCAGTTTAATTGAAAGATGCTGCCCGAAAATTTCTACAATTTTCGCCGCGCTGCCTGCGCCGGCGATGGCCCGCAATGTTTCTGGACTCTGAAACATTTTGACTAACCGCTGTAACACCTTCACCATTGACTCGGATCGAGGCACCGCTAAAGCACAGACGATCCGCACCAGCACGGTGGAATCCGGGTTTCCCATCTCCATGAACTCTACCGGCTCTTCCAGCACCCCCACGGCAATGGCTTGTTTCAAGACATGCACCACATCGGTGTGAGGGATGGCCACCCCAATTTCTTTTGTAGGCAGACCGGTAGCAAAGACCTCCTCGCGGTCAATCGTAGCTTGCACCCAGGATTCTTTCACACATCTGGCGGCCTGTAATTTGGCCCCCAACTGAGTGATGGCATCGGTAGCACTCACTGCCTGCAGGGGCACGATAACCAGCTCTTCTCGTACCCAGAGTTCCTGGGACTTAGGTGACATCGCTTGCGCTCCCATCAGCCCTCCACCTGGATACCGTGCTGAGCCAGTATCTCAGCAATCCACTGATAAGAGAAAGGAAGTTTTTGCCGGACGGTTTCCGGGGTGATAGGGACCGGCCACAAATCCATCCGGTGGGGTATAAACCAGCCCCACTGCCGCAAGGACGTTTCCCAGCGGGGATAGATGCGCTTATAAAGTCCCCGGGACGTGATGTGCGGCTTGGCAGCGATAAGGCTAGGACTGGTTCCCAGCACCAGCTCCACCGTTTTGCGTTCGATATTTTGCAACTGGAGTTTCCCGGCTACAAAAATACCTAACCATACCGCTAAAATGCCAGAAATCAGTATGGGATTATCCAGGATAAAATCTAAGAGACCACTGAGGGGCCCTAATAAACCCCTGACCAGAGCTTCAACCATATCATCTCCTCCTACTTCTTTGCCGGAATCACGCAGAGGAAACCTAAAGGTTCCTCTCCTAACGCCTGAAATTGGTGCAGCTCGTTGCCCGGAACATAAACCACATCCAGCGGGCCGGCTTCAACTACGTCTGTCCCCAGTCGGATGCGGGCTTTCCCGTGCAGGATGCACACGCCATGCTCGTGGGGATGCCGTTCCAACGTTGAATGTCCTCCCGGCGCTATGCGAAAATAGCGGATGCGGAAGTTCGGCGCGTCGTCTTTTGGTCCCACGAGCACTTTCCCTGTCACGCCACTGGCGCCGGCAGCGTCCACAATCTTCTCCGGCACGCCTTCCCAGTCAAGGGCGGTCTCATTTCCGATGAAACGATGAATCACTCCCATCTTGGCTTCCAACCCCCATCTCGGGGACGCAGATACGTCATTTTTGCCGCAATATTTCTCTTCACTGTGCCGCATCATCTAAGGCGAGGAGCTTTTCCGCAGCCGTAGCGTCAGTGATCAGGACGTTCACGTGATGTCCGCGTAACGCGCCCAAGATCGCCTCCGCTTTGGCCTCGCCCCCGGCAACCCCGATGACCTGCTCAATGTGATGTAAGTCCGCTAGTTCGATGCCCACCACCCGTCGGTTCAACTCGATATCCGCGAGCTGGCCGTGGAGGTCATAGTGTCGCGCGCAGACATCTCCCACAACTCCGCGTTCTTGCAGCTGCGGGAGCAGCTCTCGCGTGAGATAACCGGCGCGCAGCAGGCTAGAAACTTCCAGCCGCGGCGATCCGATGCCGACCAGCGCCACGTCCGCCTGTCGCGCTACCTCCAGCACCTGGCGGATCTGATCTTGTTGGAGCAGCACCTCTTTCGCGTGCGAGTCAGCGACGATCAAGGGAGCGAAGAGGTAGCGACATTCCCCACCATAGAGAGCAGCTAACTGCCGGGCCAGGTCAAGTCCATCAATCAGGGGATCACTTGTGCCCACGGCCCCAATCATTTGAACCACCGTGATAGGGAACCGACGTGCTGGTTGCAACGCCTTGACCGTGCAATGGAGAGCGGTCCCCCAAGAAATGCCGAGCGTCATCCCGACAGCTAAGACACTTTCCAGATACCGGGCCGCCAGAACTCCCAACCCCTGCAACATTCGCGGGTAAGGTTGCCCCTGGCTGAGCAGCACCTTCACGTGACGTAAGCCAAAACGGCTGGCAATCTGCTCTTCGAGTTCAGCGCTGCTTTTCCAGGGATAATGGATGGTGATTTCTACGACGCCCACCTCCCGCGCCTCTTGCAGCAAGCGCGAGATGGTAGAGGGCGAGGTATCGAGCCGTTTCGCGATCTCGCCCTGCATCAGATTGGCCTCATAGTACATGCTTGCGACTTGAGCCAAGATTTCTTTGCGTTCAACCATGTCATCCATCCCCAATTTGTTAGGGAATCCCCATATATCTTCAACCTGCGACCTACGACTTATTTTCAGAGGAGGATACCCGGGACATCCGGGATCGAATATCCCGCACATCCTCCACTGGCGTCTATTCAGCCTTAAACTTCGCCACCTTCAGGCTTAGGCCCACCAGCAGCGATCTCCCACGCGGATTCATTTTGTTTATAAAAGTAAAGAATCACACCGAAGATTATCACCGCGATACCCCAGCCGATCCAGCCAGCCAGCTGCCCGAAGGTTAACAATACCCAGGTCAAGGGGTTGGCCCCGTCGCAGAAGCTACTAATCTGAGCAGTGTTCTCAGGCATTACAAACTGGGCATCCAGGGCCGCAGCGGTATGTAACGGCGCGACGCCGGTAGCAATCATCAACCCGATAAAAATCACCACGGTGCCAATAATCACGCCCCGGACGATGTTACCGCGTGTGATGGGAGCAATCATCGCCACCATAAAAGGAATGGTCGCCAGGTCGCCGAAGGGAAGGACGCGGTTAAGATGTAGCGCGCTCATCGCGATGGCGAGAAGAATGGTGACGGGAACCAGTAGCAACGCGGTGGCGATCGCGGCGGGATGACCGATGAGGATGGCGGAATCCAAGCCGATGTAGAATTCACCGCCCTTAAAGCGACGCTGCATGAACTCCCGGGCCGATTCGGAGATGGGGATCAAGCCCTCCATCAAGATAGCAACCATACGCGGCATCAACAACATCACCGCGCCGAGGTTGATACCCAGACCTAAAATCTTCTGCAACTGCACCCCGAAGTTGCCTACCGAGGTGTCACCTAGCCAGGCCAAGCAGCCCAAAAGAAGACCAATGACCAAACCCACAACGATGGGTTCTCCTAATACGCCATAACGTTTTTGAATCGCCTCTGGGTCTGCATCCAAGGTGCTCAAACCAGGGATTTTATCGAGCAGCTTGTTAAGGGGAATGGCGATCGGTACGTAAGCGGCGGAGAAACCGTGTGGAATGGAGATGTCCGGCACACCGTAGAAATCCTGCACGCCGGGAGCCGTCCAGTCGGCCAAGAAGAGCGCGATGGCAGCGTTCAGCGCGGCGGTCGCCAGAGCCAATGCCAAATCATTGGAAATAGCATAGACCAGAGAACCGGTGAAAGCAAAGTGCCAGAAGTTCCAGATATCTACGTTAAGCGTCTTGGTGCCGCGGATGAGCAACATGAAGATGTTGACCAAAATCGAGACGGGGATGATCCAGATACCAACTGTCCCTCCAAACGCGATGGCGGCAGAGGCCGGCCATCCCACGTCTACCACGTCCAGCGAAACTCCCAGGCGTTCCACCATGGCTTGCGCAGCTCCCCCTAGATCACCGCACAGCAGGCCGATCACCAAGTTGATACCCACGAAAGCGATGCCGATGGTCAGTGCCGAACGGAAAGCGCGTCCCGCCTTAGCTCCGAGGATCAGGCCAATGGTAAAAATGACGATGGGCAACAACACAGTTGGCCCTAGCCCTTGTAACCAATTGATAACAGCTAATACTCCGTCCATGATCTACTTCCCTCCCTAAAGATGTATCTACAATACTGGTTAATAAAAAGGATGACTTTCGTGCGGGTCGTTGTACTCTTGTGGCTCTGTCACCTCCTTGCTATACCGTAATACACCAGCTCCCAGATGGAGATATCTGCAAGTTATTTCATATCACGAAACTCCATTCATTTTAGCATAAGCTAATAGCGTTGTCAATAGGGAATTTGACGCAAACTCCATATTTCGGGGCAGTTTTCGCCACGGAGACACCGAGAGTGCCGAGTTTTTTCTATCTTTCTCTGGGCCTCGGTGGTGAATTTATTTTTTGGTTCTGGTTTGTCCCGGTTAGGATTTCTCAGGTCGAGCCACCAGCAACCGTGGAGAGACACCCATAAACGCGAAAAAAAAGCAAGCTGTCATGCTTCTGGCATGTGAGGGGTCTGTGAAATTTTGTTGTAGCGGAATAACGAGGATAAACGTCGGTTAAGCGGGCGAGGGGACTCGAACCCCTGACATTCAGCTTGGGAAGCTGACGTTCTACCACTGAACTACGCCCGCATTTATCCGATGCCAAAATTATACCAAAGTGCTCAAATTTGACAAGAGCTAGCCAAGCCTGGCGAATGAATTCGCGGCTACCGTTGCCAAGTCCACCTGCGCGGACTAGTCGCCGTAGGGCGACTTCGTACCCGTAGGCGCGGTTTTAACCGCCAGCCACGGGCGACACGGCTAAGCTCTCGCTCTTTCGCTCTTTCGCTCTCTCGCTCTCTCGCTTTCTCGCTTACCTGGCGAATGAATTCG
>DUEJ01000141.1 GCA_011192175.1 Thermoflexia bacterium
CACCTCGCGCTCCCCGAACTCTTCCAGACCGACCAACGCTAACATCTCCGCGACCCGTAGGGTTACCGCATGGTGTTGCGCTTGCCGCGCGTTAGCCTTCAGCCGCCATTTCCCATCCTGCAAGCCGAAAGCGATATTCTCCGCCACCGTTTTATGGGGGAAGAGCGCGTATTCCTGGAACATCAAGACTATCCCGCGTCGATGGGTGGGGATACCGGCAAGATCTTGGTCCCCCAACCGGATCTGGCCGGCACTCGCCGGTTCCAACCCCGCCAGCAGCCGCAACAACGTTGTCTTGCCGCTGCCGGAGGGACCTAAGAGGCAAGCGATCTCCCCACATTCCACGGTGAAAGTGGCTCCGCGTAGTAGCGGGGTTCCGGCGTACTCCTTGTAGATGTTGGTGACTTCAAGAAAGGGCATGGGGCGGTTTTATTGAAAAAGGACGCAGATAAACGCAGGCTGCGCTCGCAGATTGAAAATGATAAATCAGTATTTATCTGCGAAAATCTGCGTCCTAAAAATAAGTGGTGAATTTTGCCTATTGCATTATACCGCAAGGCGACGACTTTTCTCAAAAGGATTGGACGCCGGGTGGGCGCAGCGCTTCCATCGCGACGAAGCCGACGACGCAGACTGCCATCAAGATGGTGGACATGGCTAGGGCTTGCCCGTAGTTGAGTGCGCCGGGCTGGGAGAGGAAGCGGTAAATGGCAATCGGGATGGTGGGCATCTCTGGGCGGGCGATCATGGTGGTGGCGCCAAATTCACCGAGGGAGACGGTGAAGGCGAAGACCGCGCCCACCGCCAGCGCGCGCCAGATGATGGGCAGCTCGACGGTGACGAAGACGCGCCAGGGAGGAGCTCCTAGCGTGGCGGCGGCTTCCAGCAGTGCCGGGCGGATGGCTTGCAAGGCTGGCAAGAGGCTTCGCACGACGAAAGGGAGTGCGACCAGCGTATGCCCCATGATGATGAGCAGCGGGGTGCCGCGCAAGTTGAGTGGAGGGCGGGCCATCGCCAATAGGTAACCCAGTCCCAACGTCACGGCGGAGGTTCCGAGCGGTAGCATGAAGAGTGTATCTAGCATCCATCCCTGCCGCTCCTTGCGTAGCGCTAACGTTGCGAGCAATCCCAGCAGCAGGGCCAAGCCGGTGGTCGCCAGCGCAAATTTTACCGAGTTACCGACGGCGGTGACCGGGGGCACATAGAAAATGGAGCTGCGCGGGTTCTCGAAAAGGGCGCGGTAGTAGTGCAGGCCGGCGCCAAAGGAGCGAGCGGTCAAGGTGAGGAGCGGAAAGCCCAGCAGTAGGCCGGCCAGAAGAATGTTAAGGAGCACGAAGCTGATTTCGCCGGGGGTGCGCGGGCGACGTTGGGTGAGCCAGCGCGGTTGTAATTTGACCGGGCGGGTCAAACTGGTTTGCAGGCGGGTGTAGCTGCTGGTCAGGAGCAGGGTGAAGAGGATTTGTATCAGGGAGAGGGCTGCCGCGAGCGGTAAGTTGGCGAAGTAGATGGTTTGCCGGTAGATTTCCACCTCCAGGGTGGCGAAACGCGGGCCGCCCAGAATGAGGATGACGCCGAAACTGGTGAAGCAGAAGATGAAGACGAGCAAGCCAGCCGCGTTGATCGCGGGTAGCAGTTGCGGCCACGTCACTTCGCGGAAAGCGCGCCAGGGAGACGCGCCGAGGGTGCGCGCAGCCTGTTCCAAATGCGGGTTGAGATTGGCCCAGAAACCACCGACCATCCGCAGTACCAACGTGTAGTTGTAGAAGACGTGCGCCAGCAGGATCGCGCCCAGCGTGTAGCGCAAATCTAACGTGCCGCTCAGGAGCGTGTTGAGAGGCGAGCGCGGCCCGATCACGGCGGTGAAGGCGGCAGAGACGACGACGGTGGGCAGCACAAAGGGTACCGTCGTCAGCGCGGTGAAGAGGCGCTTACCAGGAAAATCATAGCGGGCGAAGAGATAGGCGCCGGGCAATCCCAGCAGCAGGGTGAGGAGCGTGGAGAGGAGCGCTTGTCCCACGGTGAAGCCAAGAATGTGTAGGATTCCTGCGGAGAAGATTTTGTGGCAGAGCGTGGCCGGGTGTGTGCCGCCTTCCCACGTCAAGCTGGTGTAGAAGATAGTGCCCAGCGGGTAGAAGTAGAAGAGGAGCAGGAAGGTGAGCGGGAAGCAGAGGAGAGCTGCCAGTCGCCAGTTGTGAGCGGCAAATCGTTTAATGCGTGCTGTTTTGAGTAATTCTATCATTCGGCTCTCGTTCCTTCGCTCACTCGCCCATTCGCCTTTTCGCTCATTCGCCCTCTCGCTTGCCTGGCGACTGAAGTCGCGGCTACGGTTGCGAAGTCCACCTGCGGGGACTAGTCCGGCTTGTTCAGGCCGCGTTGTCATGCCGAGCTACGCATGGCGCATGCGCGCCCCTCGTCGGGCCAGAAACAGCAAGCCTGGCGAATGAATTCGCGGCTACCGTTGCCCAGTCCACCTACGTGGACTGGCTGGCCCTTGTCATTCCGAGCCAGCGGAGCGTTAGCGACGCGCCCGCGAGGAATCTCTCATTTCTGACCCTAAACCTCTATAAATGCCAAAGATTTCTCGACTACGTGCTCCTCACTCCGCTCGGAACAACAGAAGCGGTAGAATCGCTCCCTCGCTTTATCGCTCCCTCGCTATTTGAGCACCGTCTCCGTCCACGCCTCAATCCACGCTTCTCGATGGGCTTCGATAGCCTCTGGTGAAATCTCCGCTGGTTGCTTGGCGGTCTGGGAGAAGTAGGTGAAAGGAGATTCCGGCAATTTGATGTTCTCGTTGGCGGGAAAGACCCACATCTGCAAGGGAATATCGGTCTGGAACTCTGCGGAAAGTAGAAATTCGATGAATTCCTGGGCCAATTCTTGGTTGGCAGTGCCCTTGAGGATGCCGGCGAACTCGATCTGGCGGAAGCAGGTACCTGGCGCGGTCACGGCTCCGGTGGGCGGCTCACTCAACTCTTCTTCGCTGAAATAGACCTCGGCGGCGGGACTGGTGGCGTAGCTGACCACGAGGGGCCGGGTTCCTTCGCTGTACGCGCCGCCGCTGAACTCGGAGTAGTAGGCGGTTTCCCAACCATCAACGACCAATACATCGTTGTCGCGCAGGTCGGCCCAGAAATCCAAGTACTGCTCCTCGCTGAAATTGCTGAGGGTAGCCAGCAGGAAAGCGAGGCCGGGAGAGGAAGAGGCAGGATTTTCGACGACCAAGAGACCTTTGTAGGCGGGTTGGGTGAGCTCCGCTAGACTCTGAGGAACGTCAAGGTTGTGCTCGGCGAAGTAAGCCTGGTCATAGTTGAGACAAACATCACCGTAGTCAACGGGGACGACGCGCCCTTCCGGATCGAGTTGCAACTCTGGTGAGATTTGGGGCAGCCCCTCAGCCGCGTAAGGCTCGAAAATTCCCGCTGTTAGGGCGCGGCTCAGAAAGATGTTATCCACGCCGTAGAGCACGTCCGCCTGGGGATTATCCCGGCTGAGGATTGCCTGGTTGAGCATTCTGCCGGCATCGCCCGCTTGTAGAAATTGCACCTTAGCGTGGTGCGCTGCTTCAAAGTGCGCGATCACCTCTTCGCTGATGCTGAAGCTATCATGCGTCATCACCCGCAGCGTGCGTGGCCCTTCCGGTGTGGGCGTCGCACAGCCCGCAAGTAGTAGGGTGAGCAATATGATTAAAAGTGTTTTCTTGTTCATTGGCAACCTCCTGGAATTTAGCGTGCAAAATGTTTACTGGTCAATTAGCCTGGCGACTGCTCTGGCCCAACGGCCATTGCCATGGGAAGTCGCGGCTACCGTTACGAAGCGAGCCTGGCGAATAAATTCGCGGCTACCGTTGCGAAGTCCACCTGCGTGGACTAGTACGACTAGCTCGGCACGGTCTCCCGACCGTCGTGATTAATTTGATGAAAACACCACAACCAGCCTTCTTCCAACGTCACCGTAGCGATTTTCTCGGCGAGCACATTGCTCACCCCGCGCGCCGGGCCGCAGCGCAACGTCCCCTGGCGGAGCGGGTAGCGCAGCCCGCCGGTGGTGATACCGCGCGCGTCGCCGCCCAGCGGGATGAGGGAGACGGTATCGCCTGGTTCCCCACGCAAGATCAGTTCCTCGCCGCCTCGGATGAGGCGGATTTGCCACGCACCAGCAACGATGCTCACCGCGTGTCCTGCCAGTTCCGGGAGCGCGAGCAGCAGCAAGTTGGCGAGCTCCTGGTCGGGCCGGCCGCCCAACGCGCCCAATATGATAATCTCGTCCGCCTCCTGCGCGGCGGCCCAGAGCAGGGCCAACTCCAAGTCGGTCTCGTCCTTGGCGGGCGGATGGACGTGAAACGTCGTGCCTGCTGCTTCCAGCCGCGCACGCAGCTCCGCCGGCAACGAGTCCAAGTCGCCGATGACCTGATCCGGTGTCAGTCCGGCCGCCAGCGCGTGGCGCGTGCCGCCATCCGCCGCGACGCTCACGTCCAGGGGGTGTACCCAGCGGGCAGCCTCGGCGGCAGGAGCGGCTAGTTCTCCATTAGCGAAAATGATTATTTTCATATTTAATAACCACCAGATGGCACTACCTGGCTAACGAACCAATATAAAATCCCCGCCAGTCACTGGGACTCGGCGGGGATGGTTGCGCAGCTTTTACGCTCTCCCTCCGCTGGTATTATCCAGATCAGGTGCTAGGGTCGGTGTTGCGTGAACACCCTCTCAGCCTGAGAACCAGGCTCCCCTGAGATGTTTGTTTATTGTAACATAATCGGCTATCTTAACCAGCAGGGTATATTGATAGTTCCGGGTGTTATTGTCTTCCAAGTACGGCTAGCAGCCGCTAAATGCAGTCTAGCCCTTCTGTTGTCATTCTGATTGAGCGCAGCGAGCGCCCGTATAATGGAAAAGCTGAGTTGCCGGGAGGGTTTGCAACGATGACCTCGCTGGAAAACAATTTACAACAACGAAACCAGCCTCGAATTTGGCGCATGATACCCGGTCAGCTCCAGCGGAGGTTACGCGGCCCTCCAGCCACAACAAAGGGGTGAGTTTGGGCAGGCACAGTGAGCCGCCTACAACGCTAATTGCCACCAATCAGAGTTAGTTCTTTACCACCAAGGGCAGGTAAATGTCCCACTGCTGGCCAAACTCATCAGCGCCGATGTCGTAGCCGCTCTCCTTCGGGCGGAACTCACCATCAATGTCGGTGTTCACCCCGGCGTTCACGCCCGCGTTTCTCGCCGCCGAAATGGTTAGCGCGGCCCTTTGCTTTTGGCCAGCGAATCCGCTCCCAAGGTGCATTTCCTTCACGTTCTTTCGACCCGACGACAAATCCGCTTCCTGCTTCGACCGTGTCGCGTCACCAGCACATTTCCGCGCTTCGACATTTTGCCTTGCGACGGATTTGCTGACCAATTCAACCGTTATTAGGCCACTTACTCAACTCTCTATTGCTTATTGAAGCTCTTTGGTAGAGACCTTAAACCGGGAATAGTCCCACGTTTCCTCACCATTTGAATCAAGGTACACGAAAATCTCCCCTGCTGCCATATAAAGTGTTTTTCCCAACTCTGCATTGTCACCATATGATTTCCAGTATAACAGCATTGGCTACAAGTTAAGCAAAACAATAAGTTGTCAAGTCTTTTGAAGTAGAAAAAACCCTGCTATCATGGGGAGATGGCAACAAAGAAAAAGCAGAAAAGTTCAGTTCGTCACACCCGGGCTATCCAACGGGATCGAAGCAAACGGCCAAATACGGTGCCACTGGACGAAAAAACGGTGGCCCATTTGAGCGAGTTGCTCCAACCAGCTATTGAAGCGCAACAGGCGATCTACAAGAAATTTGGTCTACGCAATCGGAGCCTGACTTTGTCGGTGACGATAGCTATTGTGGTCAGCATTATTGGGCGGCAGCTGGGCAGTGGGGGCAGTGAAATTGCGCGTCTATTACGCACTGAAGGGTTATTGTGGACGCCAGTATTGATGGTAAGTCAACAAGCCATCTCAGAACGGCTGCGCTTCTCTCCTCCGGAGATATTCTTGCGAGTCTTGCTGCATATCTTGCCCGTACTCCGCAAGCGAGAGCAAGCCCGCCAACGTCCACTACCACCGCTGCTGGCCTGGGCTCAAGCGCAATACACGGTGGTGTTGGCCGCCGATGGGTCAACGCTGGATGCGCTGCTGCGTCAAGTAGGTTTGTTGCGGGATAGTGAGACCTATCCGTTGGCAGGCAAAATCATGGGGGTTTTAGATATCTGCTCATGGCTTCCATATGTCATTTGGTATGACGAAGACGACAAGGTTAGCGATCAGAGTTTCTGGGATCGAATTCTCAAAGTGGTTCCTGAAGGGGCTTTGCTCATTTTGGATTTAGGCTTCACTAACTTCAAAGCCTTTGCCCAACTCGTGAAGGTAACTTTCATTACACGGGCCAAGAGCAACCTATCTTTTCAGATTGTAAAGGTTCAGCAGTCTTCCGGTCAGGTTCGTGACTGGCAAGTCTGGATTGGTACAGGCGAGAGTCGCCAAAAGGTACGCCTGATCCAAGTCCACTACCGGGGAAACTGGTATCGTTATCTGACCAATGAACTGAACCCGAATGTGCTGCCAGCTTTGTATGCGGCAGCTCTGTATCGGCAGCGTTGGAGTATTGAGGATGCCTTCAACATTGTCAAGCGTTTGTTGGGCCTGGCTTATTTCTGGACTGGTTCGCAATATGGCATTTTGCTCCAAATCTGGACGACCTGGCTGCTGTATGGTGTTTTAGTGGACCTGACAGATGCCGTGGCTAATGCCTTGGGTAAGCCTTTCATGGATATTTCAATGGAAATGGTCTAGCGCAGCTTGTATTACTTTGCTCAAGCTTATCAGAAAGGCGCAGCCAGTGACATCGTAGCTTACTTGGCGACCCATGCCCAGTGGTTGGGGATTGTCAAACGCCGGCGGAAACGTTCAAAAACTGAACTCTTGCCCTTGACAAAGCCCAGCGGTCCTTAACTTGTAGCCAATGCGCTTAGTGGCAAGCATTCGGCCAGTTTCTTTTGGGAGACGGCTAGTTTAGCGGCAAAAACCCAGCCAGTGGCCTCACCGCATCCTTTGCAGTTAGTCCCTGGCAGCAACCTGTAGATTGCCATTGGTGTAGGTCGCTGGTGCGTGGCAGTGCTAGGGGTGATCTCAGCACGCCGTTCCCAAGTGCGATTGACCAAGTTGACTAGCCCATTGACTTCCCTTTCTGCTCCTTGGCGGTCCTCGGCGTTGGATATGGCGATCTCAAAGGGGTGGAAGGCAATATTGTGCCCGGCTTTCTTCCAAGTCAGTGCCTTGGCTGCCGGATGGTAGACCGCCCCGCGCAGGGTGGCATTGAGATATGGCAAAACCTCGGAAATATCATCTTCGAGACGTGCGATAGCCGCAAAGCGCTCTGCACCCGGCTCGCAAGGCGGGGTGAACACATCAAGTTTGTAAGTTCTGATAAGCATCTTCGCGCCTCCATCCATTCAAATTTTATTGCATCTCGAGCAAAGCGATGAACCGATTATTTAGAGAAGCATTGTCATGGACGCAACGTCGCCGTTTTGGCTTTATTTTGGCGACTGACGAACCAAAGTGAAAGCGTCAGCAAAATAAGAATGGCGAGTAAATACAAACTCACTAACCCTAAACTGGTTCCGTCTACCCAAGCCCCATAAAGCAATCCCGCCAGCGTGCTGAATAGCGTCACCCAGGCCACATACACCCAGGCTTTCAAACGCCCAATAATGGATGCCGTTATCAGAATACTCTGCAAACTGAGTTCGGGGTCAGAGATTAGATACGCCAGTAACGGGCCGCGGTGCATCCCTAGACTAAGGAACATTTGGGCAATGGGGACTTCTACCAGTGTGGGAAAGTACATAAACACGCCAAATATTACTCCGATGAAATTGCCAAAAACGGTATTACTGCCTGCCAGTGTTTGGATCCATTCGGGTTGAATGAGCTCGCGAATCATGCCCACCACAAACACCCCAACTACAAGCAGCGGGAATATCTGTTTGACAAAGCGCCAGGATTCCCACAAAAAATCACGCGTTTCATCTTCCGTAAGTTGTGTTTTGAGCATCCAGCCGAGCAATATTGTGACGAGCAATACCCCGATAGATTTCCCTGTGAATTGGAGTGTCAGACTACCTGTTGCGGGGGAAATACCCAAAGAAGCAAAGAACAAGGTCAAACCTACCAGTACAATCGAGAGCCAAGTCCAAATACTGAAACCTTCAAAAATATTTTCGATACCCTTCCACGACGTTATCCCAATCAAAACCAGCATCACGATGAGGAAGGCTCCTTGTGCTGTTACGCCTTCTTCACCGCGTGAAGCATCAAATGGAACAACTTGGAAAAGCCAATCCTGAAAACGACCTAAACTGGAAATTGGAAGTTCCACCGCAAAATAGGTTTGCTTGAGTAACTCAATTTGGAAAGTCCCCACAATCAACAAAGCTACGAGTAGAAGCAAGAAAACAACTGTGGAACGCCGCATAGATGACTGTCCAGCAAACATGGAATCGGTTGCTTGATCGTGCGCAGCATCTGCTTTGTGAAAAATCAGCGCCATGATAATCCCAATGCCAATTCCAAAAGCAATTGAAAGCACCAAGCGGGCGAAGGCTAAATCCATACCGATAACCGTTCCGGTGTAGGAAAGTGCCAGAATATTGATCGCGGGTGCGACAAATAAAAAAGTAATCGCAGGCCCCAGCCCAGCGCCTTTTTTGTAGATACCCGCAAAAAGCGGGATGACTGTGCAAGAGCATACTGCCAGTAGAAAACCGGCCGCGGCAGATGCGGGGTAGGAAATGATTTTTGGCGTGTTTCGTCCCAAATAACGGGTAACAGTCTCTTTGGGGATCAAAGCCGCCATGGCACCGGCGATATAAAAGGCGGGCAGCAAGCACAAGAGTACATGCGCGGCAAGGTAAGCAGCCAGATTTCCCAGGCCGCTGGATAGTAAACGGACAAGAAAGTCAAATATGGTTTCAAACATATATACCTCTCAATTTACATTCTGATTTACGAATATATTGTTCAAAGAAAAACCCTAAGCCTGTTGCGCGCTTAGGGTAAGGTAATATTTCTAGCCAGTCGCTAAAGCGGAAGTTACAAAGGTGGTAATTTCGGCTATGGAAGGAATACGTCCGGCACTGACGGTTTTCTCATTAATGACTAAACCTGGTGTAGACATGATGCCATAATCGGCGTATTTCATGGGGTCGGTTACTTTGACGACTTCAGCTTCGATGC
>DUEJ01000142.1 GCA_011192175.1 Thermoflexia bacterium
ACCCAAGATGGGCGCGTGCTAGGTTTGGACGCCAGCGACGAGATACCCACAGAGAAAGCCGGTCTGCACCTCTACCAGGAAATCGCTCCCGTGCATCCGCTGGTCGTCAGCAGCCATGGCCCCCGCGAACTCTACAAGAATCTGGTGAAAACCCCCGAAAAAGAGCTAGCCTTACCGGTTATCGCTTTCGCCGAGCTTCGGTTAGGCGAGCTGACAGACAATCCAGAATATGGTGCGGTTGGCGATCTGCCCTACTCCAACATCGATCACCTGCGCCAATGTCTGGTAGATTTGCGCACCAAGACGGTGCATATCAAGATGGTAGATCGTATCCATCCAGCCACCTTCCCCTACCGGACCGTGAAGAGCGGGATTTACATCGGGAATCAAGAGAGTTTGCTCTACTTCCCGTTGCCCGATCGCAATGAACTCCGGGCCAAACATTATCGCTGGTGGCGCTCGGCCAATATGTAGCCCCACAGCTTCCAACTTGCAACTTGTAACTTGCAACTTTTGACCTTCGACTTTTGACTTTCAACTTTTGACTTTTGACCTTCGACTTTTGACTTTTGACCTTCGACTAACACAAAGGAGCAGAAAATGGGAGAAACAACTTGGTTAATCATCAGCATCGTAGCGGGACTAGCCTCGGTCGGCGTGGCTATCCGGCTTTATTTCTGGGTAGACCGACAAGACCCCGGCACCGACCGCGCTCAAAAAGTCGCCGGCTGGATCCGCGATGGCGCTATCTCGTATCTTAAGAAATTATACATGGCCCTTCTCATGGTATCCGTAGTTTTAGCCATGATCATCGCCATCGTCTTCGGTATGAGTGAGGGCGATCCCACCTACGGCTTCAAAATGGCCGGGGCCTTCATTCTCGGAGCGGTCTTATCCGCCATTGCCGGCTACATGGGGATGACCATCGCGGTTTCCGCCAACGTGCGGAGCGCCACGGCGGCCAACAAAGGGCTAAACCCCGCCTTTAATATCGCCTTCAAAGCCGGTTCCGTGATGGGACTGGCGATGGTCGGGATCTCCGTGTTGGGCATGAGCTCTCTCTACTTGTTCACCAGAGATCCCAACATCGTCTTAGGTTTCAGTTTCGGGGCCTCGACATTAGCGCTGCTCGCGAAAGCCGGAGGCGGCATCTACACCAAAACCGCCGATATCGCCGCCGACCTGGTAGGCAAGGTGGAAGTCGGCATCCCCGAAGACGACCCGCGCAACCCCGCCGTGATCGCCGATAACGTGGGCGATAACGTGGGTGATGTGGCCGGCATGGGCGCCGACATCTTTGATAGTTACGTCGCCAGCACCGTCGCCGTGATGTTGCTCGCCGCCTCTTTCTCCAGTGCCGCCATGCAAGCCAAATACGTAGCCTTGCCTCTCATCCTCTGCACCCTGGGCATCTTCGCCTCCCTGATTGGCCTACAATTGGTGCGCGTGGGTAAAGACGGCGATCCTGGCCGCGCTCTGAACAGTGGCACCGTCATCACCACCGCGATCTTTGCAGCTATGGCCGGCGTACTCGTCATCCTGGGGGACTACGATATCAGCATTTTCTGGGCCACTTTAGCCGGCTTAATCACCGGTATCATCGTAGGCTTCACCTCCGATTATTTCACTGGAGATGGGCGCCCGCCCGTGATTGAGACGGCCAAGGTCTCCGGTTCCGGAGCAGCCATCACCATCATCACCGGATTCAGCTACGGGTTGATCAGCATTGTGCCCTCTATCCTCGGCATTGTGACCGCCACCCTGATCTCCTACTACGTGGTTGAGAATGGCGGTTCTGGGTTGAGTGGCGTCTATGGCGTGGGCATCAGCGCCGTAGGCATGTTAGCCATCAGCGGCATCGTTGTCTCCTCCGACGCCTACGGCCCCATTGTGGATAACGCGCGCGGCATCGCCGAGATGGCGGGGATGCCCCAAGAGGTCATTGACACCGCCGATGTGTTGGACGCCGCCGGTAACACAGCCAAAGCCATCACTAAAGGCTTTGCCATCAGCGCCGCCGCACTCACCGTGCTAGCCCTCTTCTCCGCCTACGCCGAGGGCATGGAAGCCGCCGGCATCTCCATTGAACTGAGCCTGCGCAATCCGCTGGTCATCGCGGGCATCTTCTTGGGCGCGGCCACCCCGCCGCTCTTCAGCGCGCTGACCATGCTCTCCGTGACTCACAACGCCTTTGACATGATCGCTGAAATCCGGCAACAATTTGAAGCCGAACCGGGTATCTTAGCCGGCACCGTCGAGCCGGATTACGCCACCTGCGTTACCCTGGCCGCGGAAGGCGCGCTCACCTCCCTCATCTGGCCCGCCTTCCTAGCCGTTATCCTGCCGCTACTCATCGGTTTCATCATGGGGCCAGAAGCCCTGGGCGCCTTCTTAGGCGGCGCTATCTTCACCGGCATCATCTTCGCCCTCCTCATGGCTAACGCTGGCGGCCTCTGGGATAACGCCAAGAAATACATCGAGACTGGCATGTTCGGTGGCAAAGGCTCCGACACACATAAAGCCAGCATCGTGGGCGATACCGTCGGCGACCCCTTCAAGGACACTGCCGGGCCGTCCCTCAACACCCTCATCACCGTCATGTCACTCGTCTCCTCCCTCTTCGCGCCCATCATCGCCACCTTCCACCTCTTCTAGCGAAAAACCAACTGCGCTAACCAAAAACGCGATCCGCTAGTAACTAGCGGATCGCGTTTTATTTTTTTTGATTTTTACCCAGCAGGCCCTCACCTGAAGTTGGCCGTGCTTCCCTCCTAATTCATTCCCTCATCTTGGGGGATGATGACACATAAACCCGGGAAAGCTCGGGGCGGTTGCCATTCCGAGAGCCTGGCGAATAAATTCGCGGCTACCGTTGCGAAGTCCACCTGCATGGACTACAGCGACTAGCTATAGCCGGTCTCCTGCAGGAACTGAGGGACCGCACCACAACCTCCCCAGAGCATTGAGCCGGCCTAGTTCTCTTCTGCTCTTTTCATTTTCGCGTTAATTCGCGGTTGATTTTAACTGCGCCCCCTGCTTAGCCCTCCCTTTTTAAAATGCTACGGATTAAGTGACAAAAACCTTCGCGCCTTTGCGCCTTCGTGGTGAAACACTTGGTTTTTTCAGTAGACTCAACTTTCGACCTTTGACCTCCGACTTTCACCACTCCCCCGCCAACATAAACGTCGCCTGGACCTCCGCCAGCAGCGCGGGAATCTCCTCCACACCGCACGCACGCGCGCGCAGCACGTAGAGCCAATGCGCGTCGTCCTGGAGCACCCACGTCTCCGCCGGGCCGCCCTCCCGACCGGGCCACTGCTCCTGGAACCGGAAAGCCGCTCGTCCCTGCCAATCCGTTTCCTCGCCCGCCAAGAGCTCCGGCGTCTCTTCTCCGCTGGCCGCGTGCGAAGCCTCCAACATCACCAGTGCGTTATCGTAGAGGAGCTCCTCCGTCGGGCCAGGCGCCCACCACAACGCGAGCTCGCCTTTCCCATAACGCCACACCCGGCCCCCGGCCCGCTCATTCCCCTGTGCCAGCACCTCATCGAAGACCTGGGGCAGACGCAAAGTCACGCCGGCCGGCAGAACGTCGGCGAGCTCCTGAAACGCGACCGGCGCCGGGAGAAAATCCAACGTCTGCGCGCCGATAATCGGCCGCGAAGCACTCAGGCCCACCACCAACCGCCAGACCCCATCCGGCGGATCAAGCGGCAGCATCAACGGCTGCTCCGCCATGTAACGCAACTCACCCTGCTGGCGCAGATTAAAGCGCGCGTAGACCTTCCCGTCCGGCGTCAGCACCGAGGCGATCATCCCCGCCGTCACCGTGCCGCTGGCGGGAGGTACCAACAATACCTCCACGTAAACCGGATTCACCGCCGAAACTTCCGCCGGACTGCGCAACTTCAACATAGCCGGCAGCGGCGTAGGCGTCGGGGAAGGAGTCAGCGTGGGCGCCGGCGTCCAGGTAGACGTTGGCTCTGCCGTAGCAGTCGGCGCTAGTGTAGCAGTGGTGCAAGCCGTCAACCACATGATGATACTTAAAAATGAGATAGCTCGGGTTAGCATATTGGCATCCTCAAGAAAGTGATTTGTAATTAGGGATTAGGGAGTAGGGAAGCTCGCTCTTCCGCCTACTCGCCTACTCGCTTTATCGCCTGCTCGCTTATTCGCCTACTCGCTCTTTCGCCCACTCACTCCGCCTGCTTGAAAACCATCGCGCCGACCTGCACCCCCAAATCTCGAGCGATCACGGGGCATTTAACCTGCAACAAGTAAAAGAGTTTCGGGTTATGACTCTCGCTCAAGGTCTCATAATTCCCCTGCCCTTTAGCGATGATCAATTCGGCCTCTGCGTACCGTTCCTGAAATTCCGCCGAGGTTTTAGCCAGGATAGTGCCGGGAATATCCGTCCCGTTAGTGAGCAACGTAGCTACTTGCTCCAGCCCTGCCGCACGAGCATCCTCAAGCGTGGCATCGTTCAACACCGGACTCCCTTTCACCACGTAGGTCACGGGGAGTTCCAAAGTCTCGATCAGCAGACGGTCAAAAACAGTCTCGCCGGCATTATCGCCCAAATAGAGCACTGACTGAGCAGTAGCCAGCGCAGCACGGAAAGCGACGCGCGCATCAATCGCAAACTCTTGGGTCAACATGCGCTCCACCACATCCCAAAGATCGTAGGTCTGGCTAACCCCCCGGTCGATGATATTGCCGGCAATCGCCAGACGCACGGCAGTATCCAACCGGTCTGCGGAACTGGCAATGCGTTTCTTCAGGCGTGGATAGAGCGCGAGCGCTTCAGCCGTGCTCCGCGCTTTGGCTTCCCGGTAGGGATCAGGATTGTCGAGCTCCAAGCGGATGAGCCGGTGAATGTAGGCTCCCATCTCCGGTGGGCTAGCTTGCAAATCGAACGTGGGCAGTATCTCCATCGCCTGACGCAGCACCTGTTGCTGTAACTCTTCATCAATCTGCGCGTGGCGCACCGCATCTAACGTCTGGCGCAGAAAACAAGGATAACAATCAAGGTAAGTACGCACAAATCCTCCTCTGAAAATAAGTCCAAAGTCACCAGTCAAAGGTCTAAAGTCCGCTGCAAGACCCAGGTGTTTGCGTTAGTGAAACATTTTCATTATTGTTGGTGTGGAATCCCACGTGGGGACTCCTCTGAAAATAGCAAATGGCAAATCAGCAAATCTGCTAAAGCCACTCAATCGACTGACTAATCTTCATTATTGTTAGTGCGCCAAAGACAGAGAGTGACTCCTCTTAATGAAAAATCGCTCATAATGATACCTGAACCCCCGGCATCTCCAAGTCGCAAGTTGTCAAAACTCATGATCCTGCTAAGCTAACCAGTAAAACTTGAGCCTACTGAAAACCTAATGATTTCACCACTGAGGCACGGAGAGCACAGAGATGTTAACCTTAACCTCCCCAAAACTCGCTTTTTATCCGTGTTCTCTGTCTCTCTGTGGTGAGCTGCCTTTTTTTCAGGAGAGTTAAACTTATTTGTAGCCACACGCAAGGAGGATAAGATGTTAGCACGAGTAGGATCATGGGAGTGGGTAATTGTGTTGGTAATTGCGTTGTTGATCTTTGGCCCGGGACGTATCACCAAACTGGCCGGGGAACTTGGTCATAGTATCCAAGCCTTCCAACAAGGTTTTAGAGGGGAGAAACCCGAAGATAACGAAGATGAAATCGCTTAGGTAAATTGGTTATTCTGGCTCTGTCAACGTTCGTGTGATTGAGCCAAAATCAACCGCGAATTAACGTGAAAAAAATCAGTGTAATCTGTGGGTAACCACGCAAGTGAGCACAATATGGTTTTGCTGTATGTTGTAGCTGTAATACTATCAGTAATTGGTGGCATGGCCTTCCTGATACGCAGGAAGCATTTGTCGCACTGGGTAAAATTGGATAGACTGATTACGCTGATAATCATCAGTGTATTGCTTTCCCCTATATGCGTTGGTGTAGGCCATTTTGTTGTCTCAGAAGCGATAGCCTATCTTACGCCCAGACCTTTGCACCCTACATACGAGGTTTTGGAAAAACAAGGGTTTTATGTCTTCGTACTCCCAGAGCAAGAGGTCAATGTGCGAGGGTGGCAACAAGATATTACCATTTGGTCTTGGAGTATTCATTGTGGCATGCTGACAGGAGATACATACAATCCGTTGACAATCACTTACAGGAATAATGTGGGGGATCGCGTATTTGAAATTCAGCATGGCCCGTGGGATATGCTATGGGACTATTCGCAAATTATAACGAAGACTCAAGTTACATGGGAATCTGAGTTGAGTGGCCCCGGTAGTCTAACATACCACACGAGGTCAGCGCAAAGTAATATAACACAGTATCTGTATCACTTTTCGGATATGCAAGGTGAGGATGTGGACATATCCAGCAATCTATCGGTGACAGAAACGCTTGAACTGATAAAGATGTTAGAGTATGTTGGCCCACCGATTGAAACACTAACCGATCCGTGGGATTGTAAGAGTTAGCAAGGCAATGCGCGGCGGCTATAACCC
>DUEJ01000143.1 GCA_011192175.1 Thermoflexia bacterium
ACTGGCAACTTTAGACCTTTGACTGGCGACTTTAGACTTATTTTCAGAGGAGGAGAATATGGATTCATTCGAGGAACTAGCTGTAGTCCGCGCCGAGGCGCTCGCCGCGCTGGAGGAAACGGAGAATATCGCCGCGCTGAGAGATTGGGAGAAAGCCTATCTGGGGCGCAAAGGCAAGGTGACGCTGCAAATCCGCGCCATCGGCAAATTACCGCCAGCCCAGCGGCCGGCTTTCGGCAAGGAAGTCAACCAGGTCAAACAGGAGCTGGCGGTGCTCTACGCGGAGGCCGAGAAATCGCTAAAACGCGCGGAGATAGCTCGCCGGCTGGCCGCCAGCGCTGTTGACGTGACGTTGCCGGGGCGCCCCGCCATCTCTGGGCATCTACACCTGACCACGCAGACGTTGCGGCAGATTTACGCCATCTTCGCCCAGCTCGGCTTTGAGGTCTACGAATCGCCCGACGTCGAGCTGGAGAGCTACAACTTCGACTTGCTCAACATCCCTGCCTACCACCCGGCGCGCGATATGTGGGATACTTTCTGGGTGGATGACAAGCGGTTGCTCCGCACCCACACCTCTCCCGGCCAGATCCGCGTGATGCGCGAGCGGACGCCGGAACCAATCCGCGTGATTCTCCCTGGCAAATGTTACCGCTACGAGCAGATTACGGCCCGCAGTGAGCACCAATTCTACCAAGTGGAAGGGTTGGCCGTCGGGCGTCAGGTCAGTATGACCGATTTGATCGGGACCATGCACCAGTTCGCGGAGCTCTTCTATGGAGAAGGACGCCAAATCCGCGTGCGCAGCTCCTACTTCCCCTTTACGGAACCCAGCATCGAAGTGGACACCGATTGTATCCTCTGCGGCGGGGAAGGCTGCCCCATCTGCAAATACACCGGCTGGCTGGAGATCGCCGGGGCGGGCATGGTACACCCTGTCGTGCTGGAGAACGGCGGCTACAACCCCGACGAGTGGAGCGGTTTCGCTTTCGGCATGGGCGTCGAGCGCCCTTCTATGATGAAATACGGCGTGGAAGATATCCGGTTATTCTACGGAAATGACCTGCGGTTTCTGCGACAGTTTTGAGACAATTAGGCGAAAACTTGAAGATCCTAACCAGGATACAAAAAGAGGCCCCGGTCATGGACCAGGGCCTCTTTGTACTGACGTCCTAACTAGTGTTCTGTCAAGTGTAAAATGAGCAGTTGATTATCATCCGCCGACCGCTCACTAGTCCCCGGAGGTGGACTGCGCGAGGGTAGCCGCGACTTTAGTCGCCCGGCTAACATTACTGGCCACCACTCAAATCAGGGCTGACAGAACACTAGTTTAGATCCAACCGCGCAGTTCCATCGCCTTCTTGACGCGCTTGATAGCGACGCGATAAGCGGCATCCCGCATGTAAAGTCCCCCATGTTCCAACGAGGTTGCTAACACGCCCTGGAACGCATTGGTCATCTTCTGATCCAACTTAGAGAGCACCTCGTCTTTGGACCAGTAGTAGTTCATATCATTCTGCACCTGTTCAAAATAGGAGCAGGTCACGCCGCCGGCGTTGCAGAGGAAATCCGGGATGTCAAAGATACCCCGCTCTTGCAACACCGCGTCCGCTTCTGGGGTTACGGGGCCATTCGCGCCCTCCGCCAAAATCTGGACTTGGTCGCTAATCTGAGCCACATTGTCGCCCCGAATCACGCCCTCAACCGCCGCCGGAATCAACACATCCACATCCTTGGCCAGCCAAGCATCGCCATCTTCGATAACATAACCAGCCTCTTGGGCCGCTTTTTTGTCAACGGTGCCGTATTGGTCGGTGATTTTCTGCAAGAAGCGCGGGTCAATGCCCGACTCTTTGGTGAAAGTGTAGGCTACCTTATCATGCCGATCCCAGCAGGAGACGCTAATCACTTTGCCACCCAACATCTCGATGAAATGAATAGACGCGTATTGCGCGACGTTACCAAAGCCCTGGATGGAAGCGGTCGTACCGGCGGAGTTGATGCCCAGCTGTTTCATCGCCTCGCGGACGGTGACGATGACGCCAAAGCCGGTCGCCTCTGTGCGCCCCAGGGAACCCCCGCCGCCTACCGGTTTACCGGTGATCACGCCAGGGGTGTATTGACCCACGAGCTTGGAGTACTCGTCCATCATCCAACCCATCATCTGCGGGGTGGTGCCCACATCCGGGGCGGGGATGTCATTGCGCGGGCCGATATTCTTCCAGACCGCGCCGATCCACTCGCGACAGAGACGTTGCTTCTCTGCGGTGGAAAGCGCGGAAGGATCAACAACCACGCCGCCTTTGCCGCCCCCCAACGGGATGTCTGCCACGGCGGTCTTCCAGGTCATCCAGGTCGCCAGAGCTTTAACGGTGTCCAGTGTCTCGTTGGCCGCGAAACGGATGCCGCCCTTAGCCGGGCCGCGCGCGTCGTTATGCTGGACGCGGAAGCCAAAGAAGACGCGCACCGAGCCATCATCCATGCGCACCGGTAGCTGGAAGCGGAACTCTCGCAACGGCCAGCGCAGCATATCGCGCACCGATTGCTCCAACCCCAATTCCTCAGCCACCTCATCAAATTGCGCCTGCGCCATTTTAAAAGGGTTCAATTTCTCACTCATAATTTTTCCACTCTCCTTAAAAAATAAATAGTTAAATAGTTATCATCTGGTTGCGGATTGCATGTTCCGTTTTGGAAAACTTTACGCTACCCGGACAGAACTACTGGCCCTACTTCCAATCAAAACTAGCTGCCTGCGTGTCTCGCCACAAAATGCGCCAGATGTTCCAACGCCTTCTCGATCTGCTCGTAAGCGGTGGCGTAGGACATGCGCACGAACCCTCGTCCCGAATCGCCAAAGGCGCGACCGGGGATGACGGCCACGTGCTCCTCTTGCAGCAAGCGCTCGGCGAACTCGTCATCTTCCATTCCGGTGCTGGTAATGGAGGGGAAAGCGTAGAATGCCCCGTGCGGTTCTGCGCAGGTCAGCCCCAGCTCATTAAGCCCATCCACGATCAGGCGGCGACGGCGGTTATATTCCGTATGCATCTCCTGGACAAATGGTTCACCCTCGCGCAAAGCTGCCAGCGCGGCCCACTGGGATACCGAAGGCGCTGACATGATGAGGTATTGGTGAATTTTGCGCATCGCCCCGACCAACTCCGCCGGCCCGACGATGTAACCAATCCGCCAGCCAGTCATGGCATAAGCTTTGGAGAACCCTTGTAGCACCACCGTGCGTTTGTACATACCCGGCAGACTGGCAAAGCAAGTATGCTCGACGCCATAAACCAAACGGTCATAGATCTCATCAGAGATTACCACCAAGTTATGTCTCTTCGCCACGGCGGCAATTTCGTTAAGATGTTCGCGGTTGATCACGGTGCCGGTGGGATTGTTCGGCGAGGCAATGAAGAGGACTTTGGTCTTCTCCGTCACCGCCGCCTCAATCGCCTCTGCCGAAACCTGGAAACCATCTTCAGCATGAGTGACCACGGGGACCGGTACCGCACCGACCACCTGCGCCATAGGTTGATAAGAGACAAAACCCGGCTCTGGGATAATGATCTCATCCCCCGGATCTAACAAGGCGGCCATGGCCAGGTAGAGCGCCTCCGAGACGCCCACCGTGACCAATATCTCGCTAGCCGGATTATAGGTTTGCTGATAGCGGGCATCCAGATGGTCGGCGATGGCACGCCGCAGTTCCATCAGGCCGGAGTTAGAGGTGTAGTGCGTCTCACCGCGTCGCAACGCTGCGATGCCGGCCTGCACAATTGGCTCCGGGGTGTCGAAGTCCGGCTCGCCAATCCCCAAACTGATAACGTCATCCATGGTCGCCGCGATATCGAAGAACCGCCGAATA
>DUEJ01000144.1 GCA_011192175.1 Thermoflexia bacterium
ATTTTCTTTCTCCTAGGTGGTGTCTATGCTGGTTAGGTGCTACTAGGTGCAACCCATTCTAGCTGGATTCGGGCTCCAGGGCCCACCCAACTGTGCGGGCTTGCTCCTCAAGACTAGTCCCCGGCGATCCAGCTCTGTGGCGGCCTGCAATTGACCTAGGCACGGACGGCCTGCCGGGGCCCATACTTATTTTATACCCTATTATTTTTTATCATACTAGGCACAGAGGACACAGAGAGAGATACGGAAACAAACTGACAATCTGGCCGAGCCAGAACCAGAAATTCACCACAATGGTAAATCTGGCCGCCTGACCACCAGACTACCTGACCAAAGACTACCTGACTGAAAGGAGCACCAAATGGATTTCGAGAAACTTGGCTCATTTTATCTCGGCAAGGAATATGACGTAGCGAAGAAAAAACTAACCGACCGCCTCTTGATGTACGACGCCCGTGATTTGACGACGCACGCGGTCTGTGTTGGCATGACCGGCAGTGGCAAGACCGGCCTCTGCATTGACCTGCTGGAAGAAGCGGCCATTGATAATGTGCCGGCGCTCATCATTGACCCCAAGGGCGACATCACCAACTTGCTGCTCACCTTCCCCGACCTGAATCCTGGCGATTTCCGCCCCTGGATCAACGTGGATGACGCCCGGCGCAAGGGGTTGAGTGAGGAGGAATTCGCCGCCAAACAAGCGGAACTGTGGCGCAAGGGTCTGGCTTCGTGGGGAGAGGACGGCGCGCGGATCCGCATGTTGCGCGAGTCGGCGGACTTGGTTATCTACACACCCGGCAGCGACGCGGGTATCCCCGTCTCTATCCTGCAATCCTTCGCCGCCCCGTCCTTGAGCTGGGACACGGAGGCGGAACTGCTCCGCGAGCGCGTCCAGGGAACCGTGAGCGCGCTGCTGGGTCTTATCGGTGTGGATGCCGACCCTGTGCGCTCCCGCGAGCATATCCTGCTCGCCAACCTCTTCGAGCATTTCTGGCGGCGGGGTGAGGACCTCGATCTCCCGAAGTTGATCCTCGCTATCCAGACACCGCCTATCCGCCAGCTCGGTGTTTTCGACATTGACACTTTCTTCCCGCAGAAGGAGCGCTTTGAACTGGCGATTGCCCTCAACAACATCATCGCCGCGCCCTCGTTCCAGAGCTGGCTGCAGGGACAGCCGCTGGACATCGCCGGTTTCCTCGGCACGCCGGAGGGCAAACCCCGTCACTCCGTTTTCTACATCGCCCATCTCAGCGATGCGGAGCGCATGTTCTTCGTCACCATGTTGCTCAACCAGCTCGTCACCTGGATGCGCGCGCAGGCGGGCACCACCAGCCTCCGCGCGTTGCTCTATATTGACGAGGTCTTTGGCTATTTCCCGCCCGTCGCCACCCCGCCCAGCAAAAAACCGCTCTTGACGCTGATGAAGCAGGCGCGGGCCTTCGGTCTCGGCGTGGTCCTTACCACCCAGAACCCGGCGGATCTGGACTACAAAGGGCTGACCAATGCCGGTACGTGGTTCATCGGTCGCTTGCAGACGGAACGCGATAAGGACCGGCTCCTGGAGGGATTGGAGAGCGCGTCGGCGCGGGCCGGCGCGGCCCTCAACCGTAAGCAGCTGGGTGAGATCATGAGTGATTTGGGGAAGCGGGTCTTTTTGTTGCACAACGTTCACGAACCTGCGCCTGTTACCTTCCAGACACGCTGGGCGCTGAGCTATCTGCGCGGCCCGTTGACCCGCCCGCAGGTGCGAACTCTGATGAGCGGACGCGCGCCTGATACGCCGGTGGTTGCACCGCAGCTGGGGCCACCGGTCTCCCTCGAAGCCCGTGGAGGGAGGCCGACAGCTTCCGCCGCGCCCGTCTCACAGCCGGCCACTGAACCAGTTAGCCCCTATCCCACCGCGCCGCCCGCGCTGCCGGCGGCCATCCAGCAGGTTTACCTGCCCACTCGCATAGGCAGCTCATCCGCCGAGAAGGAAATCACAGAGCGTGCCCACGAGCGGATCGAAGTGCAGGAGCGGCGTCTGCTCTACATCCCCGCCTTGCTGGGCCTGGGACGGGTTCACTTTGTGAAGAAAACTCGCGCGCTCAACGTGAATGAGGCGGAGGAGTTCACCTTGCTGGCGCAGCCACCACGGGGCGTCGGCGTGGTGCGCTGGGAGCAGGCCCAGGAACCGGAGTTGACCCCGCGCGATTTGCTGGATCGCCCGGAGCCGGAGGCTTATTTCGACGAGTTGCCGGAGACCATCAACGAGGCCAAGGAGCTTGCCGCGCTGAAAAAGGAGCTGGCGGATCACCTCTACCGCACCCGCGTGCTGACCTTGCTTCACAGCCCGGCGGCCAAACTCTACTCCCGCCCCGACGAGGACGAACGCGAGTTCCGCATGAGATTGCGCCAGGCGTCCCGCGAATTGCGGGACGCCGAGGTGGACAAGCTCGAGGACCGTCACGCCGCTAAACTGCGGACGTTAGAAGACCGGTTGCGGCGCGCTAAAACCGCGTTGGAGCGGAAAGTAGCCGCCTCCCGCGCCCGCAAACAGGATGCTCTGCTCTCCGCAGGCGAGACGGTGTTGAGTTTCTTCTCCGGGCGGCGACGTTCGATTTCGGCGGCAGCGAACAAGTTCAGCCGTACTTCTACGGCTAAAGCGGACGTGGACGCCGCCGAGGAGCAGGTCGCTGTCTTGCAGGAGGACATCAAGGAGCTGCTGGCGGAGTTCAAAGAGGATACCGACGCCATCACCGCGCGCTGGGAAGAGGCACAGCGTAATCTGGCGACTCTGCCTGTCCACCCGCGCCGCAACGATATCGAGGTGACGCTGTTCGCGCTTGCTTGGACGCCCCATTGGCAGATCGTCTACCGGGAGCGGAGCGGCATCACCCAAACGGCGCTGCTCCCCGCGTATTGAAGAGACGCTGGGGTAGACCCTCCCCGGGTCTGCCTCAGCGTGGGAAAGAGTTACTCAACCCCCCGGCAAAATTCCAGAGCGGACGCAGATGCGCGCAGATTTTCGCAGATAAAATAGAAAATCAGCGTTCATCTGCGTCCTGAAGGAGTTATTCCCACCTGCTATCGGGGGATGGCTGAGTAGATACCATAAAGATATAAAGTAGCGGGTAGCGCCTAAAGTGTAGCTAATTGTTGCGTTACCTGCAACCGGTCACTTCTATACTGAGTGTAAAATTCAGTTTGGAGGTGATGAGATGGCTTTTTGGCGTAAACAGCGTCAGAAATATGAGGAGCTGGATGGGTTGATTAGAACGCATCCCGGTATTCGCCCCGCCGAATTGGCCCGCAAATTAAACCTCGCCCGTTCTACTGTGCAACGGCGGCTACCAAGTTTGGAGGAGGCCGGTTACCTATATAGTGAAGATGAGCGGGGCGGCCTGTGGCCTTTTAAGCGGCAAACTTGAAGAATTCTCCACAGCTGTTGCGTAATTTGAGGGGCGAGTATGTTAAAATGTGGATAGTGAAAACAGTACTCTCAAAAGGTGGAAAAAAATGACGAAAGCAGCTAACAAATCTGCCCGGCTATTGCAAATTGAAGCTCTCTTGTTGGAGCATCCAGCAGGCCTCAGTCAAGCGGAAATTGCTCGGCGAGTAGGAGTACATCGTTCCACGATCTATCGTTATCTACCGGATATGAGTCAATTTTGCGTTTATGAAATTGACGATGGGCGATTAGCGATTGATCGGGAACATTACTTGACCGATATTCGGTTAACATTGCACGAAGCGTTAGCTATCCATCTGGCGGCGCGGCTCATGGCCACGCGGATGGACAAGCACAATCCCCATGCGGCGGCAGCGTTGCGGAAATTGGGGATTTCTTTGGGGCGGTTGGCCCCCTTGATCAGCGCCCATATCTCCGCTTCTGCGGATGTGATGGATGGCCAAACCCTGCACCACGATCCCGTTTATTTGACGGTCCTAGAGACGTTGACCCGCGCTTGGTCGTTGGGGCAAAAAGTGCGGTTGAAACATCAGCTAGGGGACGGACGGGTTTTTTCTTATACGTTCGCGCCCTATTTTATTGAACCCTACGCGGTGGGACAAACCACGCACGTGATTGGGTGGCGGGAACCGCCGGCTGCGTTACGGACTTTCAAGGTAGAGCGTATCCGCGCCATTGAGTTGCTGGATGCTGCCTATACTATCCCTGAAGATTTTGATCCGCGTGTTTTGCTGGCCAACGCCTGGGGCATCTGGTACACGGAAGCAGAGCCGGTGGAAGTGGTGCTGCGCTTCCACCCGCGCGTGGCCCAGCGCGTGCAGGAGACGCAATGGCACCGGGGCGAAGAGACTATTCGGCAAGAGGATGGGAGCTTGCTCTGGCGAGCCAAAGTTGCCGAACCACGGGAGATGTTACCCTGGATCCGCGGATGGGGCGCGGATGTGGAGGTGGTGGAGCCGGAGAAGTTGCGGGAGAAGCTGGTGCAGGAAGTGCAGAGGATGGCGCGGGTGTATGGAGTGGAGTATGGAGAGTCTACCAATCCCCAAGTAGAAAAACTCTTGCGTTGTTGGGGGAAAACTCAAAGAAATAATGATGCTGTCTTTCACCCGGCCTTGTTCCACATGTTTGATGTGGGCAACGTGGCCCGTGTGTTGCTCACCGATCCAGCCTCGCCACGCTGGCGGCGCGTGCTGGCGCGCGTGCTTGAGGTTGAAACCGACACGTTGGTTGATTGGCTGCCCTATCTCGTCGCCATGCACGATATCGGCAAGCTGACGGTGGCTTTCCAGCAACAGAATCGTTACCAATATGCTCGTCTCAAAGCCGAGGGTTTCACTTTTGACGGTTGGAGCGGTGACCTCGATATGTACCATACTTTTTTGGGACAAGTCTACATTCAAGAAGAAGCCCCCGATTTGCCCCTGCCGGAAGCCTGGCGTGATCTCTGGCGCGACGTCGTAGGTGGTCATCATGGTGCCTTTGGGTCGCGGCAGATGCTCAAGACCGCATGCACACGTCTGGCAAACTTTGAACCCCCAGAGTGGCGCGATTTGCGCGCGCTGGCCGACAATTTGTTGCGTCAGCATTTGCTCGCCGAAGGCGTCAAAACTCCCTTGCCATCGAACTTAGCGTCAGCAACTATTGCGCTAACCGGTTTCACCATCCTCTGTGACTGGCTCGGCTCTGATGAGCGCTTCTTGCCTCCTGCCGCCGATTTCGACCTCACCGAATATACGTCTGTCAGCGCCGACCGCGCCCGGCGCGCCGTGCAGGCAGCGGGCTTCCTCCAACCCACGCGCAGCGTGACCCCGGTTGCTTTCGAGGCACTCTTCCCCGACAAACAGCCGCCACGGCCGCTGCAAGTCGCCGTAGACGCTATCCCTCAGACCGCGCTGGCCGGCCCGGCCCTTGTCATCATCGAAGCGCCTACCGGCGAGGGCAAGACCGAAGCCGCCCTCGCCATCGCGCACCGGCTGGCTCAGGCCAGCGGCACCGATGCGCTTTACTATGCCTTGCCAACGACGGCTACCAGCAATCAGATGTTTAAGCGCGTGCGCAACTATCTGGATACGAGCTTGGCCCTTCCCACTGAAGTGCAACTTATCCACGGGCAGGCCCATTTACAAGAAGATGATATGGAAGCACAGCCTCTCGCCAACGGCAAGACGCTCTCATTAGACACGGTGGCCTGGTTCACATCCAAAAAACGCGCCATCCTCGCGCCTTTTGGTGTAGGGACTGTAGACCAGGCAGAACTGGCTGCCCTTAACGTCAAACACGTGGCGCTGCGTCTGGTGGGACTGGCAGGCAAAGTTGTCATCTTCGATGAAGTCCACGCCTACGATACCTACATGACCACTATTGTCGAATGCCTGCTTGAATGGCTCTCCGCTCTGGGTGCCTCGGTCATCATTCTCTCGGCTACGCTGCCTCAAAAGCAACGTGCAGCTCTGGCTCGTGCTTATGGGGCGACATTACCGCCGGACCCCAAGCAAGCTATGGACTATCCTAGCCTGTGGGTATTACCTTGTGATGGAAAGCCTTACCACGACCAGCCCGCCGCATATCAGCCTGACCGCTCCTTGACCGTGAAGCATCTGCACTTTACAGACGCCGAGCCGGAGGCCAAAGCACGCTGGCTGCTGGAAGCCGTGCGCGATGGCGGTTGTGCCTGCTGGATCACGAACACCGTCACGCGCGCGCAAGATATCTACCGTATCCTGCACAACTCAGCAGAAGTCCAGGGTATTGATCTGGCTCTGCTCCACGCGCGTTTCCCCTTGGCGGATCGGGGACGGCGCGAAAAGCAACTCACGGGCAAGTACGGCCCACCGCCAGATGACGCTACTTCTCCCGATCCTCGCCCACAGCGCGGTATCGTCATCGGCACGCAGGTCTTGGAGCAAAGCCTGGATTTGGACTTCGACGTGATGGTTAGCGACC
>DUEJ01000145.1 GCA_011192175.1 Thermoflexia bacterium
ATGCTATCCACTACACTTCCGCCGCAGGCCAAATTACCATCACCACTGGGTTTGGAGAGCGCGAGGGACGGCAGTGGGCTACAGTTTCCGTGCAGGATACCGGCATCGGTATTCCGCCGGAAGAGCTCCCGCATATCTTCGAGCGTTTCTATCGGGGCGCCACCCCGCGCCAAGAGCAGCTCTCTGGCATAGGATTAGGGCTGGCCATAGCCAAAGGCATCATGGATTTGCACGGCGGCTTGATCACCGTCACCAGCGCGGTGGGCCAGGGCGCCACCTTCATTCTCTGGGTACCGTTGGTTGCTGGCGCGGGGTAGCCGGGCTAACAGTCTCGCTGGCTTGACCAGCGGAGATAAATCATTGACGCTACTGGAAAAAGCAGAATTTAACCGCGCTATTAGCGTCACTAGAATTTCGCCACTGGCACGACTACAGGGGCTTGCCGCCGCGCGCTAGTCTCTATCCACGGAGGGGGACAGGCGGCTTTAGCCGGCGTACTCTGGCTGGCGAAAACTAACCGGCTCTCTGTGGTTGTTCATTCTCTCGCTCTGGGTATAATGCAAACGAGTTCACGTTATCCCCTTACGGAGAGACTTACTTGGATCGTTACCGCATTCTATTTATAGAGAGATATCTCACTGTTGAACGAGAAGTGTATCCGGCTATGCGGCGCCAATATGAGGTCACATTGGTGCAGGGCCGGCGCGAAGCGCTGGCGGCGCTCAAAGCCCAAGCGCATGATCTAGTATTAATTGATGTTCCCTCGATTCGTTTTGCCTTAGCGCGTTTTTGTGACGATCTGCGAGCAGATTTTCCTGGCAGCACTCTCTTTTTATTGCTCTCGCCAGATAAGCAACTGACGAACATACCACCAGCCCAGGATCAGCTTACGCATCCTATCACCTCGCGGCAACTACTGAGCCGTCTATCCCGCCTATTGCCGGAACAAGTAGGTGAAGTGATTGCCTGGCAGGGATTGCAGCTAGATCCGGTGGCTTATGCGTTAGGATGGCAGGCGGCAGAGGTTTTCCTCACTCCTAAGCAAGCGACCCTGGCGGAATCTTTCATCCGCGCCCCGGGGGAATTACTCTCTAGAGCCCGATTGATGGCGGAGGTCTGGGGCACTGATTATCTAGGCGATACGCGCACCTTGAATGTACATATCTCCTGGTTGCGCAAAGCGTTGAAGTCCCTGGATAGCCCGTTCAAAGTAGAGACCGTGCGGGGCCAAGGGTATCGGCTGGTTAACCCTCCAGATGCAGGGGCGGCGCTACAGTAGTGGGCCCCGTTACTCAAAGGGCCTCAAAGTTGTTCGGATCGGTTTCTGTGGTATGATTGTGCGCTGGATATTTTATTATTACGCACGCGATTGGACTATTAGGGGGGGTGTCGCTATACAGCGGTCCTCAAATAGGGTGAAGGTCGCGGAGGACAAAACAAATTTTAGGAGGAAATAGCACTATGGCGATTGTAACTATGAAGCAGTTGTTAGAGACTGGGGTTCACTTTGGGCACCGTACACAGCGTTGGCATCCCAAGATGGCTCCTTACATTTACACTGAGCGCAACAATGTGCATATTATTGACCTTCAGCAGACAGTGACAGCGATGGAAGAGGCTTATGCTTTCATCCGCAAAACGGTGGCGGAAGGCGGCAAATTGCTCTTTGTGGGGACAAAACGTCAGGCTCAGGATACGATTGAGTATGAAGCGGCCCGTTGTGGGATGCCCTATGTGGCCCATCGGTGGTTAGGAGGGACCTTGACCAACTGGCAGACCGTGGGTGCGCGGTTGGATTATCTGGAGGAGTTGGAAGCAAGTCGTGATGCGGGCGAGTTCGAGTTTTTCACTAAAAAAGAAGCCTTGATGAAGACGCGCGAGATCAAGAAGTTGAAAGCGCGCTTGGGCGGTTTGCGAGAGATGAAAGAGCAGTTGCCGGCGGTCCTTTTCGTAGTCGATATTATTGCTGAAGCTACGGCTGTCGCCGAAGCGAACCGGTTGGGCATTCCCATCGTGGCGTTGGTGGATACCAACTGTTTACCTGATCCGATTGACATTGTGATCCCCAGCAATGATGACGCGATTCGGGCCATCCGGCTGATGACTTCGAAGATGGCTGATGCGGTACTGGAAGGTATGGCGTTGCGCAAGGCGGCGGTGCCGGACGCAGAAGAGATCTACACTGCTGAGGATGAAAAATACTTAAGTGCTGAAACTCTGATTCGGTTACGCCAGATCCAAACAGGCGATCAGAGCGGCATAAAATCTCCGGAGACCGCAGCGGTGCTTAAAGCTTCAGCGGAAATTGAAGCGCGGGTCAGTGAGATGGGCCAAGTAGAAAATGAATTAGAAGAAGGAGCGTAGATTGATGCAAATAACAGCTCAGATGGTTAAAGAACTGCGCGGGGCAACCAGCGCGGGCATTTTGGATTGTCGTAAGGCTCTGGTAGCCACGGATGGCGATTTTGATCGCGCTGTAGATCACCTCCGGGAGAAAGGCTTGGCGCAAGCTGCCAAGCGCATGTCCCGAGAGGCGCATGATGGCCTGGTGGTTTCTTACATTCACGCTGGTGGACGCATTGGCGCCTTAGTGGAAGTAAATTGTGAGACGGATTTTGTGGCACGGACCACCGAATACCGGTCGTTGGTTGATGAAATTGCGATGCAGGTTGCGGCGATGGCTCCCCGCTACATAAAGCGGGATGATGTACCGCCAGCTGTTGTGGAGCATGAACGCGAGGTGTATCGGGCCCGTACTCTGGAAGAGGGTAAACCGGAGCGAATCGTTGACCATATAGTTGATGGACGGATGGAGAAGTTTTACTCGGAAGTTTGTTTGCTGGAGCAGGAGTACATTCGCGATAGCGGGAAGACAATAGCCGAGCTAATCAAAGAGACTATCGCCACCATGGGCGAAAACATCGTGGTCCGTCGCTTTGTGCGATTTGCCTTGGGAGAAGGGGAGGAGTAATCCTCCCCTATTTCTTTATACTGGAGGGGTTAGAGACGTGCTGCCGCATTATAAAAGAGTAGTCCTAAAGGTAAGTGGAGATGCTTTGGCCGGGATGAGAGGATTTGGCATTGATCCCCATCAGGCAGATTTGATGGCCGGTAAAATCGCCGCTATTCACGCGCTGGAAGTAGAGATCGGTGTGGTAGTGGGAGCTGGTAATATCTGGCGGGGCAGTGACGGGTTGGCGCACGGCATGGATCGGGCTACGGCGGATCACATGGGGATGTTGGCCACCATTATGAATGCGCTGGCGTTGGCCGATGCGTTGGAACGGCAGGGTGTCACGACGCGCGTGCAGACGGCGCTAGAAATGCGCGCGGTGGCAGAGCCTTACATCCGGTTACGGGCGGTGCGCCATCTGGCTAAAGGGCGCGTAGTAATTTTCGGTGGCGGGACCGGCAACCCCTATTTCACTACGGATACCGCAGCGGCTCTCCGCGCTACCGAAATTGGAGCGGAGGTTTTGATCAAAGCGACCAAAGTGGATGGGGTGTATAGCGATGATCCGAAGACCTCTCCTGACGCTAAACGGTTTGAGCGATTGAGCTACCTGGATGCGTTGAATATGCGCGTGGGCGTGATGGATTCTACCGCGATCACGCTCTGTATGGATAACGATTTGCCTATAATTGTCTTGAATATGTTCGCCGATAATGCTCTGCGCTCTGCGGTGTTGGGTGAAGCGGTCGGGACGTTGGTCAGCTGCTAGTTGATCTTAGAGGGAGGAGCGATGCTTAAAGAATTACTCAGAGAGACCGCAGGTCGGATGCAGAAAACAGTGGAGTCGTTGGAAAAAGGTCTTCGCAGTGTGCGTACGGGACGGGCTACCCCGGCTCTGGTGGAAGGTGTGATGGTAGATTATTACGGGGCTGCTACTCCGCTGCAACAGCTAGCCGTTATCTCTGCGCCAGAACCGCATTTGATCTTGATCCGTCCCTACGATGCGGGCTCTTTGGTAACGTTGGAAAAGGGGATTTTGGCTGCTAACTTGGGGCTGACCCCTCACAACGATGGGCGGGTGATCCGCATTCCTATTCCGCGTTTGACGGAGGAGCGCCGCCGCGAGCTGACCAAGGTGGTGAGCCGGCGGGTGGAAGAATCCAAGATCGCGTTGCGTAATATCCGCCGGGATTCTTTGGCAGACATGCGTGATTTTGAGAGTGAGAAGCTAATCACCGAGGATGAGCTGGCGCAGGGGAAGGATAAATTGCAGGATTTGATTGACCGCCTCACTGACAAAGCGGTGGTGGTTGCCGAACGCAAAAAGCGGGAGATTATGGAGGTTTAAGGCGCTGTTGGTACAAGAAGGCGCGGCTAAACACCGGCGGCGTTCTTCGTACTGTTCAGCGAAAGAATCTGTCTCTCATGTTTGGTGAACTAAAGGTGTTTTTCAGTAGTGTCCATTTCCTCAAGCGCTTGAAAGCCGCTCAGTAGTCAAGTTGTAAGGTCTGCCGGTTCAATACCCCTCAATGTTCCGCTCTATTTTGATAATTTCTCTGTTGTTCTATGGGTAGCGTGCTAGGCAGCTAATATAGAGCAGCTCGCGCCAGACTGTGCCAGGGGAAATATATGAATAATACAGACTTAAAAAAATATCCCGTTCTGCCGGTAGTGCCTCAACACGTCGGTCTGATCATGGATGGCAATGGCCGGTGGGCGCATGCACGCGGTTTGCCCCGGCTGGCCGGGCATCGAGCCGGGGTGCAATGTCTAGAAACCGTCTTCCGCGCCGCCGTGGAATTTGGCGTCTCCATATTAACTCTCTACGCTTTTTCCACCGAGAACTGGAATCGTCCTGAATCCGAGGTGCGGGGCCTCTTGCGGATCCTGGGCGATACGCTCCAGAATGAGATTGACAAATTAGATGAACATGGGGTACAATTACGGCACATCGGAGATTTAACCCCGCTTTCGGAGGCCCTCAAACGGCCCATTTGTTCGGCCATTGAGTTGACAAAAGAGAATGACCGGCTGATTGTCAATGTGGCGTTCAATTATGGTGGGCGCAGGGAGATTGTAGAGGCGGTACGAGACATTGTGCGGTTGGGAATCCCTCCGGAGCAAATCTCAGAAGAGACAATCGCTGAACATCTCTACACTGGGGGGGTGCCGGACCCGGATTTGATCATCCGGACCAGCGGAGAAATGCGGGTAAGTAACTTTATGATCTGGCAAGGAGCGTATGCGGAGTATTATGTTACGCCTACTTTCTGGCCGGACTTTGATAGGGATGAATTCTACCAAGCCTTGTTAGCATTTTCCCACCGTAAGCGTAGATTTGGTGAAGTCGAGATAGGTTAATTGGTTTATTTCTGGCACTAGCCCCCACTCCCAATTTCCCCCGCATGGCTCTTGACCGAGTGGTTTGTAATTGACAGTTTCCCGCTTCGCGGATTTAGGATACCTCTTTTGACCGGAACTCCTGAGCATGAAAGCTAGAATACTCAGCGCAATTCTTATTATCCCTCTGGTAATAATCGTGCTTATATTGGGCGATTGGCTTTTTGTTCTGAGCCTCTCCGCGCTTGTTTTGCTGGCCGGCTTTGAATACCGGCGGATGTTGCAACGCAAGGGCTATCTGATTTCCTTGCCCATGGTCTGGTTGCTGATTCTGCTCTGGATCGCGGCGGCGTATTGGCCTGGAATCCGATTCCTGGAACCGGGATTGGCGCTGCTGATATTGGTGGGGACGGGGCGGCAGTTAGCTTTCAACTCGGCGACGGCTGCACCGACGGCCAGCTGGGCTTTGACGCTGGCTGGAGGACTATATTTGGGAGTGGGGGGTTCCTTTCTCCTGCGGTTACGCGCACATCCAGACGGTTGTTGGTGGCTACTGATGGCCCTGATCATTGTGTGGGGGGCCGATACCGGGGCTTATCTGGTCGGACGGCGCTGGGGGCGTCATAAAATGGCTCCGGAGATCAGTCCCGGAAAGAGTTGGGAAGGGTATGGCGCCGAAATTATCAGTGGTTTGCTGATAGGCGGAATGTGTGGACTTTGCTGGCCGGCGACTTTACAGCTACGGTTGACTCCCTTATTGGGTGGAGTGTTAGGCGGTCTGCTGGCTCTGGTAACGCCGCTGGGTGATTTCTTTGTCTCCATGATTAAACGCGAGGTAGGAGTCAAAGATACCGGTTCACTGATTCCTGGGCATGGGGGGATGTTTGATCGCCTGGACTCGGTTTTCTGGGCAGGAATTTTGACTTGGTTTTTTAGGGAATTGTTGTTGATTTCACTGAAATAAGCTCGTTCGCCGCTAAGATGCCAAGCAAAAAATTTAGTATTGGATTGAAAATATTTGATAATACTGGTTAAAAAGTTAATTTTCTGAAGGTTAAATTTCAAATCTTGGCGTCTTTGTGTTAAAAATCGTAGTTTTTCAGTATGGCCGTTGTTGACGGTTGGGAATTGAGAGAGCGGTTCAAATAGGTTACGGCACTCTGTGAAGAGGAGAAAATCGTGAATGTAAACACAGATGAACATCGAGAAGCAGAATTTGAGCAGATGCCCGTCGGTTCTGGTGCAGAGTCGGTAGCTGCGGAGAGCGTTGCTGCCGAAGTGGTTACGGAAGCACCCGTCACCGAACCCGAGCCAGAAGACCCGCTGCGCGGTTTGGAGATGCGGGATTTGGAGGCCATGCGCCTCCGTGACCTACGGGAAATGGCGCGGGATGAAAACGTCTCTGGTTACAGCCGGCTCAAGAAAGAGGACTTGATACTCTTGCTGCTCAAGGAGAAGACGGAGCGTAAGGGTTTGTCTTTTGGCGGCGGAGTTTTGGATGTCAAGTCCGAGGGGATTGGGTTCCTGCGCTCCAGCCGTTATGCTACGGGCGCGCGGGATGTCTACGTCTCTCAAAGTCAGATCCGACGTTTTGATCTGCGGACCGGCGATATGGTGGTGGGTCAAGTACGTCCACCCAAGGAATCGGAGAAGTACAATAGCCTGTTGCGCATTGAGGCGGTCAATGGCATAGATCCTGAATTCGCCAAACACCGGGGGCATTTTAAGGGCCTGACCCCTATCTTTCCGAGGCAGGCCTTTCATCTGATCACCAGTCCCCACAATTATACGCAACGTTTGCTAGAGTTGATCGCGCCGGTGGGAAAGGGGCAGCGGGGTTTGATTGTCTCCCCGCCGAAGGCCGGTAAAACAACTGTCTTGAAACGGATTGCCAATGGTATTTCCGAGAATCATCCCGAAGTGCATTTGATGGTGGTCTTAATCGGCGAGCGACCAGAGGAGGTCACCGATATGGATCGTTCTGTGGATGCGGAGGTGATCAGCTCCACTTTTGACGAATCGGAAGCACACCAGGTAGAGGTGGCGGAGATGGCGTTAGCGCGGGCTAAACGGTTGGTGGAATTGGGTAGAGATGTGGTTATCTTGTTGGATAGCATCACTCGCCTGACACGCGCCTACAACATGGTGGTCTCGTCCAGCGGGCGGACCCTCTCCGGCGGATTGGATCCAGCGGCTCTCTATCCCCCCAAACGATTCTTCGGCGCGGCGCGTAACATTGAGGAAGGCGGGAGTCTGACCGTCTTGGCCACCTGTCTCGTGGATACCGGCAGTCGCATGGACGATATGATTTACGAGGAGTTCAAGGGGACAGGCAACATGGAATTGCATCTCAATCGCCGGTTAGAGGAGCGGCGGATCTTCCCGGCCTTTGATGTGATACGCTCTGGCACGCGACGTGAAGAGCTCTTGCTGGGGCGCGAGACATTGCGCCAGGTGTGGCTCTTGCGGCGTATGTTTTCGCAGATGATGGCTCCCAAGCCTAGCGGGGCGGGCTACGATATCGTAGCCGCTACGGAGGCCTTGCTCAAACAGCTGCGCCGGACGCGGACTAACCATGGGTTCTTGGATAAATTGACGAAAGACCTCTAGCGCTGTTCACTGCGGTGTGACGTGAGGGTGGTTATTATAGCCCTCACGTTATGCGGAATTAGAGAGGAGGATAGCGCGAAATTTTTGACTTTAGCTTTTAGTGTGATATCATGAACTTTCAAGTGCCCATCGCATTTATTTCCTTTATTGACGCTGCTCAAAATAAAGTTAGTCATTTGGCGACCGGGTCCGGTCGCCGTTGGTTTTATTAGGGAGGACTTATATGAACATTGAACTCATTGCGCGTCTGGTAGGACTTATTCTTTTTGCCCTGGGGGGACTGGCTTTTGGCGACCAAATCGTTGCCTGGTTCCCGGCTGTCTCCACGTGGCTTTCGTGGCTCCGTATTGCTTCAAGTGTGATATTTGCGGGGATCGGTTTCGTGGTTGCTCCGTGGCTTAGCCTCCATCCTTTCCACCGTTTACGCGATCTTATCCAACAACTGCCCGCCCAGACCTTAGGTTCGGCCATCATCGGACTTTTTGTGGGCCTGGCCTTTGGTACCTTGACTGCCTATCCTCTCTCACAATTACCCGCTCCCTTTGGAGAGATCTTGCCGTTCGCCGTGGCGGTGTTATTTGGTTATCTGGGAATTATGGTGATGATCGTCCGGGTGGATTTGATTGAGGCGCTGCGGAAACGAATTTTCTTCTTAGGCTCTGACCAGGAGGAGCCGGAGAATTCTCGCCTGGCCAGGCCCATCTTACTGGATACTAGTGTGATCATTGATGGCCGGATTGACGACATCTGTAAAACCGGTTTTATCCAAGGGGAATTGATAGTGCCGCTCTTTGTGCTCAATGAGTTACAACATATCGCTGACTCAGCTGAGGCTTTGCGGCGCAATCGGGGGCGGCGGGGCCTGGAAATTTTACGCCACTTACAAGAAGAATCTCCCGTGCCCATCCGCATCACAGATGAGGAGGCGGAGAATGTCGATGAGGTGGATGACAAGCTGATTGTGGTGGCTAAACGGTTGGGGGGGAGCATTTTAACTAACGATTACAACCTCAATCGCGTTTCCGAGTTGCAGGGCATCCCGGTACTCAATGTCAATGAACTGGCGAATGCGGTGAAGACCGTCTTACTGCCCGGTGAAACTTTTACCATCCACGTGTTGCAGGAGGGGAAAGAGCTCAACCAGGGCGTGGGGTATCTGGACGATGGCACGATGGTGGTAGTAGAAGAGGGCCGTCGTTATATTGGGAAGACCATTGCGGTGGTGGTGAATAAAGTCTTGCAGACGGCCGCCGGACGGATGATCTTCGCGCAGCCGGAAGGAAGCGAGCGTTAGGAACTTTTAACATTAGGAGGAAGAAATGGACTTAAAGGTTTATAACTATCTGACGCGGGAAATGGAAATTTTTGAACCGCAAGTGCCGGGCCGGGTGGGCATGTACGTCTGTGGCCCCACAGTCTATGATCATTCACATCTGGGACATGTCAAGACCTACGTGGCGATGGATGTAGTTGTGCGGTATCTCAAACATTTGGGTTACAATGTGCGACACGTGCGTAACATCACCGACGTGGGGCACTTGCTGGCCAGTGGTGAAGATCGCATTATGAAGGGCGCACGCCGCTATCAGTTGGAACCGATGGAGGTCGTAGAAACCTACATGGCTAGCTTCTTTGCCGATATGGACGCCTTGAAGGTCTTGCGCCCCCATATCTCGCCGCGCGCTTCCGGCCATGTACCGGAAATCATTCAATGGGTGCAAGGGTTGATTGAGCGGGGATATGCTTACGAAGTGGCCGGAAATGTCTATTTTGCGGTGGAGAAATTTGAGGAATATGGCAAACTCTCCCGTCGCAAGTTGGAGGACCTGGAAGCCGGGGCGCGCGTCCAGGTGCGGGAGGAAAAGCACCATCCGGCAGATTTCGCGCTCTGGAAACGGGCTGATGCTGATCACCTGATGCGCTGGCCTAGCCCGTGGGGTGAAGGTTACCCCGGTTGGCATATTGAGTGCTCCGTGATGTCTACCAAATACTTGGGGCAACCCGTGGATATTCATGGCGGGGGCCTGGAGAATATCTTCCCGCATAACGAGTGCGAGATCGCCCAGGCGGAAGCATACCGTGACGTCACTTTCGCCAATTACTGGCTATTAGTTGGCTCTTTGACCGTAGATGGGGTAAAGATGAGCAAGAGCTTGGGTAACTTTCTGACCATCAAAGATGCGCTGCAACTTTATACGCCGGAAGCTCTCCGTTACTTTGTCCTCAGTAGCCATTATCGCGGCCCGGTAGATTTTAGTCAGGAGGCATTGGATGCTGCTCAACGCGGGGTGGAGCGTATGCATAACACGGTGCGTAAGTTGCGCCACCGCATCAAGAACGCTCCCCCGGCCGGGACGGCGCTGCTCTCTGACGTTAGCGGTTTGCGAGACTACCGGAATGCTTTTGAAGTCGCTATGAGTGACGATTTCAACACTCCCCAAGCCCTGGGAACGCTCTTTGAATTTGTCAAAGAGGTGAATCGTTTCTTGAGCGAAAATGCTTATGCCAGCGTGGGGACCATGGTCACCATGGAGCGTATCTTCACTGATCTGGCGGGTGACGTGTTGGGTATTTTGCCCATGAGTTTTGTGGAGCCGGTAGAGAGTGAAGAACTAGTCGCCGGATTGATGAATTTGGTCTTAACCTTGCGGCAGGAATATCGTGAATCTCAAGATTGGACGCAGTCCGATTACGTGCGCAGTTGTCTGACCGAGTTGGGGATCACCGTGAACGATGACGCTGGCGGGAGCACCTGGCAGCTGGGACGCTAGGGGTAGGGTAGGGAGCTAGCTTCAACAAAGTCAGCCGGTAGTGAAAAACTCATCAGGTTAAGGAGGCCTTTAATGCGAGAGACACTCTATGGACGACACGCGGTGCGCGAATGTTTGCGTGCTCAACGCCGGGCGCCCTTCCGTCTGGCAATGCTGGATAGCGTCTTAAGTTCCCCTATTCTGGATGAAATTATTAAGCTAGCGAGGCAAAGTGACATTCCGATTGACCACTTACCACAGCAGCAGTTCTCCGCGCTGGTGAGCGGGAGTAACCACCAGGGCGTGGCGCTGGAAACCTCCGGTTATCCCTACGGTTCCATCTACGACATGTTAGCGCTGGCCGAAGCGCGCGAGGAAACGCCATTACTGCTCTTGTTAGATCTGGTGCAGGACATTCATAACTTGGGTTCCCTGGTGCGTACCGCCGAAGCAGTGGGTGTCCATGGCGTCATCATCCAAAAACGGCGCGCGGCCGGAGTCACACCGGCCGCAGTCAACGTCTCCTCCGGGGCGGTGGAGCATCTCTTGATGGCTCAAGTGACCAACCTTTCCCGCGCTATTGGACAGCTCAAAGATGAGCATATCTGGATTGTCGGGTTGGAGGATGTTTACGGAGCGCAACTCTACACGGAATCCGATCTGACCGTGCCGCTGGGGATCGTGGTGGGAAGTGAGGGGAACGGATTGCGGCGGCTGGTGCGCGACCATTGCGATTGGCTCATCTCCTTGCCCATGCACGGCCAAATCAACTCGCTTAACGCGGCGGTGGCTGGCTCCATCGCTCTCTACGAGGTGTTGCGGCAGCGCGGCAAAGAGTAACTTGCCGCCAGCTAGCGCGCTGGGTGATTTGGAGGAAGGGGAGCCGTAAATAGGCGCGCTTGCATAGGTGCTAGCACTAGCAGCTTTACGGTGGGGATAGGTTGCGCGTTGGCCTAAGCCCCACCGTTTGCTTTTTATGAAGGAGTCGCTATGCCCCTTTGG
>DUEJ01000146.1 GCA_011192175.1 Thermoflexia bacterium
ATGTGCGACTACCCCTATCCCGGGATGCCCGAAGAGGAAGCCGAGTACGCCACCGCCACCTTTGACCTGCCAGGCATTCCGTGGAACATCTTCTTCGATATGGACGGCACGGCAATCCATGGGACCTACTGGCACAACGATTTCGGCGTGCGCCGTAGCCACGGTTGCCTCAACGTCCCCATCGAGGCCGCCCGGTGGATTTATCGCTGGGTACATCCCGTCGGCGGCTATGAGGATAGCTTCATCCGCAGTAATTGCAACGTAGGCACTCCGATTAGCATCTTCTAAGAACGTTAGTAGCCGCAAAATCCTTTTCGCGCAGTCTGGCAACGCGCGCTTGGAAAGCGCGGCTACCCTGGTGCAACCCCCTTCATGGGGCTAGCCCGCTTCAGCGGGCGTCACTGCGTAGCACGGGCACTTCATGCCCGTGCGGACTGGCGGCCAAAACCGCCTGCACTACCGTTGTCATTCCGAGCCAGTACGCCGCGCCACGCGCGGTGTATGCCAGCGAGGAATCTCTAGTGTCTGAAGAGAGTCTCAAAGCAATCCAGGAAGATTCCTCGCTGGCGCGGCGCTAGCGCTCCGCTGGCTCGGAATGACATAGGTTCGTAGTAGGCAATTTATCGCTGTGTGCCCGTGGTCTTCAGCCACGGGCGCATTGGCAACAGAAAAGGCGTTTCAGCACTATGCCCCACAACGCTGAAACGCCTCTTATTCATGCGGTAGACCGTCCAGCAGTCCGCCGCCTACCGTCTACTCTCTACCGTCTACTCTTCAAGCGTAATATCCCGCCCATTCTTGATGACATAGCGCGGCGCCTCGTGGCTCCAGAGTGCTTCCCAGACGCTCCCGGCGTTCAAAACCACCAGATCGGCCACGTTGCCCACGGCGAGACCAAAGTCCTCAATGCCGAGCGCTTCGGCCGCATTCGTCGTGATCAGATCATAGAGAATCTCCATCTCCTCGCGACTGGTCATCCACATCAAGTGCGCGGCCAGGAAAGCCACCTCTAGCATGTTGTTGCGGCCAAAGGGATAATAGGCATCGGCGATATCATCTTGCCCCAGGGCGATGCGCACGCCGTGCTGATAGAGGTCCTTGACACGCGCGTAGAGCGGCCCAGTTTGCGGATCGCTCACCACGCCGATCCGCGCCTTCTTGAGCAGGGCGCGGATTTTGCGATAGTACGGTTCCGGATAGAGCGCCATAGCGCGCGCGTGCTGCGCGGTGACGCGCCCTTCCCAACCTACTTGGAGCGTCTTGACCGCCAACATCTCCAACGTGCGGAGGCCGGCGTCGCCAGCATCGTCAACGAGCATGGAGACGTCTTTGTCGTACTCCACGGCCAGCGCAAACATCCGGTCGATATGCTCTTGCTCGTCCGCTTCGGTGAACTCAATCCACGGAATGCCGCCCACCACGTCCGCCCCCAACTCCAACGCCTGGCGGATGTACTCCTCCGCGCCTGGGTCGCGCACCACGCCATCTTGGGGGAAAGCCACGACCTGGATTTCCACCTGCTCCTTGAACTCCTCCCGCGCCTTGATGAGCGCCTTGACGCCCTCCAATTTGGCCGTGGTGTCGGTATCGGCAAAAGCGCGGATGTGCGTGTTCCCAAATTTGATAGCCAATCTGACGGCCCGGCGCACATTCTCGATGATCCAGCTCTCGTCATATTGCTCCTTGACCTGCGCGGCTAACTCGATAGCCGTCATCGCGCCGCCCATTGAACCACCGGTGTAGGCGCCCAACGCCGCGTCGTCCATCATGGGCAACGTGTAAACTTTGCAAAGGTGCAGATGTCCGTTGACGAAGGATTCCGTGACCAGCCGGCCTCCGGCATCAATGGTCTGGGCCGCCTCGCCCACCACTTCTGGGCCCAGCTCAGCAATCCGCCCGGCTTGAATACCGATATTGAGCAGCTTCCCATCAGAAAAACGGGTCTTAGCATTAGTAATCAGTAAATCGAATTTCATCGTAAAATCTCCTTTTTAGCCATTAGTTTTTAGCCATCAGCTTTTAGCCGTTAGTTTTTAGCCGTTAGCTTTTAGCCATTAGTCTTTAGCCGTTAGCTTTTAGCCGTTAGTCTTTTGACCTCAGACTTTTAACTTTAGATTTTCAACTTTAGACCTTAGACTTTCGACCTTAGACTTTCGACTTTAGACTTTTGACTGTAGCCGTTTTTGTGCCAGCAACGCCCCTTCCAGAATCGCCTCGTAGCCAGTGCAACGGCAGAGATGTTTGTTGAGCGCGTTGATGATTTTGCCCTCCGACGCCTCCAGATCGGCGGTGAAGAGCGCGTAAAGTTCCATGATGATGCCCGGCGTGCAGAACCCACACTGCACCGCACCCGCTTCGATCAGCGCCGTCTGGATAGGATGCAACTCGCCGTTCTGAGATAATCCTTCCACGGTCAAGATCTCCGCACCGGCGACCTGTTCCAGCTTCAGACGGCAGCTCTTGCGCGCCTTACCATCCACCACTACCACACACGCGCCACAAGTGCCATTATCGCAACCACGCTTCGTCCCCGTCAACTGCAACTGCTCCCGGATAACGTCCAGCAGCCGCAACTGCGGATCGGCGGTCACGGTGCGTTCCACGCCATTTACTCTAAAGGTGATTTTATCGCTCATTGTACCTGCTCCTCCTTTGCTACTAAGGCTGCCTTCATCTTCTGGGGGGTGATGGGAATCTCATGGAACTCAATCCCCACCGCGTCGTAGAGCGCGTTCAAAATAGCCGGGGCCACGCCGATGACCGGATGTTCACCCAGCGCTCGCGCGCCAAACGGGCCGATGGCGCTGGGAGTTTCGACAAATTCCACGGTCTGCCGGGGCGCTTCCTTCAAGGTGGGAATGTGATATTGGAAGAAGTGCGGATTGAGCACGCGGCCCTCCGCATCTATCTCCAACTGCTCGTAGAGGGTAGCGCCGATAGCCATCAGCACGCCGCCCACGACCTGTCCTCTAATCTGCTGCGGATTGATCACCTGCCCCACGTCAAAGGACGAGGCGAAGTGGTCAATGAAAATCTTGCCCGTCCGCTTGGAGATGCGCAGTTGGCAACCTTGCGCGCCAAAGGTGTAGGTGACGCCCATATTCCCCTGCCCGGTCTCCATGTCTGGCCCGGAGTAACGGGGCAACCGCGCATCAGCGGTAGCTTGCGCCAACTCGCCGATGGTCATGCCGTTCGCGTACATGTAGCCGCGCGCCAGCTGCGTGATGGGCACGCGCACGCTGGGATCGGACTTGAGGAAAACGTACTCGCCATCGTACTCCAAGAAATCCTCATCGCAGCGCAACGCCTGCGCAGCGGTCTTTTTGAGCTTGGCGATTACCTTGTTCGCGGCACGAATAATCGCCCGCCCGCCCTGGATGGTGAACATCGAGCCGATAGTCTGCCATTCGTAGGGTGAAAATTGGGTGTCGATCTCCGAATAGACGCGTATCTTGGCCGGCGGAATCTGCAATGCCTCGGCGGCGACCTGTTTGACGACGGTCCGCAGTCCCTGCCCGACTTCCGCGCCGCCCATATTGATCGAGACGCTACCGTCAACGTTCAGCTTGAGGTAACAACCCTTCGTGGAAAAAGGCGCACCTTTGGGAGATTTCATCAGCGCGGCGAAACCCCGCCCGTAGTAATACTCCTCATCCTCCGGCGGCAACTCCGTGGAGAAGAGCCCGTCGCGCACCTGCGCGACGCACTGGCGGATATCGCCATTAGTCTTCCAGAGCCGCTCGCCCAGCGCAGTGACGCTGCCCTCGCCCAGATAATTTTTCTCCCGTAACTCAAAAGGCGACATGCCAAGCTTGCGCGCCAGCATATCCACGAGCCGCTCCGTGGCAAATTGGGATTCCTGATGACCATAACCCCGGTAAGCACCGACAGGGGGCGTGTTGGTGTAAACACAATACCCTTCCAAATCGCAATGCGGGATTTCGTAAGGCCCGGTGGAATTATGGGTCGCGCCGATGGTGATATTCACGCCCGTATCGGCATAAGCCCCGGTTGAATGATAGATGGTGGTCTTCAGCGCGACAAATTTTCCCTCCTGAGTAGCCCCTAATTTCATGCGGGTGCGGACGCCATGTCCGATCAGGGTACTGGTGAAATCCTCTTGCCGCGAAGCCACCCACTTGACGGGATGGCCCGGCACGAAACTGGCGATGTAAGCGACGGTCTGCTCCACCGTGATATCAGATTTGTAGCCGAAGCAGCCGCCAATTTCCGGGATATGGACGCGCACATCCGCCACCGGCAGGCCGTAAGCGTGGGCCAAATCCTCACGGATGATAAAGGGGCAGATGGAAGACGACCAAGCCTCGATAGTCTGATCGGTTTTGAACCAGACGATGGCCCCATGCGTTTCCAGAGCTGCGGAGGAGCCGAAGGGATAGAGAAACTCGCCCTCCACCACCACGTCCGCGTGCTCAAAGCCCGCCTCGGCCTCACCTTTCCGCAGATGATAATAATCGGCGATGTTACTATCGGGAACGGCCCTCAGAGTCGGCAGTCGCCAATACTCACTCTCTTCCGGGTGGATGAGCACCGCGTCATCTGCCATCGCGTCCCGCGCGTCAACGTAGACCGGCAGCGGCTCATACTCCACCTTGAGCTTGGACAACGCCGCGCGCGCGTGTTGTGGCGTATCCGCAATCACCGCCGCGACCGGCTCGCCGGTGTAGCGCACCTTCCCCACCGCCATCGGCGTCAGATCCTTGATGTTATCGCCATAGCGAATGGTGCAACCGGCTCCGGTAACCACCTTGACCACGCCCTGGCACGCCTCCGCCTCCGCCGTCTCGATGGAGAGAATTTTGGCGTGCGCGTACTCCGGGCGCAGAATCGCGGCGTGCAACATATCCGGCAAGCGCAGATCATCCAGATAAGCCGCGCGCCCCGTCACCTTGGGGACCGCGTCTGGCCGGGTGATACTCTTTCCAATATACTTGAATTCCATAGTTCCTCCTTATGCAAATGAATAAATCAACAAATGCAAATCTGCATCCGCAGATCACCCCGATTCTTATTTAGTGAAAATGAGTTACTACTCCGCCACCTGCAAAATTCCAGAGCGGACGCCGCTGCGCGCAGATTTTCGCCGATAAAATAAAAAATCAGCGTCCATCTGCGCCCCGCAGGAGCTATTCCCAATCCACCCTCATCAAGCGGTTATGGGACGGCCAACCTCTAAAGTATACCACGCCTTAGCAGTAACTCACTCTCTTAGATTGCACGAGCGTCGGAAGGTCGTATAATTGAGTCTAACCTCCAGGGAGAAGATCGCGATTATGCTTATGCTAGCATTGCGCATTTGGCTATTCGGCCAGTTTGAACTCGCCTGGGGCGACACTCCCCGCCCCGCGGCCCTCAGTAGCCCGCTCGCTGTTGGCCTATCTCGTCGTCCATCACGGCCGGGTCTTCTCCCGTGACGTGCTGGACGGCACCTTTTGGCCGGAGCGGCCCGATGCCGCCGCCCGTCGCGCTCGCCCGTCGCCCCACCGCCGCCCTTGCTGCGCGACCTGGCTCATCTGCCCTTCGTAGGACGGACGCATGAGCGGGCAACGCTGCTGGGTGCAGCACGCCCTCACGGGCGAAACATGCTACTTCCACCGGCTGGCCGACCTGTTGACCTTTGTCGAGGCGCACACCGGCCCGCTGGCCCAAACTCCAGACGAGCCAAAGGAGAAAACTATGATTTGATTCGCCATTCGCATATTCGCTATTCCCCAATTCATATATTTGAAAGGAGCTATTAAAATGAAACGCAATACTTGGTTTAACCTATTGATGATTTTAGGATTGGTATTAGCTCTGGGCGGCAGCGACTCGCTGACCCGCTGGGCTTCGGCGCAAGCGCCGGGACCTGAGGGGCAGTCGAGTATCCAGGCTGCTGAGGGCGACGCTTTCACGTATCAAGGGCGGTTGCTCAAAAGCGACGTCCCCGTAGATGACACCTGCGACTTCCAATTCAGCCTGTGGGATGCGGACAGCAGCGGCAGTCAGGTGGGCAGCACCCAAACCGCCAGTGGCGTGGGCGTGAACGATGGCTACTTCAGCGTGCCGCTAGATTTTGGCAGCAGCGCCTTCCAGGGAGATGCCCGCTATTTGCAGATCGCTGCGCGCTGCCCGGCCGGTAGTGACTCCTACACCACCCTCAGCGGGCGGGTAGCGCTCACTGCCGCCCCCTACGCCCACAGCCTGCGGCCGGGAGCAAAGGTGTCGAGCAATGCCACAAGCGGTAGTGTCTTGCAGGCCGTTTCTTCAGCAACCAGCGGAGGCCCAGCCGGACTCTATGGCGAGGCCAATTCATCAAGCGGCGCGGGTGTCGCCGGGTGGAATCTGGCCAACAGTGGCGGTTATGGCGTGTATGGTCTAAACACCAGCGGCCTTGGCGTCCCCTACGGTGTGTATGGCTCGGCCTCCAATGCCGGCAGCGCCATCTCCTTCGGGGTCTACGGGGATAGCAATTCTAGCGTTGGCACGGGCGTGGGCGGCGAGGCGCCTAAGAATGGCGTGTACGGCAAAGCCACTGCCAGCAGCGGCTATGGTGTGTACGGCGAGGCCACCGCCAGCAGCGGCGTCAACTACGGCGTGTACGGCAAGACCAGCTCTCCAGATGGCTACGGCGTCTACGGCCAGAATTTCAACTCCAGCAGCGGCTATGGCGTGTATGGTCGTGGCTTCCGCGGCGTGGAAGGCTATTCCGATAGCTTAAATGGCGCCGGTGGCTTTTTCAGGAATATGTCTGCTACGGCTTCGGAAAATTCGGTGGGCATGTGGGCCGGTTCGTACTACGGCGACATCATCCAGGGGCACGAACTAGACACCGACGGCACGTCCATGAACCGGCGTTTCCGCGTCACGTACCAGGGCGACGTCTACATTGACGGTACCTACTATAACACAGGGGCTGACTTCGCCGAGATGCTGCCCGCCGTGGAGGGTCTGGAACCCGGCGACGTGCTGGTCGTCGGTCCAGACGGCCAACTGGCCCGCAGTAGCGAGGCGTACCAGCCCACCGTCGTAGGCGTTTACTCCACCAAGCCCGGCTTCCTGGGTGGGGCTGAAGACGGAGCAGACCTGACGGACAAGGCGCCTCTGGCCATCGTCGGCATTGTGCCCGTCAAGGTCAGCGACGAGAACGGCCCCATTGCCCCCGGCGATCTGCTCGTGGCCTCTTCTATCCCTGGCCACGCGATGCAGGCCGGCCTCCACCCCTCCATCGGTACTGTCATCGGCAAGGCGCTAGCGGGGCTGGAAAGCGGCGTCGGCGTCATTCAGTTGTTGGTCACATTACAGTAGGAGGGATAACGATGAATAAACAAAATCTGCTATCTATCGCGTTGGTGCTGTTGGCGGGCCTGCTGCTGGCGAGCGCAGCCCTGGCCCAGACCGGCGGCGACCCCTCGACCTTGCTCGGGACAGGCTACGACCTGACGTGGCACACGGTGGACGGCGGCGGGGGCCGGCTCACCGGCGGCAACTACACGCTGGTGGGCACGGCCGGCCAGCCGGAGCCGGGACCAGCCCTCACCGGCGGCGACTACACCCTCTACAACGGCTTCTGGCCCGGCGCGGGCGCGGCGCCATCGCCAGCTAAGAAGTACATCTACCTGCCGCTGGTGCTACGCAACCACTAACACGCAGAGCGCAGGACAACCATGGATGGGGGGAGGACGGAACAGAAGTTCGGGACATGGCTCGCTCCCCCCACACACAAGTATTCGTACATTCGAAAGGAGTGGGGATGCTGGTTTACAGTCACCCGCACGGCTGCAAGCTAGCGTTCTGTCAAGTATAAAATGATCAGTTGATTACCATCCGCCGACCGCTCCCTAGTCCCCGGAGGTGGACTGCGCGAGGGTAGCCGCGACTTTAGTCGCCAGGCTACCATTACTGACCACCACTCAAATCAGGGCTGACAGAACACTATCGTGAGCGTAAATTATTAAAATCTCAGGGGCCTCTGTGCCTCTCTGTAGTGAGGGCTTTCATAGGAGGAACTGGAAATGAAAAACATTACGCAATACGCAACCCGCAATACCTGGTTCAACACAAACACAGCTACCTACCGCTGGGGCTACGGAACCACTGATACCAGCTAGACAATTCGCTCATTCAGACAAGGAGAAACCAAAATGAAACGTGACACGCAATACTGGGACAGACAAAATTTGCAAGGCAATGCCCGGTTCGATTGGTTAAAGCAACGGAGAATTCTCATCTTGATCGTCAGCCTGGTCAGTTTGCTAACGCTCACCGGGCTACCCGGGAGTACGAGTGCTTCAATGAAAATTGGCCCAGCCGCGACCCAGGAAAAGATCTTGGTATCCATTGCCAATGATACCACCGGTAGCGACCATACTCTCTACACCCTAAATCCCGACGGCGGCGGCCAAACCACCCTGTTCAATTTTCACAGCCATCCCGAAGACACCACTGCCAGCATCTGGCAACCGCGCATCGCTCCGGACGGCGCGACCATTTACTTTAGCTCCGACAACGCATATCTCTTTACGCCGGCCAGCCGCAACCTCTTTCGCATCGCCTCCGATGGAAGCTGGTGGGATCAGATCACGCCGGATATCTATTCCGGCAAGTGGAACCAGCCCGGCCCTTATGGGAGCGTCGCGGGAACGGTGAAAAAATCGAATGGAGATCCCTGGATCAATGCCCCTATCTTTCTGGAGGGGATGGACTTGAAATACTCTGAGGTCGATGGCTCCTTCCGTTTTGAAAACGTGCCGGAGGGTCAGCGCTGGATCGTGGCTTATGAGCCTGGAAACAGCGGCCAGTTCGATGCTGAGGGAATCCTCGTGTCCAGTGTATCCCCCTGGACGGCAAATCTGGTCCCCGGCTCCGACGCCTGGCTGGAATTCCAAAGCCCGATCCGCTACGGCGACCGCATCTATCACACGTTGGGCATCAACCAGATCCAGTGGACCGATGTCAACGCCTCAACCTACGTCAACGTCTATACGGTCAGTGGGAGTTGCTCCATCCCCGACGTGGACGGCTTTGACGTCGCGCCCACCTCCGGCAAACTGGCTATCATGGATTATGGGACGGGCTGCTCCACGAACCGGGGATTGTACATCGCCGACAAGGATGGGAATAGCCCGCAACTGTTAGTGGACATGAAGGCAACCGGCGCTGGTTGGTGCGGCGCCCAAGAGGTTTTTTGGTCGCCTGACGAGAGCAAGGTGGCCTTCAAGACCTGTTACGATTTTGGCTCCGGCGTTGGCTGGCAGACGAACATATTCATCCACAACGCCGCCGATGGCGCGTATCTGGGCGGACTCACTTTTACGAGTACTAGCTATACCCTCTACAACGTCACTTTCCATGGCTGGAGTCCGGATGGCAGTTGGTTGCTCTATTCCTACTGGCTTGATCCGGCCAGCACTAACCTCGAAAAGGTTAGAATCAATAGCGATGGCAGTGTGGATAACACCAGCTTTGCTTCGGTGTTGGCCGGCGTCCATCTGGGCGGCGCAACCTGGGGCAATCTGAAGGAGCCTTACCGCGTCTACCTGCCGCTGGTGCTGCGGTAGCTTGAAGTTCGCCCCCCATAAGCGCAATTGAAGGATACGCTAGCTTTCTATCCTGACAGAATACACAGCGCCGGACTCTACGCCACACTAGCCACGCTTGTCAAACGGTGGACGGCGCCATATTCGGAGATCGTGACCACCGTGCCGCTGCCGTCCACGAGTTGGGTATGCCGGAGCATACCGCCGCAGAATTTGCACCTACGTGTACTAGTGCATTTTTAGCCAACAATGCTAAGATGTACTCAGATATTACTAGGAGTTTCGCTGGCTAGGCAGCGAAACCGCGAATAGACGCCAATTTACGCTAATTTTAATTGCTTTTTGCGTCAATTCGCGTGAATTAGCGGTTAGAAAGTATCGTTAGCGAAAGTCCTACCCACTTATGGAGGCATCCTATGAGCACGCAAGATACCCGCTGGATTCAACGTTTCAAGCACTTCTCCAAAGCACTCGGCCAATTAAGGAAGTTCATCGAGAAAGGCATGTTGAACGAATTGGAGAAACAAGGCTTAATTCAAGCCTTTGAATACACTTACGAATTAGCCTGGAACACCCTGAAAGATTATTTCGAAAATCAAGGAGAAACCAACATCCACGGCAGCCGCGACGCTTTTCGGCTAGCGTTCCAACGGGGGCTGCTCGTAAATGGTGAAACGTGGATGGATATGCTCAGGAGCCGGACATTGACCGTCCATACTTACAACGAGGAGCTGGCAGAACAAATTGCCGCTGATATTGTCACGCGCTATTTTCCGGCATTCGTAGCGTTGCAAGCCCGATTTAAGGGATTAAAAGAGGATTTATGACATTCCGCTTTGGCTTGAAAGAATCCATCATCCAGCAAATCTCGGCAATCTTTGCCCAATATCCACAGGTACACAAAGCCAGGTTGTATGGTTCACGCGCCAAAGGCGATTACAAGACCGGCTCGGACATTGACCTGACGCTCCTAGGCAGTGAGGCGTTGACGCTGAAGATGCTATACAAAATTATGGGGGAACTCGATGACTTGCTGCTACCCTACAAGTTTGACCTCTCTATCTTCCGCGATATCAGCGACCTCGATGTAGTGGAACAGATTCAGCGTGTGGGCGTGACCTTTTACCAAAAGGCAAAAACCACCACGGAAACCGGGCAAGATGGGACGGAAAAAAGTAAAAAACCAGTGTAATCTGTGGTGAAAAATTTACGGCGCGGGGCACTTACCACGCCCAGTCCCAGAGACCCTACGTTTTTAGCCAATGATGCTAAGCTGTACCCAGACCCTGCTTATAAAATCTATCCCCGGGAGGGACAAATCATGGATTCACTGAACGAATTACTAGAGACTGCGCATGAGATCAAGCCCCAACGGTTACAAAAGCAACTCCAACCGATTTTGGCGGCTGGCGAAGAGCTCGAACAGGTTTTCCGGGTGTTACGCGACCTGCTCATCTTCACTAACCGGCGTCTAATCCTGGTGGATAAACAGGGACTGACCGGTAAGAAAACTGAGTATCATTCCATCCCCTACCGCTCTATCACCCATTTCTCAGTAGAAACCGCCGGGCACGTGGATTTGGATTCCGAGTTAAAGCTCTGGTTCATCGGGGAGCCGCAGCCGCTGGTCAAGAGGTTTAGAAAGCGAACTGATATCATCAACGTGCAGAAGACGTTAGCCTGCCATCTACTAACCTGAGCTGGCCGGCTCCGCAACCAACGGCAAGCCGAGGGTGAAGATACTCCCCTCGCCCACCGCGCTCGTCGCCCAGAGCTGGCCGCCGTGGGCGACGGCCAAGCTGCGCGCGATGGAGAGTCCTAAGCCGGTGCCAGCCCTGTTCCGGGCGGCCTTGACTTGGTAGAAGCGCTCAAAGATATGCGGCAAATCAGCCTCGGGGATGCCCACGCCGGTATCTGCTACGGAGATTACGGCTCTCTCTTCCGCAACCTGCCGCAACGTGACGGTGATTGTCCCGCCTGCCGGGGTGTGGGTGATGGCGTTGGAGAGCAGGTTGAGCAAGATCTGCGTCAAGCGCCGGTAGTCCCCGGAGACGGTCAACGAGGCCGAAGGCAACACGGTCTTCAGGGTCAACCCAGCTTCGTGCATTTGAACGGCTACTCGCGCGGTGATCTCCCGCACAAAGTTCCCCAACTTCACTGGCTGCCGCACTAGATGGAGCTCGCCCGCGTCGGTGAGCGAGAGCATCCGCAGATCGTTGACCAATTGGCCCAAGTGAACTACCTCACCCTGTAAACCCACGATGACCTCCGTTGTCGGCTCAATTAGGCCATCTTCCAAGCTCTCCAACTCGATTTGCAAGATGCTAAGAGGTGTGCGTAGCTCGTGAGCGATATCGGCCATGGCGCGATGTCGCAGTTCCGCTTGTTCTTCCAGGCCCGCGGCCATCGTGTTGAAGGAGCCGGCCATCTCACCCAGCTCATCATCACTGGTGATGGGCAGCCGTTGTGACAAATCCCCCGTCGCGATGCGGTGCGCGGCTACCGAGAGGGCCTGGATCGGCGCGAGGATGCGCTGCGCTTGGAAGCTACTGACGATAAAACCCACGATTGTTATAATCCCCCCGATGCCCAGCAAGAGGTTGGTTACCTGGCGCAAGAAGGCGGCCTGCCACTGGTTCAATTCCCCCAAAGCCGAAACCACAATTACCGTGCCTACGCGGTGCCCGTTGACAATGATAGCTGTGCCCTTCTCCAAACTACCCGCCGGCAATTTGACCGGGGCCTCATTTGGAGCACTATCGGCGATAATTTTCCCTCCTCTATCGAGGAGCAAGAGCCGGTCATCCCGAAATAGGTCTGAAGGCACGTTATCCAGCTCTGGATTGGGAGGGGACTGCTTTTGCGACCAACGTTGGTAGACCGCCAACAGCTCCTCAATCCCTTGCCAGCTACCAATTCTCTCATAATAGGCGGTGAAGGTCGGTGCTACCCGGCGCGCCAACCGTTCCCCATTGGCCGAGACCATGTAGGTGAACCGACGGCGGGTGATGATGTTAGCAAATAAAACAACAATGCTCACCGTCACCACGATGGTCACCAGGAAACTCAATATCAGACGAGTACGCAAACTGATGTTCATGGCGCCTTCTCAAAACGATAACCCACGCCAAAGACGGTGATAATATAGCGCGGGTGGGCCGGATCAGCTTCGATTTTGTGACGCAGATTGTGGATGTGGACGTCTACGGTACGCTCGAAGCCTTCATACGCGCCTAGCTCGGCGGCGGAGAGGAGCTGCATCCGGCTGAAGACGCGCCCCGGCTGCCGCATCAGCGCGCGCAGAAGTTCAAATTCTGTGGGAGTCAAGTTGATCTCCGTATCGCCCAACAGACAGCGCCGGGCTTCCACCAAAAGGCGCAGCTCCCCGGCGCGATAGACGGTGGTAGATTCCGCGTGCGTGCTGGCTTGCGCGCGGCGCAATACCGCGCGGGCGCGGGCCACCAACATGCGCGGGCTGAAGGGTTTGGTGATGTAATCATCCGCGCCCAGTTCCAGGCCAATCAGTTGATCCGTCTCCTCCACGCGCGCGGTGAGCATAATGATCGGCACGTCAGATTCCCGGCGCAACGTCCGGCAGACATCAAGGCCATCCATGCCCGGCAACATCAGATCGAGCACGATGAGATCGGGGGATTCACGGCGCGCTTTCTCCAACCCGGTCAGCCCATCAAAGGCCGTGGAGACGGTAAAGCCGGCTTGTTCAAAGTATTTTTGGACTCCGCGCGCGATGCGCGGTTCGTCATCAACGATTAGAATTTTCATAGGTCTTTAGTCGAAAGTCAAAAGTCAAAGGTCGAAAGTCGGAAGCGGAACGCTAGCGCCGTGCCCACGAGGGCGCTCTAGCCCCCGCTGGCAGACGCCCGTAGCCGCGAAAAAGGGGACGCAGATTAACGCCGATAAATGGCAAATGTTAGTAGCCGCGAAATCCCTTTCGCGCCAGACAAGCTTGTCATTCCGAGCGAAACGTAGTGCAGTCGAGGAATCTGCCGAGTTTGCTTGAAGACCCTCTTTAGACGCTAGAGATTCCTCGCTGCCCGGCAGTCGCTCTGCGACTTTTGGTGGCTCGGAATGACACTCTAGCCGGCTTGAGCCGGCGTCGCTGCGTAGCCCTGGCATTTATGCCGGGGCGTTCGGGGTGCTCCGCTACGCCACCACGCCGACTGAAGGCGGCTACCGGAGGCTAAAGCCAGCTGTCCACCTGCGTGGACAGGAACTAGAATGCGTCGCGGCGCTCGGAATGACAAGGGCTGATGCACATTTGCCATTTGCATATTCGCACATTCGCCCAATTATAGCACGACTCCGGGCGCGCAATTGCGCACCCGGAGTCTGAACAGATTCTGAAGGAGAACTAGGGACGCTGTCCAGGTGTTGGTCTGCGCATATCCTGCTGAGGCTGCGGGAAACCTTCCGTGAAGTGTTTGACGATGTTCTCCGCCAAGTTAGCCAGCTGCTCATCGGCTTCTTCCTGAGTGAGATGACCGTTCTCCACGGCCTCCGCCAGTTTCTCCTCGGCGTCAACTAAGACCGCATCCACCACATCTTCCAACTCCAAACCCTGCTCCTCGGCGATTTCGGCGACGGTCTGGCCGTCTTGTAAACCCGCTTTCACCTCACCGATGGTCATATTCAGCGCGTCGGCCAGTATCTCCAACTGTATGACGCGGGTGCGCAGCTTGTCGCGCAGATCCTGCTGGGGCTGCGGGAAACCTTCCGTGAAATACTGGGTGAGTTTCTCTTCCAGAGTAACTAAACGTTCGTCAAATTTCTCTTGCACAACATCCAGTACCGCATCCACCACATCTTCCAATTCCACGCCTTGCTCCTCGGCGATTTCGGCGACGGTCTGACCATCCTGCAAAGCCGCTTTTACCTCATCGGTGGTCATGTCTAGCGCGTCGGCCAAAATCTCCAACTGCGGGCCGCGTCCACCAAACCCATCGCGCATCTCACCAGCCATGCCAAGATTTTGCTCCGGGCGCATCCTGCTAGGCCGCCCCCCCCATGGTGAACGTGCGCCATCTTTCGCCCAGGGAACGCTTCCCTGCGCGGCGATCATACCGACACCTAATACGCCCGCTACAATCAAAGTTACCAACAATCCTAAACCAATTTTCTTCAACATCTTACATCTCCTTGTGTACTAAATGTAGTTTACCTTGCGTAGTTCATGGAGCAATTACTCCTCTCTGAACTGTCTATACTCTATCAGGTGGATATTAAGAAGTTGTTAAGAAGTTATTGGCGTCTGATTTGAGTTCGGATTTTCGGGTCTAAAAAAATAATTCACCACTGAGGCACGGAGAAAAGCCAAAGGTTCCGCCGCTAAGGCGCAAAGGCGCGAAGAGTTAATAGAAACGTAGCATCTCAATATTTCGGGGGCTTGTAGCGCGGAATGGTATTCCGCCCGCCGGATTGACAATCCGGGATACAACCGGCCCTAATTTTTTGAGATGATACATAGAAACTGGCTCTTTAGGATTTCGCAGGGTCGAGCCACAAGCAACCGTGAATTAACGCGAAAAAGAATCAGAAATCAGTGTAATCTGTGGTGAAAAATTTACGTCGCGGTGAACCAACCAGGCATAGTCCCAGAGACCCTAGAAACTTAGTGGCTTGGCGTCTTTGCGGCAAGCTCCCTTTTTTCAGCGGAATCAAACATAATCTTTTTCTCAGCGTCCTCCGTGTCTCCGTGGGGAGATAAATTTCTTCAATTTCCCCTCGCGGCAGCCTCGATTATAATCACGTTACGCGAGGATACTGGCGCAGCCCCGGATCATCGTGAGCGTGACGAGTGGAGCTGACCTTGAGCGATCCTGATGTTTGCTGCAACGGAACAGTTGCTAAAACGGGGGGAGGCACTCAGTTACTAATCGCCGAGTTTCCAGTCACCAATTTATTTTCAGAGCAGACACCGATAAACTGTTGTTCGCATTTACCATTCACCATTTAATCAAGGAGAGACCTATGAAGACCCATTTCCGCAAAGTGTTGTTGTTAGTTGCCCTTTTTCTGTTGACCGCGTCGCTCTTCCCCTCTGCCACCCCCGGCCAAGCCGTGAGCGCCGCCGAACCGCCTACCCCGGCAGGCGACTTCAAGGCTGGTGAACTGCTGGTCAAATTTGAGACGGACATGACCCTCAACGCCACCGAGAATCTCTTGAGCCGTTACCAGGCCACGCAGATCCGCGCGCTTTACCGCAGCGCTGTGCAATTGTGGAGTGTGCCGGCGGGAAAAGAGCTGGAGATCGTCGCTGCGCTCAACGCCAACCCGGCAGTGGTCTACGCCGAGCCGAACTATCGCTACCACGCCTTCGATACCACGCCCGACGATCCCCACTTCAGCAAGCAATGGGCGCACACCAAAATACAATCGCCGGCGGCCTGGGACATTACCACCGGTAGCGACGCCATCACCATCGCCATCATTGACACCGGCATTGACGAGGGGCATCCTGATCTGGCGAGCAAGATCGTGGCGGGCTACGATTACGTGGACAACGACAGTAATCCTCACGACCTCAACGGCCACGGGACGCATTGCGCGGGCATCGCCGCTGCCACCACGAACAACAGCACCGGCATAGCGGGTAGCTCCTGGGGAGCGCGGATCATGCCGCTGCGCGTCCTCGACGCGGAAGGCTCTGGATTGAGCGATGACATCACCGACGCTATCACCTGGGCTTACACTCACGGGGCAGATGTGCTCAGCCTGAGCCTGGGAGGACCGAGCTACTCCGCCTCCATGCAGAACGCCATCAACGCCGCACACGCCGCCGGTAGCCTGGTCATCGCGGCGATGGGTAACGACCGCACCGAGGGCAATCCCACCGCGTATCCCGCGGCTTGCGGCAACGTCATGGCCGTGGCCGCCACCGGCCCGACGGATACCTATGCTTACTACTCTCAATACGGCGGTCATTGCGATATCGCCGCGCCGGGAGGAGCCATGGTGACCTATTACTCAGAAGGCGTCTACAGCACCATGCCCACCTACGATGTGTATATGACGACTACCTACGGTTACTACAAGAATTACGACTATGTCCAGGGCACCTCGCAAGCCACACCGCACGTCGCCGGGCTGGCGGCTCTCGTTTGGTCGGTAAACCCTGGCCTGACGCCGGATGAGGTGCAGACCATCATCGAGGATAGCGCCACTGATCTGGGCGATCCGAACTGGGATTCGACCTACGGTCACGGGCGGATCAACGCCTTCGCCGCCCTGCAGGCCGCGCGGCCTGCTGCGCCGGTACTGACCCTGACCGACCTACCCGCTGATGGCGATTACGTCCTGGACTGGAATGATGTCAGCGACGCTGTGAGCTACACGCTGGAAGAATCAGCCTCGGCCTCGTTCACCACATCATTTGTGCGCTACATCGGCGCCAATTCTGCCTATACCGTCACCGGTCAACGCGCCGGTACCTGGTACTACCGTGTGCAGGCCAGAAACGCTTCCGGGGCAACCTCCGACTGGAGCAATCCCCAATCCCACACTGTCTCCACGCTGCCTTTGAACGCGCCCCCGCTCCACGACATCCTCAACCTTGACAAGGACGACACCTACACCGTTACTTGGAGCACTGTAAGCGGAGCTACCGGCTATATTCTCGAAGAGAGCAGCAACCGGTACTTCGACACCCCGACACAAGCTTACAATGGCACTGAGACAGCTCACAACGTCACCGGGCAAAGTGTGGGAACGTGGTGCTATCGCGTCCGGGCCACCGGAGCCGCCGGTAACAGCCCCTGGAGCTTTGTCAAGAATGCGCGGGTAGCTCCCCACGAAATCTTCCTGCCGCTGGTCATGCGGAATTGAGGCAAGTGCTTCATCACGGAGGCGCGGAGAAAAGCAAAGGGTTCACCACGAAGGCACAGAGGACACGGAGGAAAACAAGGATTTTTTACCGCAAACAACAATTCACCACGAAGGCACGGAGAGCGCAGAGATTTGAAACTAGAAGTTTTTTCTCTGTGTCTCCGTGATGAGATAGATTTCTCTAATTTTCCCTCGCGGCATCCTCGGTTATAATTGCGTTATACCATGACTGAAAAACCACCCGCTCTAAAAACGGATATTTTCTACAGCCTGATCACGTTGGGGAACACGGCGCTCTGGGCCATTCTGAGTGGCTGGCTCCTCTACTTCTATCTACCGCCGGCGGGAGAAGGTCAACCGCTGGTACCGGCGACTGCCTACGGCGTCATCGTCTTTCTGATCCGCGCCCTCAACGCGCTCCTCGCCCCGGCCATCGGACATCTCTCGGATAATGCGCAGAGCCGCTGGGGACGCCGCCTCCCCTTCATCTTCTTCTCCACGCCGCCGATGTTGCTCTTCTTCGTCCTGCTCTGGACTCCACCCCAGCCTGGAATCTCTCACTGGAACCTGCTCTACATGGCATTGATCTTCCTGCTCTATAATCTGGCTTACAGTTTCAACCAGATTCCCTACACGGCCCTGCTACCGGAGATCGCCCGCACGGAAGAGCACCGCGTGCGCATCTCCGCCTGGTCATCCGGCTTCCTCCTGCTGGGAATGATTCTGGGCAGTCTGGCCAGCCCGCTCATCGAACAGCTCGGCTACGCCCAGACGGCGCTGCTCTACGCCCTCGCGGCACTGCCCCTCTTCTATCTACCCTTCTTGGTCTTGCGTGAACGGCCGGAGAGCCGGATCGCGGCCACCGACCGGCTGGATTTCCGCCAGGGGCTAGGGCTGATGTTGCGCAACCGCTCCTTTTTGATTATGACCGCCACCGGCGTCTTCTACTGGGGCACTACGACCCTCGTACAAGGGAGCATCCCTTTCATCGTGACCGAAATCTGCCAGCTTCCCAAGTCGGCCACTCTCTACTTCTATCTCCCCGCCGTGCTGGGCGCACTGGCCTCTTACCCGTTGATCACCTGGCTGGCAAAACAGGTAGGCAAACGCCGCGTCTTCTCCGTCTCGCTGCTCGCTTCGGCCCTCGTGTTGCCGGGCCTCATGGTGATCAACGAGCGCTGGCCCCTGCCGCTACTGGCCCAGGGCATCGGCTGGATCACGTTGCAAGCGGTGGCGATGTCCGGCGTGATCATGCTGCCCCCGGCTTTCGGCGCCGAGATTGCCGACCGCGACGCCGAGCTGACCGGCCAGCGTCGCGAGGGCACCTACTACGCCGCCTGGGGACTGCTGGACCAGATCGTCAACGGCGCGGCCGCCGCACTGCTGCCCCTGGTGTTCCTGCTAGGACGCAGTCGCACTGCGCCCCACGGTCCGCTAGGCGTGCGGCTAATCGGCGTGTTAGGCGGCGGGCTAATGTTGATCGCTTTCGTAATTTTCCAACAGTACCCGCAGACCCCAGAGGAATTATGAAGAAAATTACCGTTCATAACCGGGCAAACTACCTTTTCGGTGTGCTCTTAGCCCTCTCTGCTGGCGGCTGGGCCAGCGCGCAATTGATTCCGGCCGCGCGCGAGCAAATGCTCGCTTACGCCTGCTCCTTCGCGCTCACTATCATTGTCACGGCGGCGTTATGGTGGCGGACACGGCGGAGCAGCGGCGCAGAGCATACCTTCTGGCAGCTGCTGGCCCTCGGCTGGAGCCTCAACCTGGCGGGCAACCTCGCCTGGGCCGCCCGCGACATGCTCACCGGCGCCCCCGCCCCTATCTTCTCCTGGCTAGACGCTTTCTACCTGGCGCGCTATCTCCTCCTTTTCCGCGCCTGCATTCGCTATCCCCGCCGCTGGCGCACCGCCGCCTGGCTAAGTTGGAGCGCGGTCACGCTACTCAGCGGCAGCCTGATCTGGCTGCTCATCTTCCGCCCCGCCCTGGCGCTACCGGGCGCCACGCTCGCCCATTTTTGGGGAGGAGTATTTTATATAATTTTGGATGGCGCTCTCTTAACTGCCAGTCTTCTCTCCTGGCGCGCGGAACCCTCTGGCGAAATTGGAGCTACATTAATACTATTCACGCTGGCGATGCTCTTCTATGGCGTGGCCAATTGGCTCAACTTCGACGTGCGGCTGGTCTCGCTAGAGGCTTCCTCCCGTGGAGCCGCGCTCGGCTGGCTACTAACCGATCTCTTGATTGGAGTTGCCGCCCTTATCCACACCTCCCACCGGGACATCCCCAAGCATCAAGCGGATACAGACCAGCGCGGCTGAACGCGGAAAAAGAAAACCTCAGCGCCCGCTGCATCTCTGCAGTGAGGGCTTTAAGAGAAATCCCTGGGGGGGATGCCACACCAACAATAATGAAAATTAGTCGGCTGATTTACCGATTTGCTATTTGCCATTTGCAGAGGAGAAACTAATGCACCTAACAACGACCAAGATCGCCGAACTGGAGTGGGGCAACTACGCCGCCACGCTCCCCTCGGCCCAGCTCACGCCTGGATTGGACGTGGAGTTACGCGACGCCGTCATCCTCACCAGCAGCACAATCTTCCCCACTCCAGACGCGAATCACGCCGCCCTGCTGCGCGCCACGCCGCAAACCGTGGAGGCGTTGCTCACGGAGATAACCGCGCACTACACCAGCCGGGGGATGCCGTCCACCATCTACCTCTCACCGGCCTGCACGCCCGGCGACCTGCCGGAGCGTCTGATTGCACGCGGTTTCGTCAAAGGAGAGCAGGCAGAGGCCTGGATGGTGCTTGATCTTACTAACCGCGAGATCCCCGCGCTGGCCCCGAAGATACCCATCCGCCAGATAACACCGGCGGAGGTCAACACGTTTGCAGAACTCTTCTTGCGTGCGTTCGAGATGCCGCTAGAATTCGCCCCGGCGATGGCCCAGTTACTCAAACCTTCCGTAGGACTGCCGGGCGTCCACCATTATTTAGCCTACCATAACGCAGAGCCGGTCGGCACGCTCTCCCTGCTCTGCTACCGGACGTTGGGCATCCTGGGCAGCGCGGGGGTGCTCTCCATGCGGCGCGGAACCCTGACCGCTAGGAATTTGGTCCGTCAAGCGATACAAGACGCCCGGCGCGTAGGCGTGGATAAATTGCTCTTGCAAACCACCGCCGACACACACCTAGAACGCTTCTTGCGTATCTGTGGCTTCCAACGCGCCTTCGTCAGAGAGTGTTACACGTTATAGCGGGGCATATAGATGATGTACGCTACAAAAACAGGAAATTTCACCACTAAGGCGCGAAGGCGCAAAGAAAAAAATTATTTGGCAGCTATAATTCATCGTTTCTACCCTAACCAAGTTTTTTTCCTTAGCCTCTTAGCGGCAAGCTCTTTTTTCTCAGCAAGGTCAAACATAATTTTTTCTCAGTGTTCTCCGTGCCTCCGTGGTGAAATAATTTTTCTTAGCGTCTTGGCGTCTTTGCGGCAAGCTATCTTTTCTCAGCAAGGTCAAACTAAATTCTTTTCTCAGTGTCCTCCGTGCCTCCGTGGTGAGATATCTTTTTTCTAATGAAACCTTTAATCAGCATCAACCAACTTAAAAAGGTCTACCGCACCGGAGACGTCGTCTTCGAGGCGTTGCGCGGGGTGGACCTCGAGATCTCCGCCGGTGATTTTGTGGCGGTGATGGGTTCTTCGGGCAGCGGGAAATCCACGCTCCTACACCTGACCGGCGGTCTGGATCGCCCCAGCGCCGGCGCCATCACCGTGGCCGGACACTCGCTACAAGAGATGGATGAGACCGCGTTGGCGAAATTCCGGCGCGCACACGTCGGGTTCATCTTCCAGTTCTTC
>DUEJ01000147.1 GCA_011192175.1 Thermoflexia bacterium
ATCGTGGCAAGCAGATAAACGATCTCATCACAAGGAGCACTGACAAATAATGGCCTTAGCCACAGCTAAACAGACTTCAGCAACTAGAGAGCGCACCATCACCATGACGCAAACTGGAATTTTGGTCGTCTCGGCGTACATCGCTGCGCAGATACTCTCTGATATTGGCAGTTTGAAAATCGCGGTGCTAGCCGGCTTCAGCATCGACGGGGGAACCTTCATTTATCCGCTCACCTTCACCTTACGCGATATGATCCACAAGCTGCTGGGCCGTCCCGCCGCCCGCACGGTGATTGTCGCCGCCGGCGTGATCAACGTCTTGATGGCCCTCTTCTTCGCCTTCCTCAGCCAATTGCCCCCCGACCCCACCTGGCCTTTACAAGCAGCTTTTGTCAACGTGCTCAACCCGGTCTGGCGCATTGTAGCGGCCAGCATCGCCGCCGAGCTGGTGAGCGAGCTCTTGGATACGGAAATCTATCAGGCTTGGGTCACACACGTCACCCGTCGCCGCCAGTGGACGCGCGTGTTAGTCAGCAACAGCGTCAGCATCCCCATCGATAGCCTCATCTTTTGCTGGGGCGCGTTTGGCGGCGTGCTGCCCGTGGATGTCGTCTGGTCGATCTTCTGGGCCAACGTCTTGATCAAAGGAATCACCACCCTGGTCAGCCTGCCGGGAATCTATCTGGTGCGCGAAAGAGAAGATTAGCTCTACTGAAACAATCTCGTTCGCCGCTAAGACGCCAAGCCACTAAGCAAAAAAATTTAGTATTGGATAATACTGGTCAAAAGGTTAATTTTCAAATCTTGGCGCCTTGGCGTCTTTGTGTTAAAAATCATAGTTTTTTCAGTAGAGCCAAGATTAATCGCTCACAAGCCAATCGCTAACTGCTAACCACCTAATCGCTAATACCAAAAGGAATCGTAAATGACAATTACTGAAACAACCGCCGCACAGCAAGCCAGCCAAGACCTGGTGAAACAATTTCTCTCCCAAACCAGCGGCATTGAACCGGGAGAAGTCGCTGATGAGGAGTGGTTCGAGGAACTACCAGAGGGACACAAATCCGGCTTTGTCGCGTTGATTGGACGCCCCAACGTCGGCAAATCCACCTTGCTCAACGCGCTCATCGGAGAGAAGGTCGCCATCGTCTCGCGCAAACCGCAGACCACCCGCACGCGACTCTCCGGCATCCTCACGGCCACCACACATCAACTTATCTTCATTGATACCCCCGGCATCCACCAGAAAATGCACTCCCAGCTCAACCGCAGGATGGTCGCGCACGCTCTGGAGAGCATCCCCGACTCCGACGTGCTCTACTTTGTGGTGGATGTTTCCGCGCCTCCACACGCGGAAGATAAATATATCGCCCAGCTGCTCCAGGAGAAAGCGCAAGCGCGCCCTGTGATTTTTGTGCTCAACAAGATGGATCAGCTCAGCCTGGACAAAGCCAAAGAGCGCGTCCAGAGTTATTGGGCGCTGCTCCCCAACTACACCGATTCCATCCCTACCAGCGCTTTGCAGGGGACCAACATGGATGTGCTGCTAGAGCATACCCTCAAGCACCTACCGGTAGGCCCACGCTACTATCCCCGCACCGCCATCACCGATCAGACCACCTTCCAGATTATCGGGGAATTGGTGCGCGAAGCGATCCTCAAAAAGACCTATCAAGAAGTACCCCACGCCACCGCCGTGCTGGTAGAAGAGCTGGAGGAACGCGAAAACGGCCTCACCTACATCTCCGCGCGGGTCTGGGTGGAGCACGACTCACAGAAAGGGATCCTCATCGGCAAAGGCGGCCAGATGCTCAAGCAGATCGGCTCCGCCGCCCGCCAGGAAGTGGAACGGTTTATCGGCGGCAAAGTGTACCTGGATCTCTGGGTCAAAGTGCAACCGGACTGGCGTGACCGCGAGGGGCGATTGCGCGAGCTGGGCTACGAGTAATTGTAGCCGCGCGATCCAAAGCGCCCCAATCTCAAGCAAACGGTTGCCCGCAGCGCAGACAATGGCCGGTCTCTAAACCTGCCGGGACAAACTGCTTGTAGCCGCAATGGAGACAGGGAGAGAAATTCTCAGTCTCATAGCCGCAGTTAGGGCAGAAATGGTGGTCATCGGCTAGAGAACAGCCGCAGCGCGGGCAATGATAGCCTACCGGTTCTGGTTCTGGCTCAGGTTCCGGTGCAGGCTCCGGAACGACGATTAAAGGTTCGGGCGCCGGAACTGGTTCCAGGACTGGGGGACGCCGCGCGTAAAGCTGCATGAAGCCGCCGACAAAGAGTAGGCCGCCCACGGTCATCAATAGCCCCCGCCAAGGGGTGAGTGTGCCTAGAGAGAAGCAGCCCAGGAAGATGAGTAGCAGCCAAGCCATACCCCCGCCCACCTGCCGCCGGCCGGTCGCACGTTGTAGGAAAAGCACCACCAACGCGGAGACGAGCAACCAGGCCAGCATAGCCGCCAGGATCACATCCATCAAGCCACTCAAAAAAGTGAGTAGGGGATAGAACAACGCCAATCCCAGACCGGTAAGCAGATAGCTCGGCAATTGCAGGCGCACATCGCTTAGATGACAGAGAGCCGCGAGTGAGGCTAGAGCCATCCCCACCAGAAAAGGCGCCAACATCGCCAGGTTCAGGAAATCATCCTGCAGTTTGGCCACCCGCTGCGCGAAACTCAAACGGCTCGGCAGAACCAGCCGGATGTCCCGGTTGACGATCAGATTATCATAATCCCAGGTGAAGACCTCGCCCTTCTCGAGTAGCTCAGTAGCAGTGGAAGGGAGAGACCACTGCGGAACCTCGCTCTCCGTGAGTCCCAGCACCGTGAAAGTAACATCCACGTCAGAGCGCTGGTCGCGGCTCAGAGCATAAGTAAAACTGTTCGCCCCATCAGCTTGGTAGCTGATGCTAATCGGCAAATCCTTCCCGGCTTCCAGCGTTGTGTTCCACCAGACGCCGTCCCTGGTATAGCTGACGCCGGCAGGCTCCACATCATCCACCAAGAAACGCACCTCGTGCAAGGTCTCTAGGTTGCTGGGGAAGGGAAAGAAGAGCTCGACGGTGGTGGTAGTCAACGGGCCGGCGTATACCAGCCGGTACTCGCCATGGAATTCGAGGTCGTAAGCGGTGACGCTGACGCTCTCCTGCTCCTCGTAGCGGGCGGCCAGGGTGGCCCGAACGTGGCTCTCGCGTATCGGCAAGAGGACCGGCTCGGAGAGCTTCCCAGTCTGATCTAGCTCCTCCACCGCCCACATATTCGCGGTAATAGGAGACTGGGAGATACTGCGGCTATAGTTGTAATCAAGATATTCCTGCTGGCCCTTCGTGTAAATCTGTGCAGGCAGATTGCGCACTACCAGGAAGTACGCGCTCAACAAAACGACGATCCCGATCAGCAACAGCCCGCTCACGATCACCAAAACACTGCGCTTGATTCCTTTGTTCATAGCTCTCTCCTTTTAACGCTCGGTTATCCCCAATGGGTCTCTAGGACTTGGCGGGGTAAGCACCCCGCGACCTAAATTTTTCGCCCCAGATTACACTGATTTTTTATTTTTTCCGTGCTAATCCGTGGTTAATTTTAACTCGACCGCGCAAATTCCCGAAGAGCCTCCAAAATACATTGAGCAAGAATTTCACCACGGACAGAGTATAGGCAGATAGCGCCCCCGTAATTTTTGAAATACTGCTTTCTTCTCTATGGTTATGTCCTCCGGGGTTGGTTAGGAGGTTAGCCAAGCTAGGATGTCTCCCTAGCAATGTAGCAGAGATAGTTTAAGTGTCAAGAATCTGCTGTCTGCCGTCTGTTCTTTTCCATGGTACAATACAAGACACTACTGAAAAAAGATATCTCTCCTCAGTATCCTCTGTCCCTCTCTGTAAGCTACCTTTTCTCAGCGGAACCATCATTGCTCTATTTTAAACCAAAGGAGTGGGTATGATTATCCACAGTCACCCGCACGGTTGAAAGCCAGCGTGAGCTAGGTAGGGTAAATTATTAAAATCTCAGGGGCCTCTGTGGTGAGGGCTTTCAGAGGGGAATGAACATGCGTAAGAACCATCTTTGGCGGTTGACCATTATCGGCCTTTTATTGTTCTCTGCATGGCGCCGCCCGCCGGGTAGCAATTGCCCATCCGGGGCTTTGGCAAGCTCTGGTGTTATAATCAGCTCCAAGACCGGGTTGGCTGGCCGGCGGAAAACGAGATAGCGGCAACGCTTCTCGTGCAACCAACGCAGACCGACTTGTTGATGCCAGTCTCCGGTCCCTACATAGGGTACCTGGTAGCCCTAGACTATCGGGCGGTACAGGGACGGACAAGGATGGTGACTCCATGACAATATAAATACATCCAGCTCAATTAGGGTAACAAAAAATGTACTACGAAAATCACTGTTGGTTGTAGGTCAAGATAACTGAGCTCGACCATTAAATCCTAAACATTGATCCGAAGGAGAATGAACATGCATAAGAACCATCTTTGGCGGTTGTCCATTATCGGCCTTTTAGTACTCTCTGCACTGGCCTGCAATTTGGGGCGCGCGGTGGCCCCCACAGAGACCCCCGAGGCTCTAATTGAAGAGGGCCTGCCTCCAGTTCCCCCAGTAGAAG
>DUEJ01000148.1 GCA_011192175.1 Thermoflexia bacterium
GAACTGCTTCTCTTCGCGCGCTCCGGGTTGGAAGAGCTCACGCTCACGGATGCGGAACGCGCCTTACTCGCCGCTGGACGGCTCTTGCTCATCAGCCCGCTGCCGCCGGCTACTGCCCCCAATCCGCGCTGGGAGAGCGTCCTCAGCCAAGTGGAGGCCGCCAGCGCCACCCGCTACATCCTCACCGGAGCAGAACCACGCTTGCCGCTCACGTCCGGCACCCCTCGTCCCACCGCCTGGATCCATGTGGGTGAAACTGAGGTAGAGCTTCCAGCGCACGTCACCCCACTCCACGGAGCGGAGGAGCTCCTCTTCTGGTTAGCGGATACGGAGGAAGAACCGGATCCTCTTTCAACGACTACCGCCAGCACGCAAGGCGACAGAAGAGCGACCAAACCCCCCACCTCACCAGCAGAAACTTTAGAAATCTTGCAAAAGGGCGGCCAGATACCCGCCGTGCTCCGCGAGCGGCTGTTGAGGAACTCGTAGTAGCTATTGCATGCCGACCAATTCCACCGCGTCAATCTCATTCCAGAACCCAGTACGCGATTCATCCAACTCAACTCGCACCCCTACCACTAAATACGAGACCCGCGCAAGAGAAACGGTCAGCACGCCCGGACAAGGATGTGCTTGATCAGTTCCTTCCCAGACAAGATGCTCACCGCCATCCTTATCGAGCAACAAGACCCGCGCAACTCCTCCTCGCCCCAGAGTCTGATAGATCCGCACCTCGGTAGCAAAAACCGCTTCCGCGTAGTGCAACTCCAACCACGCCATCCCATTTCCACGGGCCGAGGCCCAAGCACGGGCGTCATCGCGACACGCCGGCACATCAGGCGCTCCCGTGGCGCGGGCGGCGCTCCAACTTGGTCGCCCATACTCCGAACTGGCCTCCGCCTGCAACGCCCACTGGGAGAGAATAATCGGCGTGGAGCGCGCGACCGGCTCTTCTTGCACAGCAGTTCCGCAGCCCCCCAAGAAAGTTGCCCACAAGATGATTCCCACGAACTTCCAAATATATCGATATCGCCTCAATATGCCTCCTCAACTTTCACAACAGCACGCCCCGCGTCTGCAATTATAGCTACCAAAGATGCCAGTTTACAACATGAAATTCAGTATTTTCTTGATTTTTTTATATTCTTATGCTATACTCAAAAAGTAAGCGGGCAAACTAATATCAATAATCGGCCAGACAACTTAATATCTCTGGCCCAGAATAAGGAGAGAAACTATGTTTAAGGATAGAATACGCGAGCACTATAAGGGATTGACCCCCGGTTTTCGCAAGCTGGCCGACTACATCATGGAAAACACCCTGGATGTCGCCTTTCTGACCGCCACTCGGCTCTCCCGCCGGGTAGGCGTGGATCCGGCGACCGTCGTGCGCTTCTCTCAAGAAATCGGCTACTCCGGTTATCGAGAACTCTCACTAGAAATCAAGGAGTATGTGCGTGCTCAAGTGACGGAGACCTACCAGGCAGTAGAAGATTCGGCGACCCCTGAGGAGCTACTCCGTTCTCTGGTCGAGAATACCGCGCGAAATTTCCAATATTTTGTCACCACCGATTTAAGTAACATCTCCGCAGCCGTTGAGCTTCTGAGGAACGCTAACCAAATTTACCTGGTGGCAGAGGAAATGGGCTATGACCTTGCCAATTTCATGGCTAAGAACTTACAGAGTTTAGGCATTTCCGCCCAGGCATTCTACCCCGGCATGACAGAAACAGCCAACATTATCTCTCAAATGCAAGAAGAGGACGTATTACTGGCCCTCGCCAACGAAGGCCCCAGCATTGATGCCGGTTATGCCGTCAAGCTGGCCCACGCCAGAGGCCTACACACTATCTGCATCACCGGTTCTGGCGTGGCCTTACCCGCCCGCGAGGCCGAACTCGCGATCATCGTCCCCATCAAATCCCCCGCTAACGTCCCGAGTTTTGGTGCGGAGACGCTGATTTTAGCCCTCCTCTGGGAAGCTCTGGCCAGCGAGCGAAAAGAAGAAGTTGCTCTGCGCTCCAAAAAACGCCGCGCACAGATGGCCAACTTATTGCAAATCCGAGCCGAGACACCAGAATATGAAATCTCCGCTCCTCACGATCTTTGGGGCAGCCAGCTACTCCCAGAACACCAGTAAAACCTTCCCTAAGACGCCGGGTCATCAGTTACAGCTTAGTCAGTCTAAGCCAAAACTGCGCTCTCTTGAGAGAGCGCAGTTTTCATATAGCTTGCAGGCCATTGTATTACGGTCTAGCTGCTACCCGTGTGCATGTTGACGATGACTGCTACGCTCATCCCAGACCACCAAAATAGGCGCCGCCACAAAGAGCGACGTAAAGGTCTCGCTCAACATCCCCACCAACATTACGGCAATGAAGGGTTTAATCGTAGCGCCGCCAAAGAGCAAGATAGCGATCATGATGAACATCGCGTTCAATTGCGTAGCTAGAGAACGATGCACTGTCTCCATCACACTCCGGTTGACAATCAGAGCAAACGTTTCTCCATGATGACGCGAGATGTTTTCGCGCACCCGGTCAAAGACCACAATAATATCCTGCACCGAGAAGCCGATTACGGTTAGCAACGCAGTGAGAAAGAGCGCGTTGGCTTCCCAGCCCTGCAAAATTCCCATCAGCGCATAAAAGCCAATGGCTACAATCACGTTTACCAGCATCGCGATAATAGAAGCGATACCATAGCGGATCGAGTGCGGCACACCTCGGAAAGAGAACCAGATGAAAACCAGTATCACCAGAGAAGCTGCCAGCACCGCCACCGCGGCGTTACTGGCCACCTCCGCGCCTACCGTGGGCGCCACAATATCCACACTGGAACGCTCTCTATCCACCGTCTCCCCCCGCGAGACAAATTCGTCAAAGACATTCTCTACTTCAGTAGCCACCGCGGCCCGGGTACGGGCCTGCCAGAGATTATCCTTACTATCTCCCAGCTGCTGGATGATCGCCCCCGTGTGCCCTTGCGCCGCGAACACCTCGCGGATGGCCTCTTCCGTAATCGGTTCCTCAAACTGCAAGACAAAGAGACTGCCACCAGTGAAATCAATACTGATGCGCAACGGTGAACCATACATCACGGTAGAAACCACTAACACCGTCGCGCTCAACAGGATTAGTAAGCCCGTGATGATAAAATAAATACGTCGATTTTCTACAAAATTAAGCATCGCTCCTCCCCTAAATCCCCAACAACCAAGGTTTTTCCAGCGCCTTCTCACCGAAGAGATGAAAAGCGACGCGCACAAAAGTACGGGTGACGAAGATCGCCGTAAAGACGTTGACCAAGGTGCCGATAGCCAGCGTGATTGCGAAGCCCTTCACTAGACTGGCGGCAAAAGCATCGCCAAAGAACCAGAGCACGGCACAGGTCAAGAGGGTGGCCAGGTTGGAATCCCGCACCGAGGTCCACGCGCGGGCAAAGCCCGCTTCAATGGCCCGGTGCAACGAACGTCCGCGCCGCAACTCTTCTTTCATCCGTTCAAAGACCAGGATATTGGCATCCACCGCCATACCAGTGGAAAGCAAGAACCCGGCGATACCCGGCAAAGTCATCGTGACCGGTATCAATTTGTAAAGTAGCAAGTTCAAAAGCACGTAGAGCGCCAATGCCAAGTCGGCCGCCAACCCATTGAGCCGGTAATAGATTAACATGAACAAGAAGACGACGCTCAAACCGATAATGCCAGCGCGTAAACTCTTCTCGACCGAATCCGCCCCCAGGGACGGGCCAATCGTCTCGTAGCTCTCGATTTTGAGGGGGATAGGGAGAGAACCATAACGCAATTGTAGCGCCAAACTTTGCGCATCCGCAGAGGAGAATTTCCCCGAAATTGAGCCTTGGCCATTTGGGATGGCGCCCTGAATCTGCGGACAAGAGAGAATTTGCTTATCCAACACGATACAGAGTAACTGTCCAATGTGACTGCGCGTGTACTCGCCGAAAAAATCCGTTTGATCGGCGGTTAACTTAAAATTCACTAACCACTGGCCCGTCTGTTGGTCCATCCCCGGAGCCACATCCTTCAAGGCCGCGCCGGTCATCACCGTCTTAAAGAGACCCTCCGCAGTTGCGGTCAGCTCTGCGCTCTCCTCCAACCCAAATGTCGTGCTGACCGTCGCCCCGGTCGTCAATTGTTGTGCTGCGCCGGCCGGCGGTTCCACAAATTCCAGCAGCGCGGTCTCGCGGATCGTATCAATGGCCGCCCCAGGATCATTAATCCCCGGCAACTCCACATTGAGCTTGCGTTGACCGCGTACCTGCACGATTGGCTCAGTCAAACCGAGAGCATTCACCCGATTTTCCACAATTTGACTGGCCGTCTTCATGGCCCCGGAAGGCAGTTCCTGGTCAGCCGGCATGTCCGCAGCCATCAAAACTTGCAAGCCACCTCGCAAATCCAATCCCTGCCGGAAATCCAAGCTCCGGGAACCGGCTGGTCGCCAAAAAAGCAAATTGGTTACCATCGCTGGATGTTCAATCGGCAAAATTAAGTAGAGTGAAACGAGGGTCAATAATAGAATTGCTATCAGAGCAGTGAGCGTATTTTTGTTCATAGACACCCCTTTACAAAAATAAAGGCCCCAACTACCAACTGCGTAGCTGATGGCCTTGTGTTTAAGAAGGCACAACGAGACAATTATAGCCCTGGCAAAGGATTTGTCAAACTTGGTCAGAATTGTTATACTGTCAACGCTGCCGCACTTATCAGGCTAACGCAACCCTGAAAAAATCCGCCAGACAACTCCGGCGGTATTCTGTTCTATGGTAGAATAGCCCACCAGGAACATCCATAAGCAATTGCTCAGCAGCACTAGGGTCTACTGCACAGACCTTCGACCTTCGACCTTCGACTTTTGACTTTCGACTTTCGACTTTTGACTTTCGACTTTTGACTTTCGACTTTTGACTTATTTCCAGAGGAGGATTC
>DUEJ01000149.1 GCA_011192175.1 Thermoflexia bacterium
CTGTTGTACCTGAGTGCATATTTCGAGCACTACCGCAGAGATTACTACGACTTACTGTTAGCCGTCAGTCGACGAGGAGCATGGGAGTCGTGGCTGGTATATTTTCTGCGCGGGGTGACATATCAGAGCCAAGACGCGCTCCAGCGGGGGCCAGCGTTACTCTCCCTCTACGAACGCTATCGGCAACTTTACCAAGCAGCGGGTAAAATTCAGGGAACGGTGGATTTAATTTTCAAAAATCCCTATCACGTTACCGCCAAGACAATTATTGCTGGCTTAGGCGTCTCCAGCCCTACGGCCTATAGCTATCTCGCCTTGCTAGTCAAAGATGGTATTCTTGAGCAACTTACGCCTCGGCAAAAAGGGCGTGTATATGCAGCAAACGCAGTGAAGCAGATTATTGAAGCGCCATTGTCGGAGGTAACCACATGGTCAGCGAACTAGATCTTTTCTTTCCGCGCTCGAAACCGGTGAACCCGGCGCTCTTGGGCACAATTGTGAGTGGCAGCTTGAGTCGGGGACTAGAAGCCAAATTATCCTCCGCCCGCCTCATTGAGGGCGTCGCGGTGGGCCGTTACGTCGTGATTCGCGGGCAGACAGACCGCCGTTTCTTCGGCATGATCACCGACGTGGTTTTGGAGACGCGCCACCCGGAGGTTGAGCAGAATCCACCCGGCGACCCGGCGGGCTTTCTGGCGCAGGTTTACCAGGGCATCCTCACCTCCGGGCGCGTCCACATCACCCCGATGTTGGTGCTGGATGCCCAGAACGAGATACGTCCCGCCAAAACCGTCCCCGCACATTTCACCCACGCTTATGATGCCACGCCGGAGGAGGTCGCGGAAATCTTCGGCGACGCTGACGAGCCAGGCTATTTCTACATCGGCGAGCCGCTGGAGATGGAAGGCACGCGCATCGCGCTGGATCTACAGCGTTTTGTGGAACGTTCCAGCGGGGTCTTTGGCAAGAGTGGCACCGGCAAGACCTTCCTCACCCGGATGTTGCTGGCGGGCATTATCCAGGAGCGTGCCGCGGTCAACCTGATCTTCGATATGCACAATGAGTATGGCTGGAAGAGCCAGGACGAAGCCAATCAGGAGGTGAAAGGACTGCGCCAGCTCTTCTACGATGGGCGCGTGAGCGTTTTTACTCTGGATCCAGAATCGTCGCGGCGCCGGGGCAGCAAGGTGGATTACACCATCCGCATCAGCTACGACCAACTTGACCCGGAGGATTTGGAGATGTTGGCCCCGCTTTTTGGCTTCACCGACGTGCAGACCAACGCGCTCTACATGCTCCGCCGCCGGCTGGGCCGGGGTTGGGTGCGTCGGCTCCTCTCGGAGGAACCAGATGCGGGCTTGGAGGCCTTGAGCGACGATAACCAAATCCATGAGGGAACTTTGGGCGCTATCCAGCGCAAGCTGGCGCAACTGCACCGCTTTGGTTTCCTGGTGGATGAGGCCCCCGACGAACCTATCGGGCGGATTTTGGATTACATCAACAGTGGCAAGAATATAGTGTTGGAGTTTGGCCGCTATGGGAATGCGCTGGAGGCTTATATTCTGGTAGCGAACTACATCACGCGCCGCATCCACCGGGCCTACGTAAATCGCAAGGAGGCGGCGCTGGGCGGGCAAGGGCAGGAACCCCGCCCGCTCATCATCACCATCGAAGAGGCCCACAAGTTCTTGGATCCGGCGATTGCGCGCCATACGATCTTCGGCACGATTGCGCGGGAGATGCGCAAGTACAACGTCACCTTGCTGGTGGTGGATCAACGGCCTAGCGGGATTGACCCGGAGGTGATGAGTCAGATCGGCACGCGAGTGACCGCGCTACTGGACGAGGAGAGCGACATCCGCGCGGTGCTCTCCGGTGTCTCCGGGACGGCGGCCCTGCGCGAGGTGCTGGCGCGCCTGGAGACGAAGCAACAGGCGCTCTTGATCGGGCACGCTGTCCCCATGCCGATTGTCATCCATACCCGCGATTACCGCGAGCTCTACGCTGAGATCGCGGGGCGCGCGGTGGACATAACCGAGGGCGCGGCGGCGCTTTATGGGTGAGAACAGTAGACGGTAAACAGTAGACAGGGGACAGGAGGAGTTGATTTTGAAAGCAGAAGTTTATGCCATACATCAGAAATTAGAAGCTTATCCGCTCATCAAAGCGTTGTACATTCTTTATTGCCGGTTCCGGGAGGACGGGTTGCGCATCACCAGCTTATGGTTCTGGGATAAAATTATGCGGAATATCCAGGGAGTTTCGCCACAGTCGCTCAGCCAAATCACTCCGCGGCTCTATGTGGGCGGGCAACAGCGGAAGCACGGGTTGGCCCGCCTGGAAGCGCGCGGCATCCAAGCCGTGGTCAACTTGCGCGGTGAATCCGATGACGCCGCGCGCGGCGTGGCACCGGAACATTATCTCTGGCTGCCAACGACGGATGACGCTCCGCCCATGGTGGCGGAACTGGCCCGCGCGGCTACTTTCATCGCAACGCAGATCGCCGCCGGACGGGGCGTTTACATCCATTGTGCTGCCGGCGTGGGACGCGCTCCCACCACGGCCGCCGCCTACCTCGTCAGCACGGGGGTTAGCCCGGCAGAAGCCTGGGCCACTGTCCGCCAGGGCCGCCCCTTCATCCGCCCGACTCCGCCCCAAATAGAGATTGTGAGCAGCTTTGCGCAATACTTGGCCATAGAGAAGGAGTAAAACCGATGGAGGAAGAACGTTTGCAGCTGGCCATGGAACGCATCAGTTCTGACCCGGCGCTGACCGGAGATCTCACGGATCAAGAGGCCATACTCTTACTGCGGTGGGCAGAGGGAGAGGTAGTCGCGCTGGTAAACGCGACCGCCGAGCTGCCGGAAGAAATTGTCTGGGAACAGTTAGCTCCTAAACTCTGCGCCCTGCGCAAGAAGATGCGCCAGCTGGCGAGAGTAAGCGCCGCACAACCTGACCCTCTGGTCGCGTTGCAGAGTATATTGGGGGATTCTGATAAGTACGCGCTATGCGTGGTTAACAAAAAGACTAAGTAATTATCATCTGGATGAGTTTCAAATAAGTTGAGCGTGCTGTCCGGGTTGCGTATGGTACAAAGTTTCTCCCAACGGAACACGCAACCCGCAACCAAAACTTCAGCCGAAATGAAACACACCCTTATCACGTCTCAAAAGGAGTAATTATGGCAACCAAAGGCAAACGACTAGGCTGGAAGGAGTTTTTACTCTCCCTCTTCTTGATCATCGTTTTGTGGGCCGCCCAAGAATTTTTGGGACTTGATCTGCTGGATTCCGGCGGCAGTTCCGTGGTCAACGAACCGCAAGGCGGCATTCAAATC
>DUEJ01000015.1 GCA_011192175.1 Thermoflexia bacterium
TGGATAGCATTGTGGAACAGGTTGCGCACTACCATTTTGAAGGAGAGTGGATCGACCAATACTGAGGGAGGAGATTCCGCCGGCCAATAAGTTAGCTCCAATTGTTTTTTAGCTGCCCAGCGGCGATATTTCTCCAGCACCTCCGCCACTAGACTATTAAGCGCGGTCGGCTCAGGTTCGACTAGCATGCGCCCACTCTCCAGACTGGAGATTTGGAGAATGTTCTTGACCAGCTCCGCCTGCTGGTCAGCTTCGTTGATCAGAATAGCGAAGTATTCCGGGAGTTTCTCCGGGGGAGCGGCAGGTAACATCTGCGCATAGAGCTTGATGATGGTGATGGGCGTGCGCAACCCGTGGGAGACGTTGGTGATAAACTGAGCACGTGCTCGGTTCAATGCGTTCAGGTGAGTAACGTCGTGGATGTTCACCACGGCAGCCCCGGGCGGCCCTGCGGCTATGGCGGCCGCGGTGAGCTGCAAATCCAACCCGGCTAACTCCAACAGCTCTTCCGGCTGGGGGGCTGCCCGCCGCGCCAACTGTTGGATGGTCTCCCGCAGCCTCTCAGACTCCTGGGGGACAAGGGTTTGCTCAAGCCAACCCTGAGCAACAGGGTTGGCTTCTATGATCGCCCCGGCGCTGTTAGTTAGTACCAACCCATCGGAGGTACTCTTGAAGATCGCCTCGCGGCGCGCATATTGGGCGCGCAACTCGGCGGTGCGTTCTGCAACCCGCGCCTCCAACTCGGCAGCGTGAGCTTGCAATTGTTGATGTAACTGCGCGTTCGCTACGGCGATGGCAGCTTGGTCGGTCAGCAAACGTAATAACCGTTCTTCCGCCGCTGTAAAAGTATGGGGCTTCAGAAAAGCGATGCTAAAGACGCCCAACACTTTGCGCCTCCAGCTGAGCGGGAACCCGGCGATAGCTTCCAACCCCCAAGTTTCTTTGGCCAGATACCAGGGATGCTGGGGAACGTCATTAATGATGATCGGTGTTCCGCGCCGGGCCACGCGCGCCGTGAGACCAGCGGGGTGCGGGGTCTTCACGGCCGGTCGGCAGCTGCCGTCTCGCCATAAAGCCGTGCCAAAAGTGAACTGCTCTTGCTCTGCGTCATAGAGGTAAATATGAACATCATCCGCCACCGTAAGGGCCAGCGCGCTCTTGACCAATTCGTGCAAGACATCGGAGAGCTTCAAAGAAGAGGTGAGCTGTAGCATGGTATGCTGTAATGTCTCCAACTCCGCGACGCGTTGTTGCAGCTCGCCAAAGAGTTGCGCGTGGGCGATGGTGGCGGCCACCTGGTTAGCGAAGGATTGCAAGCGGCGGGCATCCTCCGCATCAAAATGCCCCGGGTGAGCGCTATCCACGTTGAGGAAACCCACCGTTTTTTCTCCAATACGAATAGGAGCACCGACGTAGGAGCGCAACCAGGATTGCACCGGTATCTCAATCCAGCCGGGATAGGTAAGTGTATCGTGAATTACCAACGGTTGCCCGGTTTTTAACATCTGCTGATAATTTGCTGTTTCTTTGACAGAAAAGGTCGCTGTGGAGACAAAACCCGCGGCCCCAAAACGCTCATAGCCTTTCCAGCGCACGATGCTGGACATATCAGCTTCCAGCTGCATGATATTGTAGGCGTCCCCGGTGACTACCTGCGCTACCTGCTCCAGGATAAGATCCAATACTTGCTCAAACTCCAACGTGCTGTTGACCGCCAGCGAGGCTTGAGTCAACGCCGCAAGCGCCTGCCGCTCTTCTCGTGCGACCTGATAGAGCCGTGCATGTTCCAGCGCCGTCGCCGCATGGTTAGCGAATATCTGCAAACGTTGCACATCCTGCGCACTGAACTGGTCCTTGCGGGCGCCGTCCACGTTGAGAAAACCAATCACCTCATCTTCCACGCAAATCGGGGCGGAGAGATAAGAGCGCAGCCAGAATTGAGTAGAGAGCTTTGTCCAACGCGGCTCGGTCAAAATATCCGGAATAAGAACCGGCTCTTTAGTAGCCACCATCTTTTGGCAAAAGAAGGATTCAGAAAGTGGTAGGGAAAAAGTAGTGACGTAGGCGGCGCTGCCAAAGGCCGCATAGCCACGAGCGCGCGCGACGCGGATTTGCCCGGAGGGAGTGATGAGGGCAATGTTGAAAGCATCCCCGGGGACAACGCGCGCAACTTGCGCCAGCATCCGGTCTAGGAGCTCTTCGAGATCCAAAGTACTGCTGACGATCAGGGCGGCTTCCGTCAAAACCTCGATGGTTTGGTGTTGCGCCCGTTCGGCTTGGAGAATTTGGGCGTTATGCAGAGCAACGGCGGCTAGAGAAGCAAAGATCTCCAACAGCGTAACATCGGCAGCGATGAAGGGACGAGTCGCTGCCCGACCCACTTCCAGTACACCCAGGAATTCCTCGCCCCAATTGATGGGCACGCCAATAAGTGCAGTTGAAAACTCACCCTCATCTTTACCGCTCAGCCGTCCCTCCCAAGTCTGGTAATTGTCCACCCTGATGGGCGCGCCCCTTTCCCAAACTTGCCCGGCCAGACCTTCTCCCCGGCGGATATATTTTGGGGGCAGGACGGCCCCGATGTGAGCTACCGGCCTCAATTCCTCGCTATCTGGATGGCGCAATCCCAGCACGCAAAAAATACCCTCTAATAGCTCGCCTGCTTGGGAGACAATGGTCTGCAACAGCGTCTCCCGGTCTAACTCGCTGGTGAGCTCTAGCCCCAACTGCTGGAGTACCTCTAGTTGTCTGTTGCGTGCCTGCAAATCCTCTTCCAACCGCTTGTAAGACGTGACGTCATGGGCTATGCCTAAAATCTCTGGTTCTCCAGCAATGGAGTTAGCGGGAGTAGCTGACAACTCATGTACTCGCCCCTCATCCGTAAGTGCGCGCAGCTGAATCTCTATCCTCTCCGCTTGGTTCAGGGTGCTCACCCGCGCCAGCACGGTGCGCACGCGGTCACGTTCTGTCTCCGGGCAGAGGTCGGCAAAATCCTGCCCGCAAATCTCCGCCGCTGGCAGCTTTATCGTTTTCGAGAAAGTGGGATTGACGCTCAAAATACGCCCAGTCGCGTCCATAAAACAGACGCAATCCAATCCTTTGTGGAAAGCAGAGTGTCTTCGGGCGAGTTCATCCTTAAGCGCCCGGTTCTCTTCTCGCAAAGCGGCTAATTCGCGCCGTAATTCATCCTGGGTGAGGTCAGACATTGTGGCTCCTTACTCAATTGGTGCAGCTCCTGGTCACAACTAAAGTATAAGCTAGCTCTGGTAATAGTCCAGTCATAGTTAATTATTGGTTAGATTTTTCAAATTATTTTTACTCGCGAGACGCGGTTCTACGACCCACCAGCGCAGCAAAGTTAAGGCCAACAGGTTGAGAGCCGCGCTCACAGCGAAGAGCAAACCGTAGTCAGCCCGCGCCAGGAAAGTACCCAGGAGAGGAGCTCCTACGCCTCCCAGCCCGGCGATAGTATTGGCTAGCCCGATGTAGGTAGGACGGCGTTCCGGTTCGCAGAATTCCAACACGATCATGATCCCGGCAGTGAAGGCGCTGCCGATACCAATGCCCTGACAGAGGAAAACGGCGAAGTACCAGCTCGGGGCCGGGGCCAGCCAGGCCAACGCGAAGGACAATCCCATCGCTCCGGCGCTGACCAGCAGGCTAAATTTTTGCCCCCTCCGGTCCGCTAAAAAACCGAGGAGTAGGCCGCTCAGCGCCTGCCCCAACAGGGTGATGCCGGTGTAGAAACCCACGGTGCTATCGGGGATTGCCCAGCGCTGGAGCGCCGAGACGGTGATGAAACCGCTGCCCATCGCGCCCAACGCCAGACAGAGCCGGGCAATCAGGAAATGGCGGAAATTGTCATCTTGCCGCAACGTTTGCGGTAACCCGGCCCAGAACGCGCGGTGGCTCTGGCGGGTAGCCGTCACCGCCTGGGCCGGTTCGCGGGTAAGGGCGAGGAAGAACCAGCTCAGATGGATGAAGATGGCCGCGATGAGAAAGATACTGAAGAAGTTGGTGGGGAACGGGACGGTGGCTAAAATTCTGGCGCTCACGATAGCACCCAATATCCCGGTCCCCGTACCGATGAAATTGGTCAGTCCAAAGAAGCTCCCCCGGCGCTCAACGGGGAAGATCCGGGCGAGCATATCCTGCCAGGAAGTCGCTACGGCTCCCGCGCCCAGCGTGTGCCAGGTGTAGGCCAGCAAGAAGACGACCAGCGCCAGCGTAGGGCTACGGAGCGCGAGGAGGGGCGCGGCGACGATTCCCCAGTAAGGCAACCGTTCCAGAAACAGGCCCAGATTGACGACGACCACTTTTTTGCGGGGCAACCGTTCCACGAAATTGGCGGTGAAGAGCTGCGGCAGGAACCAGCCGCCCTGCACAATCACCGCGAGCAGGCCAATGGGGAAAGGGCTATCGGTCAGCTTGCTGATGAAGAGGGGCAAGATGGTAGCCGCTGAGGCAAAACTGATGCTGAACAGAAAGGCGCCCCCATCCAACAAATTTACCCAGAAATTCCACCGATAATTGCGGCGAACTTCTGCCGCAATTTCTGCCTCGCTGCGGGCCGGGACCGGTTGGTCTAATTGCAATAGCCAGCGTAACATCCGCCATTCAACACGGGACTCTGTTCTCTTTTTGGTCATCGCACTCCTTGTAAATAGAATCTATGATAGCGTTCTAACAGGTTATGACCGCCTGTCAAATCTGCGGAAGATTATCAGGCTAAAGTCGAAAGTCCAAACTGCGAGCGCAGCCTGCGTTTATCTGCGTCCCATCCTTTTCCTCAGCAAAATCAAATGTATCTTGTGGTAGAATTGTCCCCAGCGTAAGTTCAAATCAATATCAAGCGTCACTAACGGAGAATATGGAAAAACAACCGCGAATTATAACCGACGATCTGGATGCGTTACTGCAAGTGTTACCAGCGGATATCCGACTCGTATTGAAAAAAAATGACCAGCGCGACGACCTATTAGAGGTCATCATGGATTTAGGGCGAGTTCCTACTGCCCGTTATACCGCTAAAGAGTTGGTGTTGCGCGAAACGGAAGTCACCCGCGCAGAGATCAACAGCGTAGTGGCGCGCAGCGGGGAATTCGACGCGGATAACCGCGCCGGCATAGCGCGGACCCTGCACCGTATCGCGGCCATCCGCAACCGGCAAGGAGAGATTGTCGGCTTGACCTGTCGCATCGGACGGGCCGTTTACGGCACCATCGAGATAATAGAAGATCTGATCACTTCAGGCCAGAGCGTCCTCCTCTTGGGCCGGCCGGCGGTCGGGAAGACCACCATGCTGCGCGAGGCGGCGCGGGTGCTGGCGGAGAGCAAACGAGTAGTGATCGTAGACACCTCCAACGAAATTGCCGGGGACGGCGATATCCCCCATCCCGCCATAGGCCGGGCGCGGCGGATGCAGGTGGCAACGCCCAGCTTGCAGCATGAGGTGATGATCGAAGCCGTGGAGAATCACAACCCGGAAGTCATCATCATTGACGAGATTGGGCGGGAATTGGAAGCCCTGGCTGCGCGGACCATCGCCGAGCGCGGCGTGCAGCTCATCGCGACGGCACACGGCAATACCCTGGAAAACTTACTGCTGAACCCCACCCTCTCCGACCTGGTGGGCGGCATAGAGAGCGTGACGCTCTCCGACGATGAGGCCCGCCGCCGGGGAACGCAGAAGACGGTGTTGGAACGCCGCGCCCCACCCACCTTCGATATTTTGATAGAGCTCCAGGACCGCCAGCAGTTATTGATACATGAAAACGTGGCGGAATCGGCGGATGCCCAGTTGCGCGGGCGGCAGCCCCGCACCGAAGTGCGTTATCGTGACGCCACGGGTGAAATCAAAAGTGGCCAGGGGTCACAATCAAAGAGAGCCGCCCTCAACAAAGATGGGCCGGAAAGTCTCGCCACTGTGTTTGTCCAGAAACAAGAACGCGAAATCCAGGATATCTCTATTTATCCCTACAGCGTAGCTCGGAACCGTTTACGGCAAGCCGCCGAAGATTTGCAGGTGCCGGTCAGGATCGTCGATACGATATCCGAAGCCGAAGTGTTGCTCACCACCAAGAAACATTACCGGCAACGGCCGCAGGTAATTACAGAGGCCGAAGAGCACCAAATCCCCACCTACGTATTGCGAGCCAACACACGGGCACAGATCGAATCCTTTCTGGTCGCTCTCTTCCGGCTGGGGGATGAGGATGAGGCGGCTTTTGCCCGCGCCATGCGCGAAGCGGAGCTAGCCATCCGCCGGGTGAGTGAAAGTTGGGGCGCTATTGATCTGGCGCCCCAAAATTCTTACATCCGGCGTTATCAGCATCAGATGGCAGAGACGGCAGAGTTAAAATCAGCCTCTTATGGCCATGAACCCTATCGACACGTGCGCATCATCAACGAGGGCTAAAAGATTTATGGCGAGAAAACGGAACAGAGGTTTCTTTATCACTTTGGAAGGGCCAGAAGGCAGCGGCAAGAGTACCCAGATTCCCGCGCTGGCAGCTTGGCTGCGGGCGCAGGGTCTGGAGGTAGTGCAGACACGCGAGCCGGGTGGGACGCGCATTGGAGAAGAAATCCGCGCGCTTTTGCACAACCCGGCAAATATAGAGATGGCGCCCCTCACTGAAATCCTCCTCTACTCCGCTTCCCGCGCCCAACACGTCGCGGAGGTGATCCGTCCAGCCCTGGAAGCCGGCCAGATCGTGCTCTGCGACCGCTACTGCGATAGCACCTACGCCTATCAAGGCTACGGGCGCGGCCTCGCTCTCCCTGTCTTGCGGGAAATCACACAGTTTGCTACCGGCGGCTTGACACCCAACCTGACTTGCTATTTGGACATCAAACCAGAGCTGGGCTTGCGTCGCCGTCAAGAAAGCGCTGAGGAGATGAACCGCCTGGATCGGGAGACATTGGCCTTCCACCGGCGCGTGTACGCGGGCTACTTGGCACTGCTCGCAGAGGAACCAGAGCGCTGGGTCACGGTAGACGCGGCCCAGTCAATTGAGCAAGTGCAGTTGGACTTGCGCGCCATTTTAAGCAACTCCCTAGATCTCGGAAGTCTAAGGGAAAAGGTTTTGTAGGAATTCGCGTGGTCAAATTAAAATTACCCCTGGATTTCATAGATTAGCCCGGACTGTTCAGGGCTAGTTTTCCAATGCTCTCCGCGCCCGTCCCGGGGGGCGAAAATCTTTCCCAGCAGCGCTAGGCCGGGGCATGCGTCGCCCCCGGGAGCGCGCCGCCTACCAGCTGGGGTACGGGGGCTTGAATGTTTTGCGTGAGAACTAAACAGCCCTGAATCACTGCCCAACTTGGGCAAGTCTACCTGGCAGAGTTTTACATGGGAGGTGGATGATGAAAGAACTATTCGATTGGAACACGGTAACGTCGCGGCTAAATACGCCGCTCCACAAATACCATCAATACCAGGGGGCTACCAACGATTGCGGGCCTACCAGTCTAGCCATCGTAGCCAACGCCATCTGGGAGCAAACACGGTTGCAAGGCCCTCGCGTAGCGCAAGAGTTGAGCGCCCCACGCTTCAGAGTGCGCCCTATGCCCCATCCGGTGGTGCGCCGCATCCCTAATTGGGCTACCTTTCCATGGGGAATAGTGGATTATTTACGCGAACAGGAAATTCCAGCGCGTTGGGGCCTGGGCGGGACGGAAGAGAAATTACGTCGCAACTTAGCCGCTGAGCAGATCACTATGGTCATCATCGGTGAATTGTGGAGCTGGCGGGGCCGGCATTATACCGGGTGGGCGCACGTTAAAACTCTCTATGGCTTCACGCCCGGACGCGGTTACCTCTTCGTTGATCCGGCTCACCGCGCTGAGCACGGTCTGAGTTGGCAAACTGCCGAGGAGTTTGCACAGCAGTGGCGCAACCTATTCCACATCTATATTGAGGTGGGCTGAACTGCCTCAACAACGTCATATTCGGGATCACCAGACCTCGGAGGTCTAAGGATTGCAAAGGAGAAAAATCTCATGAATTCAAGACGCGGGTTAGGACGAGGATTAGCCTCGCTGATTCCAGAGGAAAAAGTTAAACCAGCCTCCGGTCTCCAAGAAGTACCTCCCGACCAGATCGTTCCCAATCCTCACCAGCCACGCGGCCCTTTTAGGGAGCAAGAATTGCTGGAATTGACGGCCTCCATCCAAACACATGGAATCATCCAACCGTTGGTGGTCACGCAAAACCCAGCCGGCGGCTATCAGCTAATCGCGGGAGAGCGCCGCTGGCGGGCAGCCGGGTTGGCCGGCTTGACGCAGGTACCGGTGATTGTGAAAGACGTGGCGCCACGCGAGATGTTAGAGCTGGCCTTAGTAGAGAACATCCAACGCGAGGACCTCAATGCGTTGGAAGAAGCTCAAGCTTATCAGCAATTAATGAAGGAATTCGGGCTATCACAAGCCGCGGCGGCGCGCCGCGTGGGGAAGAGCCGCTCCGCCGTGGCGAACAAGGTCCGGCTTTTAGGTGCAGCCCCAGCAATCCGGGCAGCCTTGCTCGAAGCCCAACTCACCGAGGGACACGCGCGCGCGTTACTCGGCTTGGAGGGAGATGCGGAGCAAACGGCGGCTTTGCAAGTGGTATTGGAGAGAGAATTAACGGTGCGGCAGACAGAGGCGTTGGTCAAACGCTGGCGCGCCGGCGAGAGGCAACCAACACGCGCTAAACCCACCCCGCTCCCAGAAGTTCACGCCCTGGAAGAACGCTTCCAGGAATCATTAGGCACCCGCGTGCGTTTACGCACTAACGAGAAGGGCGGCGGGCGCGTGGTGATCTATTACTACTCTGACGAGGAATTCAATGCACTCTACCAACACTTAACCGGTGAACAATTGTGAGGAGTAATTTGAGGGCTACTGAAAAAAGACAGCTCCCCACGGGGCCACAGAGGACACTGAGGAAAAATACTCCTCTGTAAGCGCGACTAAACCAAAATCCTTTAGATTATTGCGGAGCTGGTTCCTCGGGCCACGTAATTCGATAAATGCAGGGTTCCCCCTCATACGCCGCACCAGATAGACGTTCCACTTTGGCTGCGGTGAGCTCGCGTAAAAAGATCTCATCCATTTGGCAGAGTTCCGGATGTTGAGGAACCAGATGCTCATAAGGACAATTGTAGATATGCAACTGCTCTCTACCGGCAGCATCCCTCTCCCAGCGAGGGGCAAAACCCAATTTACGGAGATAGGTGCAGATATATGTCAAGCGCGCTTCTAATTCCTCCGGTAACGTAGCCCCTCCCGCCGCCAAATGCCGGCCCGCCGCCTGCAACACCGCTCCTCGCTGCGCAGGCTCCAAGCCCCCCAGAGCTGCCAGCAAAGATTCCGCCAACCCACAATAATTGCTGGGGAAGAGGTCGGCGGCCATCGCAGTCAGTCTATAAACGTAACAGGGACGCCCCGGGCGATTGCAACGTTGCACCTGGGGATCGGTAATATATCCTTCCGCACGCAGAATCTCCAGATGATGGCGAATTGTCACGCTGGTCAACCTCAATTCATCGCTCAATTCCTGAACCGTCGCTTCCGCATGTCGTTTAAGGAACTCTAAAATTTGTTGGCGTGTTTCTTGCATAATTTTTCCTGGCTGGACTAGACGCATTTATCAGATAAAGTTATTTCATATCATCGTAACTCCGTTTCTCAATTAGTCAAAATCGACAGACAATCTAACGGCAAAGCGTATCATCTCAATATTTCGGGGGCTTGTAGCGCGGAATGGTATTCCGCCCGCCGGATTGACAATCCGGGATACAACCGGCCCTAATTTTTTGAGATGATACGGCAAAGCTGCGTTTCATTGCAATTGAATTACTGGTCATTAAGTTATAACCTGCTATAATCGCTTCGACATACACAGGAGGTAAGTAAGTGTTTGAATTAAAAAAGGAAATACTAGCCACACACGAAGCACTGTTGACCGTAACTATTAAACCGGAAGCAGAACGTGAAGCTTACCAACAAGCATTGCGCAAAATCGGACGGAGAGTTAACATTCCAGGCTTCCGCAAAGGGAGAGCCCCACGGGGCATTGTTGAGCGCAAGTTTGGCAAGGAAGTGATCTTGCAGGAAGCCGCCGAGGAGCTCCTGGAAAAAATCTCCGAGGATGTTTTCGAGCAAGCTGCTATTCAACCCTATCGACCAGGTGAATTAGAAGACATCAACGTTTCCCCGATTACTTTTGTCCTCCGGGTCCCCCTGGTTCCAGAGGTCGCATTGGGAGATTACCAGAATTTACGCCAAGCCCCTGAACCAGTTGAAGTGACCGCAGAGGAACTCACTGAAGCCCTGGAGAGAATACGCGAGGAGAACGTGCTCCTGGAACCCGTAGCCCGTCCCGCCCAGTTAGAAGATGAGCTAAAACTGGTCGCCCTCTACGGTGGGGCTGCTGAAGATATCTTCATTGATGACGCCGATTTTTCCCTGCGGTTGAGTGAGGCAGATAGCGAAATCGCACCCGGTTTTGGCGCCGCCTTAGTAGGCATAGCAGCCGGGGAAGAGAGAGCCTTCACGCTCACCATGCCGGAAGATTTTGAAGATGAAGAGTGGCAAAATAGAGAAGTCGCTTTTGAGGTGACAGTAGCTGAGGTTTATGAGCGCACCTTGCCAGAATTAGATGATGCGCTGGCCAGCACCGTAGGAAACTTTGAAACTCTGGCCGAGCTGCAAGAGCAGCTCCAAGCGAAAATACTAGAGCACAAAGAGCACGAGGCGAAGCGCACGTACACGGATAAGCTGATTGACGCCTTAGTGGCCGGCGCCGAGATCCACTATCCGCCCGTCATGGTGGAAGAAGAACTGGATGAGGCCATGGAGCGGCTCAAAGAAAGTCTTGGAGATATGGAGATAGACTGGGAGCAAATACTGGAGGCGGCAGGAGGGCTACGTGAAAGTATGCGTCCCGAGATAGAGACGCGCATCCAGCACGGGTTAGCCCTGAGTGAATTTGCCCAGGTCACCGCAATCAAGGTCTCAGATGAAGAAGTACACACGGAGTTCCAAACCGTGCTGGCGGCCAAAGGAATAGATGATCCTCAATTATTGAGTGGTTTTAACCTCGATTCGGAGCTCGGCGACAACATCCGCAACTCGCTTCTTGAGGGCAAGATATTGGAGCAGTTACGACTCTTAGCCCAGGGCTTACTAGATCTTGAAGCAGAGACCGCAGAAGAAAGCGAGGCAGTAGCCGCGCCGGAGGCAGTTGCACCGGAAGCCGAGTGAGCATCAATAGCACTAGGAGGATAAGATGAGTGGAATCCCAATGGTGATCGAGAACACCGGTCGCGGAGAGCGGGCCTATGATATTTTTTCGCTCCTGCTTAAAGAACGTATTATTTTCCTAGGGCTGCCGATTAGTACCCAACTGGCTAACCTGATAGTCGCTCAATTGCTCTTCTTGGATCGAGAAGATCCGGAGCAAGAAATCTCCCTCTACATCAACTCCCCCGGCGGTGAAATCTCCGCCGGTTTGGCAATTTACGACACCTTGCAACTACTACATGCGCCGGTCTCCACTATCGCAGTGGGCATGACGGCCAGTATGGCCACCATCCTCTTAGCAGCCGGCGCGACAGACCGCCGGTACGCGTTGCCTCATGCCACTATCCACATGCATCAACCGTTAGGCGGCGTGCGCGGCCAAGCCACCGATATTGAGATCGCGGCCAGAGAGATTTTGCGCATGCGCGAGCTGCTCAACGGTCTCCTGCGGCAGCATACTAATTTGGATACGGAGCAGATAGAAAAATTCACAGATCGTGATTATTATATGACTGCCACAGAAGCTGTTGAACACGGTATCATTGACAAAGTTTTGCAACCCCTAGTGAAAAAGTGACATAAGTCACCTTATAATCAATGCAAAATACTATCAAACACAAAAATGATATTAGGTAACTCACAAATAGGAGGTTTAAGGTGAAGCATGACGTTTTGGACGGGGTTTTTAGCCCCAAATCTATTGCTGTGATTGGTGCCTCCAACACCAAAGGCAAGATCGGTTACACGGTTGTGGATAATCTGATCCAGAGTAACTATCAGGGACCAGTCTATCCCATCAATCCCAAAGATGCTGAAATTCAAGGATTCAAGGCATATCCTTCGATCCTGGATGTGCCCGGTGAGATTGACGCGGCAGTCGTCGTCATCCCCGCAAAATTTGTACCGCAGGTAGCTAAAGAATGTGGAGAGAAAGGCGTTAAGGGCTTGCTCGTCATCGCGTCTGGATTTAGCGAAGTCGGCTATATTGACTTGGAACTGCAGGTGGTAGAGATTGCACAGCAATACGGTATGCGCGTGTTAGGCCCCAACATCGTAGGAGTACTCTCCAACTCCGATAATTGCAACGCCTCGTTCGCGCCCGGGCTGCCCTTGCCGGGGAAAGCGGCGCTAGGCTCCCAGAGTGGCGCGCTCTTGATCGCTATGGATACCGCCAGCTACACCCGCCGGGTAGGTTTCGACAAGATGGTCTCCATCGGCAATATGTCCGATGTGAATTTCGGCGACATGATCGATTGGCTCGATCAGGATAAAAACACGACTTGTATCTCTTTCTACATTGAGGGCTTGCAAGACGGACAAAATTTCATCAGAGCCGCTCGTAGCGCGCAGAAACCCATCATCGCCTTGAAAGCTGGTACCTCTGCCCACGGCGCAGCCGCCGCAGCTTCGCACACCGGCTCCCTGGCCGGCTCTGGCAAAATATACACCTCCGCCTTTGAACAGGCGGGCGTGGTGCCAGCCGCTGATCTGAACAATCTCTTTGATCGGACACAAGCCCTCTCGCTCCAGCCGCCCATGAAAGGCAAAAATCTACTGGTTATCACCAATGGCGGCGGCGTAGGCGTATTAGCCACTGACGCGGCAGAACGTTCAGGACTGCCGTTGCACTTTGCACCGGCTGATTTGCAGGCCGGCTTAAAGAAACACATGCCGTCGTTCGGTTCCGCCAAAAACCCGGTTGATATGACCGGGATGGCCGGCAAAGAATGGTATCAGGATTCCGTTCAATTTGCGCTCGCTCACGATTGGGTTGATGGTTTGGCGGTCCTCTACTGCGAGACCGCCATGACCGCTCCATTAGAGATCGCCAAGGGAATCAAGGCAGCCATAGAAGCTGTGGGTGCCCATCAAAAACCAGTTGCCGTTTCTTTTGTCGGCGGCAAAGACTCACAAACAGCGATGCGCTGGTTGGTAGAAGCCGGCATCCCGGCCTACGATGCTCCCGATACCGCTGTTGACGCCCTCGCCGCGCTGCACGAGTACGCAGAGAGCAAAAAAACGTCCGCCGCTAAGTTTGAGCCGTTCGTGGATGTGCATGAAGCAACCGCACGCGAAATCATTGCCCAGGTGCGCGCGGAAGGGCGCACCGGCATGACCGAGATTGAATCCAAGAATATCTTCAAAGCCTATGGCTTACCGGTCGCGGATACCCGATTGGCAACCAGTGAAGAGGAAGCGGTGCAGTTAGCCGAAAATATCGGCTACCCCATCGTGATGAAAATCATGTCTCCCGATATCCTGCACAAATCTGATGCCGGCGGCGTAAAGGTGAACGTGAATGGAGAAACCGCAGTACGCGAGGCTTACCGGACTATCCTGGCGAACGCCAAAGAATACAAGGCCGAGGCCGATATCCGAGGCATCGTAGTGCAAGAAATGGCGCCCTGGGCCACTGAGGTTATCTTAGGTTCTATCAATGATCCCACCTTTGGCCCAACCTTGATGTTCGGTTTGGGCGGCATCTTCGTGGAGATCCTCAAAGACGTCACTTTCCGTGTGGCGCCGGTTTCCCCGGAACAGAGTATCAAGATGTTAGATGATATCAAAGGTGCACCGATTCTGAAAGGCGCTCGCGGTGAAGAACCGCGCGATCGCGTAGCGCTCTCCGAGGTATTGAGCCGTTACTCCCAGATGATTGTGGACCTGGGCGATGAGGTCAACGAATCAGATGCTAACCCCGTCTTGGTCTACGCAGAGGGTGAAGGCGTCATCGTCGTGGATGCGCGCGTTATCTTGAAAGAAGCCTAAGTCAATTTGACTCGCTAACCAATCCAGCCCGCCGGGATAAATCCCGGCGGGCTGTTGCTAGACTCAGGTATTTAATCCCGGATTCTTAGCTTGGGACGGTCTCCCGACCATGCCCAGGCTCTTTTTACATGAATCTGTAGATCTGTGCTACAGATTCATGTGTACAACTTAGGGTTACCCTAAGAGATTGGTTTCATCTACTTCTATTCATACCACGCCCAGGCATGAATTTTCAAGTAACTTGCAGGGACATTGAAGCCCGTACACACATCCCGGTTCTGTATCTGCAAATAGTAGTTATTAGAACCATAAGGAGTCCAACCAGTATCAGAAGCATAGTAATGATCCCAACTGAGTGGACTACTCCACACACCAAAATTTGTTAGATACAAATGTGCAGTGCGACTACTGGTAATTGAGGGTAATCCAAACCAAACTGCATTCTCAATTTTATGATTAGGATAGAATGCCTCGCACTTCCAACCAGGCATATTAGGAGTAGTAGAACCACCGGGCCAAGGGTAGGTATCACTATGAGTTTTAGCATTGCCATAGTAATCGGCCCAAGCTCACCATCGAGGCATAACATCACCTTTCTCTAATACAGTAGCCACATTATCATCCGACTCTTCTGCATTCTCTGTCTGAGATGATAGCTCGGCTATTTTCCTGGAAAAGTAGGTGCGTTCCTCTGATTGACGTTCACCTGGCGCATCAGCAATCTGTGCAAGAAAAGTCCTGAAATCAGCCAGCGCCTTATCCAAATCTCCCCGTTGCTCGTAAGCAAGCCCACGGTTCTTAACAAAGTCAGCGGACGTAGGGGAAATCTCGAGCGCCGCGGTGTAATCTGCGATGGCCAATTCGTATTCTCCTAGGCGAGCATAGGCAACCCCACGGTTATTGTAGGTTACATACACATCACTGGAACGCTGTTCCAAATCTGCCGTAAACCCTCGAATAGCCTTACGTAACAGTTGCCGCTGCCGATTTTCGTCCTTCTGGACTGTGGCATCCTGCAACATCCGAGCAGCCTCCATATACTCGGTGCTGTAAATGATCCCGGATCCGGTCTCAACAGGTGGCGGAGGCTCTGAAAACGGCGGCTTCTGAGCCACCACACCTGGCGCCGCGCTCAACAGCACCACCAATGCGAACACCGAGCATAACTTAAGTTTCCTATACACATTAACCTCCTTGTGTTTAGCTATAGTTTACACGCAACCATCATCCTACCAGACGCGCAGCGGTTTGTCTATAGTCGGAGCGACCATCTTTTTCTGGTTGAAGCAACCAGATACGTCCTTCAGGAGCCGGCAACATCATTCTTGTTCTCAACAAAACCGTGCTTCCAAGCCTAGGCGATGGCCGCCACGCGGGACTCCAGCTCCAGTTTGCCTAACAGGTTCCCAATGTACGTGCGCACGGTGTTCTTGGTGACGACCAGGGCTGCGGCTATGTGCGCCGTGGTCTTTCCCCCAGCCACCAGGACATGGTCGTCAGCTATCACGACGCGGATAGTTGGCTCTGTTGCACTCATTACGCCTCGTTTCGTTTGGCCAACACGATTGTATCCAAACTTTCACTACGGGCAATCACGCCTCCATTTGCCCAAAGCCGCCCTCTGCCTTATAATGCCTCCTATGACTAAATTTACACGACGAGAATTTCTAAAATTGAGTACCCTTTCATTGGTATCATTCTTTGTGCCCCCAGGTCTGACCTCAAAGGTAGTTCCAGTCGGTTACCGTGCTAACTTGACGCAGTCACCGCCGGCCTCATTGGGACGCATCACCTCCTGGCGGCAATCTGTGCGCCGTACCCCCGCCCCCACAGCTGAATTGCAAGCTTACAAAAAATACAACGAGATTGTTCCTCTTTATTCAGCGGTGGAGGGAGTAGCTCCCTGGCCCAGCAATCCTATTTGGTATCGTACGCAGGGTGGCTTTATTCATAGCGGTTATGTGCAGCCGGTCGAAAATCAACCGCAGAGCGAGGTGCTGAAGTCGGTGTCGGAACCGGGTTTTTGGGGAGAGATCACCGTGCCTATCGCTGAAGCGCGGCGGCAGCCAGAGAGCGATTATATCTCTCGGCGCCTATACTATGGCACCATCTACCGCGTGGTAGCTACCGTCGCCGATAAGAGCGGGGACTGGTGGTATCGCTTGCAAGAAGGGCTATCTCGCTCGCCCAACCTTTACGTGCGGAGCACCACCTTACGGCGGTTGTCCTCGCACGATCTGGCTCCGATCTCACCGGGGCGAGTGGATAAGTGGATTCAGATCGATAGAAGTAAACAGACTCTGACCTGTTTCGAGGGACGGCGGGCCGTTTATCATGTGATAGTGGCTACCGGCATGTTAAAGCCGGAGACCATCACCCCGCGTGGTTCGTACCGCGTGATCATCAAACGCCATACCCGGCACATGGTGGGCGGTGAAGGCACGCCAGATGAATATGATCTACCAGGGATTGCTTTCCCCGTGTATTTCACCGGGAGCGGGATAGCCATCCACGGCACCTACTGGCACAATGACTTCGGACGTCCCAAGAGCCACGGCTGTATCAATGTCCGCAATCAAGATGCCAAGTGGATCTTCCGCTGGGTAGAGCCGGTAACACCTTATGACACGTACTCCCAAGATGTGGAGTCGGGAACGGGCACACGCGTAGAGGTGTTGTAGCTTAATTTCAAAACAGGACGCAGATGAACACGGATAAAAATACTTTCTAAGGAAAAATATCCAAAGATCTGTGTTTTTCTGCGCAAATCTGCGTCCAAAATTCAAAGTGCCGCGTATAGCGGTTTGACTACTCATTCCCCTTATGTTTACCCAAGTGACGCTCCAGAGCGCTCACCAACAATGAAAGCCCAATGGTCATCACCAAGTAGAGAAAAGCTACCACGTTGTACGTCTCGAAAAATTTAAAGGTAGAAGCGGAATAGACTTTACCTAGCTGCGTAATATCTTGCACCCCCAAGATGGAGACGAGCGAAGAACTTTTGATCATCGCCACGAATTCGTTGCCCAACGGCGGGAGCACGTTACGTATCGCTTGCGGTAAGACTACGTAGCGCATCGCTTGCCATTCCGTCATACCGATGGAGAGCGCCGCTTCTCGCTGACCTTTGGCGACAGATTCAATCCCCGCACGAAAGATCTCCGAGATAAACGCACTGTAACCAATCGTCAGGGCCAGGATACCACGCACCGTGAAATCAATCTGGCGCACACTGAGCAACTCCATCCAGCCACGGCTGATGAGCGGCGTTCCCAGCCAGTTGAGCGCGGAGATCAACGTCGGTGCGCCCACAAAAGCGATGTAGTAGAGAATGACCAACATCGGGACGCCACGCACTATTTCCACGTAGAACGAGCTGCTCTCCCGCAACACCCGCCACCGCGAAACGCGCAGCAGCCCCACGAGCAGTCCCATCAGGGTAGCCAGGAAATAAGCGATCAACGAGACGTAAATTGTAGTCCAGATACCTTGTGTAACCGCCTTAAAAATAATGCGGTAATTGCCATCGCTGACAACGGACCACAAAAACAGTACCGCTAAGAGCAGCAGCGCCAGAAGCCAATAGGGGAACCGCGCTAGCCCTCCGAGATTGAGACTTGAGTGTACTTGATTAGGTTTGGTTTTCATGATTCCCTTATTTTGATCCACCGATTACACAGATTTTTACTCTCCTGAAAATAATATGGCGCAAGAGAGCAACTCCCGCGCTCTCTTGCGCCACAATGATGCGCCGGTTATTTGGCGGTGGGATCGTACATGAAGAACCAGCGGGTGTTCAGATGTGCCAGGAAACCATCATCCTGCATAGTCTGGATGGCGGCGTCAAAGGGCGCGGTCAGCTCAGAGCCGGGGGTGAAGATGAAGCCGAACTCTTCCGTGCCCAACGGATCGCCCACGTTCTTGAGCGTATCGGGATTGGCRCCGATGTAACCCCGGCTGGAAGCCGCATCCATCAAGACCATATCCACGTCCCCGGTGATGAGCGCCTGCACCGACGCGCCGAAGGTCTCGAAGACCTTGATGCGCGGGTTGGCTTCGTCCCCATCCAAGACATTGTAAACGGCGACGTAGAAGTTGGTGGTGCCCGCCTGGGCGCCGATGAGCAAATCCTCGTCAGCCGCGAACTCCTCGGCGGTGTTGAAACGCTCCTCGGCAGCGCGCACCAACATGAACTGCTGGGAGACCATGTAAGGCACGGAGAAATCGATCTGCTCAGCCCGTTCCGCGTTGATCGTGATGCCGTCCATGCCCACGTCAAACTGGCCCTCTTTGACGGCGGCGATCATCGTATCCCAAGAGGTGACTTGCCAATCCACCGCACAGTTGAGCCGGCGGCAGATCTCGTTGACGGCGTCATATTCCCAGCCCACGGCCTCCCCCGTCAACGGATCGACGAAGTTGAGCGGGGTGTAATCGTTGCCGGTCACGGCGACGATGGTGCGTCCTTCCAGATCCGGTAGACGCATGGTCTTAGCCACTTCCTCAGCGACAGGTTCCTCCGCGACAGTTGGCTCCTCAGTTGGCTCCTCGGTTGGTTCCTCTGTCGGTTCCACAACTGGCTCCTCAGTAGGCTCTTCCGTCACTTCTTCTGTAGCCTCGACGGTGACCGCTGCAGTGGGTTCCGCCGTAGGTTCAGGGGTGGCGCAGGCCGTGATCAGTAAGCTCGCTACCAAGAACAAAGTTAAAATTGATAGAATCTTCTTCATCAATAACACTCCTTTAATTCTAGTAAAATAACTATTTTTGAATCGCAGAACAGACAAAGAGCGCTGAGAAACAAGATAAAGACTTGGCAAACTCGTGCTCTCTGCGGTGAAACACTCAACTCGAGTGACCAATAGTTGGTCACAAAATTGCTTTCCTTAGCGTCTTTGTGCCTTTGCGGCAAGAAATCTTTTTCCAGCGAAGTTAAAGCTAGAGCTCATAAATTTCCGTGTACTTCGCAGTCACGTAATCCAAGAAGGGTTGCGCGCTGATCTTTTCGCCCAGCTCGCGCTCCAACAATTCAGCGGCGGTGAACTTGCGGCCGTGAACATGGACATGCGCGCGCATCCACTCCAAGAGCGGCAAGAAACTCCCCTCAGCAAAACCCTCTTCCAAGCCGGGAATCTCAGCCTTAGCGCGGTTAAAGAGTTGCGCAGAAATCAGTGTGCCCAACGTGTAGGTGGGGAAGTACCCGATGGTGCCATGCGCCCAGTGAATGTCTTGCAGACAACCCTGCGCATCGTTGGGCGGTGTGATACCCAAGTATTCCTCATACTTGGCGTTCCAAGCAGCGGGCACATCCTTAACCTGGAGCTCGCCGGCCACCAACGCCTGCTCCAACTCGAAGCGCGCGAAGATGTGCAAGTTGTAAGTCACCTCGTCGGCTTCCACGCGGATGAAGTCCGGCTGCACCTTGTTGATGGCCCGGTAGAATTGCTCCTCGGAGACTCCCAGCAGCGGTTGGGGGAAGAAAGCGCGCATGATGGGCAGATAATAATGCCAGAAGGCGCGGCTGCGCCCCATCATATTCTCCCACATCCGGGATTGCGATTCGTGCAGACCTAACGTCGCGCCGCCGGCCAAGACCGTGCGATCAAATTTCGCGGGAATGCCTAGCTCGTAGAGCGCGTGTCCGCCCTCATGGATGCTGCCAAAGATCGCCGCCTGGGGACGGTGAGGATTGAGGCGTGTGGTGACGCGCACATCGCTGCTGGAGAAATTAGTGGTGAAGGGATGGGGGGCCTGATCCTGCCGCCCCCGGTTAAAATCGTAACCCATTTCGCGCAAAATCACCTCGGTAAGCTCCCATTGGCGCTCCACGGGATACTCCATCTGGAGGAAACCCTCATCCACCGGCTGACCGCGCTCCACAATCGCCTGCAAGAGCGGGACCAACCCGGCCTTAAGCTCCGTGAAGAGTTTCGCCACCTCGGAGGTTTTTACCTGCGGCTCGTAGAAATCCAAGAGCGCGTCGTAGGGATGTTCCTCATAACCCAAAATATCAGCTATCTGACGATTGATATCCAGCAGCTTCTGCAAGTGCGGTTGGAAGAGTGGATAATTGTCTTCCTCTCGCGCCTGACGCCAAGCCGCAAAGCCCCGCGAGCGCGCCCTGGAAAATTCTGCGATCAATTCGGTGGGAATCTTGGTCTGCTTATCATACTCGCGGCGCAGCACCCGCGCGTGGCTCGCCGCATCGCTACCATAACCCAGGCCCGCAACCTCAACCTCGGCAGCTTCCAAGAGCCGTCCGGTCTCAGCGGAGGTGAAGATATTGTGGGCCAGCGCGCTGAGCGTCGCCAACTGTTCCGCCCGCGCCGCCGCGCCGCCAGGCGGCATATTGACCTCTTGATCCCAGTCCAACACGGCCCCGGCCATGTGCAGATCGTAATGGCGATAAAGATGTTGCTTTAGTTGTTCTAATTTCTCTCCCATCTAGGACTCCTTATTGAATATAGATACATAGCAGATAGTTAGCGACCCTCATTATAGAACGGAATTGCGAGGAAGCGAGAAGGCGAGTGAGCGAGAAAGCGAGTAGGCGAGTAGGCGAAAAGGCGAGCAGCCGCGAAATCCCTTTCGCGCCGCCAGCTACAGCTGTGACCGATCTCCTGACCGCGCCGCCTCCCCCGTAGCCGCCGCCCGTGGTCTTTAGCCACGGGCTACGAAATCACGCCCCATAAATGGGGCTAGCCGCCTTGAAACGGCGTCATTTAGCGCATGCTCATGTGTCAAGCACAGGTTTCAAATAGCAAGAGTTAGAGATTCCTCGCCACCCACTCGATTACGCTCAGGGCCGGCTGCTCGAAATGACAGAGATCGGGAGACCTTCCCCCAGCTACGTTTCAGACTACTCGACCACCCAACTACTTCACCAACGTATCCAATTTATACAGTGGCGAACGATACCCAGCCGCGATCATCGCCATTAACAACGTGTTGGCTTGAGACAAAGGTAGCAACTCACGGCGTACCGCTAGAGCCAGAATACCCAAAGTCCCGGTAACGAGAATGCCCAATTTCTGAGCCGCAGTCCGAGCATCTGCATCATCACTTGCAAAGAGAGTATCCCGCGTGTGCGCAATCGCCAGACAACTGCGTTCGCCAATCCCCAAACGGGTAGAGAAAGTCTGCGCCAGAGCATTTTCCTGAGCCGTCATGTCAACAACCGGCAAATCGCTCCAAGCATAAGCAGGAAGTAATCCTTCCTGTACGGCGCGCTGATATTCGCCCCGCACCGCGCGCGTCATGCACACCCGATCAGGCCACAGGTGGAAGACCAAACCCATCTGTCCCACCAGCGCCAGATTGGAAAGTACCGTGTTATCCAGGAGTATTGGCTTGGACAAAGGATACTTCACCATACAGACGCATTCGCCACGTCGTTCGCAGCGCTATCCTCGTCATCTGGGGAAACACGCAAAGGTACATTCAGCCGCTGGCAACGCGAGCGCAACCCCAACCAGGACATATCCAGTAATTCTGCGGCCCGGGACAGACTGATACTGCGGGCCAGATAGTGCGCAAAGACTAGTGCATAGCGCGCATCAGTGGTATCTAACGCTTGAACTGCCGCCCGTGACAACCCGGCCTCCGCGTCGATATTCGGCAATTTGGCGTAATAGCGCATGACCGCCTGCAGGATACTGTAATCGGCGATATCCAATAAAGCAGCTTCTGGTTCCCCATACGTCTCAATCAACGCTGGACGGCCTCGCCGCACAGCGTTAAGCACCCGCCGCGTGTTGCGGGCCAACTCCGTTCGACTAACCCTCTGAAACATCGTCGTCCTCCTCATATTGTAAAATACGTATTTTACATATTTTACAATATCTTGGCTAAGTAAGCAAGCGAAGCGAGAAGGCGAGGAAGCGAGTGAACGAAAAAAGCGAGTGGGCGAGTGAGCGAGCCAGCCACTAGTCCACGCAGGCGGACTTCGCAAGGGTAGCCGCGAATTCCCTTGGCAATGGCCGTTGGGCCAGGGTATTCGCCAGGCAACGCTATTTGCCATTTGCTGATTTGCACATTTCTCACTCCACCATCGGCATCCAAATCCCCTGCTCCTTCCCAAACTGGATGGCTTTCTCATAACCTGCGTCGGCGTGCCGGACGACGCCCAGCCCCGGATCAGTGGTGAGCACGCGCTGGAGACGCACCGCTGCTTCTGGCGTGCCATCGGCAACGATGACTTGCCCGGCGTGCTGCGAGTACCCAATCCCCACGCCGCCGCCATGATGGAAGCTAACCCAGGTCGCGCCGCCCACTGCGTTGATGAGCGCGTTCAAAATGGGCCAGTCGGAGATGGCGTCGGAGCCGTCTTTCATGGCCTCAGTCTCGCGGTTGGGACTGGCCACAGAGCCAGCATCCAGATGATCCCGTCCAATCGCGAGGGGCGCGCTGATGCGTCCCTCGGCAATCGCCTCGTTGAACGCCAGCCCGGCTTTAGCCCGCTCCCCGTAACCCAGCCAGCAGATACGCGCGGGCAAGCCCTGGAAAGCCACCTGTTCTTGCGCCAGCTTGATCCAGCGCACCAGATGCTCATCTTCTGGGAAGAGTTCCATGATGATGCGGTCGGTCTCGTAGATATCCTCCGGATCGCCGGAGAGCGCCACCCAGCGGAACGGGCCTTTGCCTTCACAGAAGAGCGGGCGGATGTAAGCCGGTACAAAGCCGGGATAAGCAAAGGCATTCGCCACGCCGTGATCGTAGGCCCGTTGGCGCAAGTTATTGCCGTAATCGAAAACGACCGCGCCCGCCTGCTGCAGCGCCACCATCGCCGCACAATGCTCCGCCATCGTGCGGAAGGCCGCTTCTTGATAGCGCGTCGCGTCGGAAGCACGCAGCGCTAACGCCTCCTCAAAAGTCATGCTGTTGGGGACGTACATTGAGGGGTCGTGAGCCGGAGTCTGATCCGTCACCACATCTGGAATGACACCGCGCCGGAGCAATTCGGGGTAGATGTCGCCGGCATTGCCAATCAAGCCAATGGAGCGCGCCTCGCCCCGCGCCCGATAATCCTCGACTTTGCGCAACGCCGCGTCCAAGTCGGTCTCGATCTCATCCACATAGCGGTGCCGGAGCGCGCGTTCAGCCCGTGCCGGATCAATCTCCACAATCAGCCCCACACCCTCATTCATGGTGATGGCCAGCGGTTGTGCGGCCCCCATCTCCCCCAAACCCGCCGTCAGCACGAACTTACCCTGGAGCGAAGCCCCCTCGCCAAAATGTTTCCGGGCCAATGAACCTAAAGTCTCGTAAGTCCCTTGCAAGATGCCCTGCGTGCCGATGTAAATCCAAGAGCCGGCGGTCATCTGCCCATACATGATCAGCCCCTCGCGCTCCCACTTATCGAAATTATCCTGGGTGGCCCAAGCTGGCACAATGTTGGAATTGGCGATCAGCACCCGTGGCGCGTCCGCGTGCGTCTTGAAGACCGCCACCGGTTTACCTGATTGTATCAACAAGGTATCGTCAACATCCATCTGCTCCAGCGTCCGCAAGATAGCGTCAAACGACTCCCAATTGCGCGCCGCCTTGCCGCGTCCGCCATAGACAATGAGATTGTCCGGATCGCCAGCCACCTCAGGATCCAAATTGTGCTGGATCATGCGGTAAGGAGCCTCCAACAACCAATTCTTACAATGCAGCTTCGTTCCCCGGGGGGGATGTACAACCCGTTTAGTCATGGTAAACCTCCTGGTTCAATGGCAAAGTAATTGGTAAATAAGAACTAGTGAACAGGAACTAGTATAGATTAAAAAAACGCCTTGCCCAGCGAGGAATGTCAGAAAAAAGCCGGTTGATTTAGCTATTAGCGATTAGCTATTAGCGATTAGCTGTTAGCCGTTAGCCATTTGCCATTTAGAATCTAGCAGGAGGAGAACTATCATGGACATGGATTTGGAAAAGGCAGCAGAACGAGGAAACCCCTCTGTCTGGCGAGCTGGACAGGAACGGCGGTTGGACTGGGTGCGACGTTACGTCCCCTTACGTGACCGGCGCATCCTGGATGTGGGGTGCGGTGTGGGGATGTACACGGCCGCATTTCGACGCTACACTCCACACGTCTTCGGCATCGAGGTGGAATTGGAACGCGCCCAGGAGGCCCAGGAGCGCGCGCAAGGCGTGGCGCAGGCTCTCGGCGAGTGGACAGCCGGCTTTAGCCTCCGGGAGCCTACTTCAGTCGGCGTGGTTGCGTAGCCCGTGGCTGGCGCAAACCTAAAGACACTAACCGAATCGCTTCCTGCGCAAGCCGCGTGTGTTTGACAATAGTATTTCTATATGTACAATAACCCGTACAAGATAGGAGGTGTTTTATGGAAGCTATAACCTATACAGCCGCCAGACAAAACCTGGCAAAAACAATGGAAAAAATATGTAAAGACCATGCGCCGGTAATCGTAACACGTAGAACCTCTAATTCTGTAGTCATCATGTCACTTGAGGACTACGAAGCCTTTGAAGAAACAACTTATCTCTTACGGTCGCCAAAGAATGTCAGGCGTTTAATTGAATCTATTGCGCAACTTGAAAACGACGAAGGGACCGAAAAGGAACTTTTAGAGTGAGACTCATCTTTTCTGACCACGCCTGGGATGATTATCTCTTTTGGCAGAAAACCGATAAAAAGACTCTTCGCCGTATCAACACCCTCATAAAAGAAACGAAACGAAATCCATTTGAAGGTATTGGAAAACCTGAACCACTTAAACATGCTCTTTCTGGTTACTGGTCTCGACGAATCACTGGTGAACACAGGTTTGTTTATAAAGCGTCTAAGGATGCGATTTATATTGTCCAGTTGCGCTACCATTACTGAGAGGGTAAGTTAGTGATCGAGGAGCGGAGCAGCGTTTTAGCGATTGCTCGGGGCGGAGGAGTGATTCGTGTGACCGGGAGAAGATGCGCTGTCCCTGCTATGGCTAACGGTTCGGTTCAGCCGCCGGGCGGCTGCGGCGTGAGCACACTTGCCAAGCAAATAACCACAATGCGGGTAGAAACGCCGAAATCGCGCAAGATAGCCCAGTCGCCTTCAACACGGGGTTAGCGCAGCTTTTCCTCCCTGCAAACCCCCAGATCCCAAACTCCCAAACCCTGTTTCACCTTCAGGCCAAACTCACAGCCTCAGATGGTCTCGACCTATCCACTTCGATTCTTTCCAATAATGAACTATCCCCACTTCGCTCGAGATGCATCAACTCCTGGTTTATGCGCTCATAAAGAAAGATCTTTATCAACGATTGATAAGGAACATCTCTCTTATGTGCTATCAGCCGCAATTTGTCCAACATCATCTCGGGCAAGCGCAACGAAATAGATTTGGTCGAGGGCTTGAGTTTGGGAAAATAGACAGGTGACGCTTTGTCCCAGTCAACATACTCCGTCGAATCGTGGGTTGCCCAAAACTCACGTTCCTCATCTTCATTTTCAAAAGTTGGAATATCTTTTGGCATATTTTTCATATCTCTTGCTTTCCCTTCTATTCATATCGCGGGCCGAAATGACACGGATGCGGTTATCCCTAATGGTAAATGCGATGAACAACAAACGTTCTCTATCTGTTTGTCCCAAGACGTAATATCGTTTCTCAGTTTTGGAATGTTGGGGTAAAGCGTCGCGATCAACTTACTCAAGCCTTCCCGTAACTTGGTTTCACGTTGGCCGCGCTAACGGGGCGCGAGCGTCTCGCCTAACTAGTTATTATACGTAATCTGTTTTTGTTCTCTCCAGAGGATGATTATTCAGATTCTATCTAGCCTGCCCCTGGAGTTACAATTACGGAGTGCTATGTAACCAGACACACCAAAAGTCAAACAAAAACGAGAGGTGGGGGCAATGCAACCCCCACCCCCAAAAATTCCTTGACTAGGCTGGTACTGAGTTTGTCGAAGTATCCGCGCTGCCATCCGCCGCTCCCTGCGGCGAAAGCCACATCGAGTTGACGCCCTTGTCAGGCCGTTTGTAATTGGGGTTGAACTGTATTTAAGAAGGAGTCCCTTATTACCCTATCTATACCCTGTGGCAAGTCGAGTAAGGCAAAGTATTCAACAGGGTATAGATAATCTTCACCACTTTCATCAATAATGCGCACATCCCCGTCTACGATAGCATCATCATCAGCCAGGATACGATAAAGCTTGTGTCTTTCTAAGGATGCAGGATATCCAGTGTTATCAATACAAATAGCATACATATTCATCAACCTCTCATTTTTTTCTTAATCTAATCCAAATATCGTTTACGCTTGATTTCTTTTTTGCCTATGCCATGCGCTGCATACCAGTGAAGCTCCGCGCGACGTATTCGCCCAGTAGAAAGACGCACCAGAGCAACCCCTTTGAGTTTACGCCACCGACCACGCCCATAAAATTTCTTCAACCGGATGATATCTCGAATTGCGTTGCCGATAGCAATGGTCTCAATATCGGTTATTTCTCCAATGATTTCAAAAGACATTTACATTAACCTTTTGCATAACTTCGCCTCTGTTTATAACACCATGAAGCGGGAAGGAAAAGCTGACGCCGTGACTAAGGTTGTACCAGAGAGTTGAGAAAGGCCCGCTATCCTATTTCTTTCCTCGTTATAAACAGGATACGTCTACTGCATGTTACCCAAACTAGCAATCTTGACCGCTTTTCGGCCAAGTTTGAGCCGCCGGGCGGTTGCGGCGTGAGCATCCCCGCCAAGCAAATAACCGAAATGCGGGTGAAAAACTCGAAAAGCGTGCCGCTTAGCCAGGTCGGGTGCAGCGATGGGTTAGGCGGGCTCCTTGCTTGGTTGCCCTAGGTTGCTGCCTCTGCAACTCACCTAGACCCAGATGAGCGTCACACCCTGCCTGCCGCACCAGGTTAACCATGTCCACCGTCATTACTTCGAGGCTGGATACATCTCTAATTTTGCCAGATCAATGATAGCCCCAACTTGGACGAGAAAATCCATCCCGATGATACCGTCTATCTCAAAACCATAATCCATCGCTCCAATCTCAATTTGGAAGTCATTAACTCGCAGCTCACCCATTGCGAGACAGTCGATTTGCTTGGTGAAAACAAACTCCGCGCCACCAACGCCACGAATCCGGTGAACCATATCATCCGGTTCATACGTCAAACCGATAGCCAATACCCTGTCCACCGCAAAGATCACCCCCCCAGAACCTGTATCGAGTAGGATATTTCCGAACGCTAGTTGTTGCCCTTGGTAGGTTAGAGACGCCGTGACATAAGGCAAACTGTCTCGCAGCTGTATTTTCATTGTGCCCCCCGGATGCCTAGCCACCTTCGTTCCGTGATGTCTAGTGTCTCGCGGCTCGTATGGAAAACATACAACTCGCGCTCTGGGGCTTCGTGGTGGAGTTGCTGATAACTTTTTAGCGCAGTGATCGAGTCGGAAAATGTGCCCACGACCGCTAATTGTTCTAAAATGCGTTTGCTGGCTTCGGAACGAGCTTTAATAGCTTCGATTAAAAGCCAGCGTTGGGGATAGTGGGTGCGGATTTCTTGCCACTTCATCTTGGTTCTCCTCCAAACAATTACGAGTAGACTTCCATACCTAGACCATACACGACTTTCCGCTTTGAGAAAAAAACTGTTTTGAGTAATTTCTGATTGACGTGCGCGGCGAAAGCCGCGTCGAGTTGACACCCTGATTAATCGTTACTACGACTACACGCCAACTGGAACCATTTGATACTCAATCTGACGTCGTTCCATCTAAAATTGAGCATGAGCGGTAAGATGATATTCCGTGATTGGTGACATTTCTAGCATAGTGTTGCTTCCCCGACTCGCCCTCCGGTGTTCCGCTCCCATTTCTATTATACACGATGCTCAGTCAGGGCGCATCTTTGATAATTCCGCGCCAACTACCTACAACCCAGCGACGTTATTGTTCTTTCTCAGACAACTGCCCCCAATCTCCGTAGACATCAAGCGGATGCTGGCGTACTGTCAGCACAGCTCGCAATTGAGAACTCGCGGCTACCGGACCTCGGTTTTTTTTGAAAAGATACGTTTTTCTCAGTGCGCTCTGTGGTAAAATAACATTTGGCTCCTCTGAAAAAAGGCAGCTCACCATAGAGCCACCGAGGACCCTGAGTAGAAAATTAAGTTTTAGGATAAAAATAGCTCCCTTAAAATCTAGAACACAGTTGCTAGCATCTAAAGAGGGTCTCCAAGCAAACCCGGCAGATTCCTCGCCTGCACTGCGTTCCGCTCGGAATGACAACGCGGCTGCCGGGCAGCGAGGAATCTACTACTTGAGATATTATTAGTGTCACTAGAATTTCGCCACTACCACGACTAAAGTCGCTTTCCGAGGCGCGTTGCGCCGAGCGTCGCCCTACGGCGACGCGCTAAATCTGTCCCCGTAGGTGGACAGCCGGCTTCAGCCTCCGGTAGCCGCCTTTAGTCGGCGTGGTTGCGTAGCGCGGGCCACCGCCTGCCGCGTGCGATCTACTATTGCGCGCCAATCAATCCTTTAGTCGGCGTGGTTGCGTAGCGCGGGCCACCGCAGACCAGCATAACCAGAAAATTCAGCAAGGACTTATGGGACATCATCACGGGCACGTACACCAAGAGAACCAACAGGAATTCAAAATCGCCTTTTTCTTGAACTTGGGCTTTGCGATATTAGAATTTGCCGGCGGGTTATGGACCAACAGCCTGGCGATCACCTCGGATGCCCTCCACGATCTAGGAGATAGTCTGGCGCTAGGCCTGGCCTGGTATTTAGAAGGTTACTCGCAGAGAGAAAATGACGGCCGCTATTCCTACGGCTACCGTCGTTTTTCGTTATTGGGCGCGCTCTTTAGCGCGTTGATCTTGGTAGGCGGCGCATTTTTGGTGCTCTCCCAGGCGATCCCCCGCTTGCTACACCCGGAACCCTCAAATGCTCCCGGCATGGCGCTCTTTGCCGTGGGCGGGATTTTAGCCAACGGCATCGCCGCACTGCGCGTTAGCCGGGGAGACGGACTGAACGCGCGGATGGCGACCTGGCACCTTTTGGAGGATGTATTAGGCTGGGCCGCGGTGCTCGTCATCAGCGTGATCATGCTCTTCAAGGAGCTGCCAATTTTGGACCCGCTGCTCTCAATCCTCATCACGCTCTACGTGTTCTACAACGTGCTGGGCAATCTGCGCCAGACAATGGCGCTCTTCTTGCAAGCTGTCCCTGAAGACGTAAATCTGCCGCAGCTCGAAGCGGACTTGTTGGCGTTAGCAGATATAATTGGATTGCACCACACTCACATCTGGTCGTTGGATGGCGAGCACCACGTGTTCTCAACCCATCTGGTATTAAGAGCAGACGCCACCAAAGCGACCACATTGGCCGTTAAATGTCAGGCGAAGGAACTCATCCAAAAACTAGATTTTGAGCATATCACGCTGGAAATTGACTACGCGGACGAAAGCTGCTCGCTAGCAGCTTGAGAATCCTAAGTTTTACATGGTCAAGCCAAAAATCAACCGTGAATGAACGTGAAAAAAAATAAAAAATCTGTGGTGGAAAAATTTATGTCGCGGTAAACTAATACTGCCAAGTCCCAGAAACCCAAGATTTCTCACCGCCAAGCCGCTAAGGACGCTAAGAAAAAATAAGATTTAAAGACTTGGCGCTCTTTGCGCCTTTGCGGTTAAATACTTAGTTTTTTCAGTAGACCCAACTTTCAACTTGTAACTGTTTTTTGAGGAGAGTTAGATGACCGAATATCGCATTGCAGAACACCCTATTTTATCTCCCCAAGAGGAGCCGCCGGTAGAGTTCACCTGGCGGGGCAAGACGCTCACCGCACAACCCGGCGAGATGCTCACTTCCGCGCTCTTCGCCCACGGCATCCGCACTTTCGGGCAGCATCAGAAGGATGGCGCGCCACAGGGCATTTATTGCGCCAATGGGCAATGCAGCCAATGTCTGGTACTGGCGGATGGGAAGCCGGTCAAGGCGTGCATGACGCCGGTGCGGCCGGGGATGATAGTAGAACCGCTAGAGGGCTTGCCCAAATTACCGCCGGTCGCCCCAGAAGAATTGCAGTCGCCTTTTGATAACGTGGAGACGCTGGTTGTGCCAGTACTCATCTTGGGCGGCGGGCCAGCGGGGATGTCCGCCGCTATCCAGCTGGCGGAGCGCGGGGTAAAGACGCTCCTGGTGGATGATAAACATCGCTTGGGCGGCAAGTTGGTCTTGCAAACCCACCGCTTCTTCGGCTCGCAAGAAGCCGTCTACGCCGGCACGCGCGGCATCGACATCGCCACCAAATTGGAGGCCGCCGTCCGCGAGCACGAAGAAGTGACAATCTGGCTAAACAGCACCGCGCTGGCGGTTTTCAGCGATCAATTAGTGGGGGTGTTGCACCAGGAGCAAGGCCGCGAGAAATATGTCTTGATCAAGCCAGCAGTGTTGTTAGTGGCTACCGGCGCGCGGGAGAAGTCGCTGGTCTTCAAGGGCAACACGCTGCCGGGGGTCTATGGCGCTGGTGCGTTCCAGACGTTGGTCAACCGCGATCTGGTGCGGGCCGCCGAACGGCTCTTCATCGTCGGCGGAGGGAACGTGGGCCTGATCGCCGGCTACCACGCGCTCCAGGCCGGCATCGAAGTGGTCGGCTTGGTCGAGGCGTTACCCCAATGTGGCGGCTACAAGGTACATCGAGACAAGCTGGCGCGCTTGGGCGTCCCCATCTACACCGCGCACACCATCCTCAGCGCCAACGGGTCAACAGAGGTGGAATCGGTGACGGTAGCCGCGATCGATGAGCATTTCCAGCCGCTCCCCGGCACCGAACAAACCTTTGCCTGCGATACGGTGCTCATCGCCGTGGGGCTGGAGCCGGTGAACGAGTTCACGGAGAAAGCGCGCCTGTTCGGCCTGACCGTCTTAGCCGCCGGCGACGCGGAAGAGATCGCCGAGGCCTCGGCCGCCATCTTCTCCGGCAAAATCAAGGGATTGCAGATCGCGCGGATGTTGGGCGCGACCAACGAGGAAATCCCAGAGAGCTGGGCGCGCACCGCCGCCATCCTCAAATCGCATCCGGGGGCGACCAGTCCCGAACGCATCCCCGCAGCGGAAACGGGCGTCTTCCCGGTCTTCCACTGCTCGCAAGAGATTCCGTGTAATCCTTGCGCCACCGTCTGCCCGCTAGACCTCATCCACATCCCCAGCGACGATATCCGCCAGTTGCCGGAGTATCGCGGCTTTGCGGGCGAAAAAAGGTGTCTGGGCTGCGAGCAATGTCTCGTTGCCTGCCCTGGTCTGGCCATCACGCTGGTTGATTACCGGCAAGACACTGAATATCCCACCGTCTCGCTGGCCTACGAATTCCTCGCCGGGAGTGTGGCCGCAGGCGAGATGGTAACGGTACTGGACACCACCGGCGAGAAGTTGGGCGATGTCGAGGTCAGCCAGGTCCGCGCAACGAAGCGCAACGACCACACCGCAGTCGTCAAAGTGAGAGCGCCGCGCGAATATGCCAAACGCATCGCGGGGCTGCGCGTCCAAGCGCCGGAGGTCGGCGCGGCCTTGCCGGAGAGCATCGAGCGGCTGGCCGATGACGACATCGTCTGCCGTTGTGAGCGCGTCACAGCGGGCGAGATCCGCGCGCTGATTCAACAGGGCTGCCGCGATATAAACGAGATTAAGGCCGTGACCCGCGCTGGGATGGGAGCGTGCGGCGGCAAGACCTGCACCACGCTGATCAAACGGCTCTTCCGCCAAGAGGGCGTACCGCTGGATGAGGTGGCAAAGAACACCAAACGCCCGCTCTTCGTCGAAGTCCCGTTGGGCGTCTTCGCAGTAGCCGCGAAATCCCTTTCGCGCCACCATCGCGATTTGGAAATCGCGGCTACTGGTAACTTTCAACCATTCTCAAGAAGAGAAACAATGCCTACTAATAATTATGATGTCATTATCATCGGCGCGGGGAGCGTCGGCGTGCCCACCGCGCTGGCGCTGGTGCGGAAAAATGTAAATGTGTTAGTGCTCGATAAATTTGCCAGCGCCGGACAGGGTTCCAACAAAACGGCCATCGGGGGAATTCGCGCCACCCACTCCGATCCGGCCAAAATCCGGCTCTGCTTGCGCAGCCTGGAGATCATCTCCACCTGGGAGGAAATTTACGGGCACAATATCGAGTGGACGCGGGGCGGCTACTCTTTCGTCGCTTACCGCGAGCGTGAGGAAGAGATTCTCAAAGGGCTACTGAAGATACAACAAGCTTACGGCCTCAACATCGCCTGGCACAAGAAGACGGAGTTGCTAGATATTATCCCCGATCTCAATCCCCAGGGGTTACGCGGCGGCACTTTCTCACCGGAGGATGGTCATTGTTCCACGCTCCTCACCAGCCACGCCATCTACGACCAGGCGCGGCGGGAAGGCGCTACCTTCCACTTCAACGAGAAAGTCACGGATGTGCTCTTAGCTGGCGCGCGGGTGACGGGCGTGCAGACCGACCGGGGCAGTTACCACGCACCTGTCATCATCAATGCCGCCGGGGCTTGGGCGGGAGAAGTGGGGAAGCTAGTAGGATTGGTGCATCCCATCAACCCGGAGTCGCACGAGGCCGGCATCACCGAGCCAGTGGCCCGGTTCTTAGGCCCCATGGTCGTTGATATTCAACCGGCGCCCGGTTCCGCCAACTACTACTTTTTCCAGCTGGGCACCGGGCAGATCGTCTTCTGCATCACGCCCAGCCCCGCCATTCCCGGCTTTGACTGCCACGAAACGAGCGAATTCCTCCCCCAGGTCTCGCGTCGCATGGTCAATTTGATGCCCCGGCTCACCAACCTGCGCGTGCGGCGCACCTGGCGCGGCCTCTATCCCATGACGCCCGACGGCTCACCGCTGGTCGGCTGGGCAAAGGAAGTTCGCGGGTATCTCATGGCTATCGGGATGTGCGGTCAAGGTTACATGCTGGGGCCGGGATTGGGAGAGCTCTTAGCGCGCATGGTCACACAAAGAGAGCTGGGCGCGGAGGATCAGGAGACGCTAGCCATCCTCTCCCCCTACCGTGAATTTGCCGGTGAGGAAGCGTTGAAATAGTTAAGAAAGTCGAAAGTCAAAAGTCGTGTCATTCCGAGCGGAGTGCTCCGAGCAGTGCGAGGAGCACGTAGTCGAGGAATCTGCCGACAAATTCATGTTTTGAGTCAGCTAAGTAGCAGATTCCTCGCTGGGCGCAGCGCTAGCGCTCTGCTTGGCTCGGAATGACTAGACTGAAAATCCAGCCGCTTATGATATATAATGCAATGTATAAGGAGGTATGCCATGACCGCCATGATACGCAAACAGATCTATATCAAACCTCGGCAAGAGGAACTGCTCAAGCGCATCGCCGCCGAAACCGGCAGCTCGGAAGCCGAGCTTATCCAGCAAGCTCTGGATAGCTGGAGCGAGAGCACCACGGAACGTCGCCGCGCGTTAGCCGCGTGGGGAAAAGCGCGCGCATTTATGGAATCGTTAGCTGCACAAGGCCCAGTCCCCGGAGGGCGCAGCTGGACACGGGAGGAGCTCCATGACCGCTAGGACTCTCATTGACACTAATGTTCTAGTGTATCCACATGATCGCACAGAACCGGAAAAGCAACGATGCGCCATAGAGGTATTAGATCTGCTAGCCACAGCTAGGATTGGCCACCTCAGCACTCAGGTACTTGCCGAATTCTACAACGCTAGCACCAGGAATCTATCTCCACCACTGACTCCCCTCCAGTCACATGCCCAGGTTCAGCACTTTCTGCGAACTTACACTATTTTCAATATGACGCCCCAGGTGGTGTTAGAAGCTATCCGTGGCGTGCGGGAGTACCAGTTTAACTTTTGGGATGCTCAGATCTGGGCCGTAGCGCGCTTGCACAACCTCTCCGTGGTATTCAGCGAGGATTTCAACGTGGGGGCGACCATTGAAGGCATACATTTTGTAAATCCCTTCGCGGCGGAATTTAATCCGCGTACCTGGGGATTGTAACTAACCATATCTACCAAAATCGGAGAACCCAGATGAGTAAACGCAAACATAAACGAAAATTATCACCGACTGTTACCCTGCGCCCGCGCCTGGAGCATCTCTGGGCAGATGAAGCGTTATTGCACAGAGATGCTAGTGCGCTAGCCGGAGATCTAGATGTGCTCCGGCGCGGCATTGAGCCGCGCTTCCTCTTGCGGACGATGCTGCGCACTTACGACGCGGCCTCGCCAGCGGTACGCGCCAGGCTGGACGTGGTGCTCCCCGCTTGGCTCCGCAAACACGAATATCTCAGCACGTTGCGCGAGATAGCCACCGATGCCACGCCAGCCGCCGAACTGCGCCAGCCGCTTCAAGCTTGGTTAGCAATCACCGGGCTTGAAATTCAGCTGGCTGCCACGGACGCGCCAGAACTCTTTTACCGCGCGCTCCACCTGAATGATGAGGAAAGGTTGGGCAAGCAGTCACAAGGTCTCCTAGTCGTTCTCTGGTACACCAACCGGCACAAATGGCAAGCTTCAGGACTGAACATCCTATTGGATTACAATCCACCGTGGGACGGCGCTGTCAAGGACGCCTTTATCTTACCCCCTCGTAATCCCGAACAGCTGGTCAAATATCTGCACAATGTACACTCAAAAGGAGATATACAACTCCGCCCCATTAGTCCCGAACAAGCCAAAACGCTGATGCTAAACTCTCTCTTCTGCAACCAAGCCTCAGAAATTCGCCTACCACGCGACCTAATCAAGGCTAAATCAAAATTTGAGCAGTGGATCCTGGCGCTGCCGGATGGTCCCAATACCCCGGAGTTCACCTTAGAGGATTTCAAACGTCTGGCCCACAATGGCAAATCACCCGAAGCCATCGTGCATTACGAACAGACCGTCGGGCACCGGATCCGCATGGAGGACGGCAATGAACTACTCATCATTGATCCCGATCAGCAGAATTGGGGCCGGGGCTGGGAATAAAGTTTTAGGTAGCACTGTCCAACCAAAAAGCCTCCGGGGTCTTAAAGACCCCGGAGGCTTTGGTTAGGTTTCCCGACACCCAAGAAGCATGATTCTTATTTATTTTTTCTCAATGTCCTTTGTGTCCCTGTGGTGAGTTGATTTTTTGCAGCGGAGTCATTCTTTGATTTTCACGTAGAAGATCGAACTCCCTCCACTCTGGCGTACTGTCCGCACACGGAACATATCTTGATAGGCCCGCACCAGTTGCGAAAGTTGCGTGTACCCATAAGTGCGAGAATCAAAACTGGGATCGAGTTGGCGCAAATACTGTCCCAGCGGCCCCAACGAGGCCCAGCCGTCATCTTGCACCGCCATCTCAAAAGCCTGCTCCAGGAGAGGGCGCGGATCAGGTGGCCCCTCACTCTTAGTTTTGCGAACGATCTTCTGATGCTCACGTTTAGGTTTCTGCTGCAAGTTATCGGTGTAAACAAAGACGTTGCAGGCATTTACAAACGCGCGCGGCGTCATATTCCTCCCAATCCCCATGACAAAGATACCCTTCTCGCGGATTCGCGTGGCTAACCGCGTATAATCACTATCACTGGAGACCAAGCAAAAACCACTTACGCCACTGGTATAAAGAATATCCATCGCGTCAATGATCATAGCGCTATCGGTAGCATTTTTGCCCGTGGTATAGCGAAACTGTTGGATTGGTTGGATGGCGTGTATATTCAAAGTCTTCTGCCACCCTTTCATCTCCGGCTTAGTCCAATCACCGTAGATACGTCGAATCGTCACATCCCCATATTTCGCCGTCTCCGAGAGCATCTTCTCGATCAACGAAGGCTGAGCGTTATCACCATCTATCAAAATCGCCATACGCCGATTTCTTACTATCTTATTTTCATCTTCCATAATACTTTTTCCTCTAATTTAGTAGCACTACATCAATTTTATACGGGTGCGTTTCATTTCATTTGAAACGCACCCAGCTCATACAAACTCGTTGCCGGCCCCACCTCGATACTTCGGTTCTCAGCCAGCAGCCGCAAACAGCCCAGAAACCTTCGTGATTCGCAGCGCGCCCTCAACAGCAAGGCGACGCGCCACCAATGCTCTGAAGTCGCGCTCTTGCGCTGGAGCAAGGGGATGACCGGTCAACGTAGTGGAGGAGAGCACATAATCCACCAACGGCGCGACCTCCGTGACCCGCAACTCATCCGCGTAAGCATACTGCTCAACTGCACCGAAATGAGCGGCCAGCTGGGCAGCGCCGTTTTCCAACGTAAAGCCCATCACATTCGACTTTAGTTGAGCCAGCACCCCCGGGCGGAAACGTTCCACCATTCCCCACAACTCGCTCATGTGCGCCTCCCCTACCGTGGAGGTGTAGCAGCGGCCACCGGGCTTGAGCACGCGGCGGCACTCCGCCAACGCCCGCTGGCGCTCCGGTACATGGTAGAGCATGTGATTGGCAATCACCAGATCGAAGGATTCTTCAGGGAACGGGATCTCTTGAGCTGCTAGAAACACCCCACTGGCCACAAACCCCCCCACGATCGAAGGATTCTTCAGGGAACGGGATCTCTTGAGCGTCCACTACCCGGAAATCGGCTGCCGGCAGGATGCCTTCCAGGTTGCGACGCGCCTCGGCGACCATCCCTGGCGAGAAGTCCGTCAAGGTGAATTCCCAGCCGGGTTGGATGCGGTCACGGTTCTCGCGCCAGAGCAGCCCGGGGCCGCAACCCAATTCCAGGATGCGAGCTTCAGGCGAGAGCGCAAAGTGGTCAAAGAGCCAGCGGAACCAGGAATAGGGATTGGCGCTAAAGCGCGCGTGTAACTGACTCCGCGCGTCCAAGTTTGCTGAGGTCTGATACTGTTGTGCCACCAAAGATTGAGAAGTTTTCATCTTACATCCATCCTGTATGGGTGCGAGTTTGGTTGCGCTCCACAATCTCCACGAGCACTTCCTCAGCGTTCACATCCAACATCTCGCAAAGTCCCAGACAATAGACCAGCAGATCGCCGACCTCATCCACCATCTCCACCCGGCAATTAATCTCTGCCACGGGGAGACGATTGCTCTGCTTGTATGCCCGCGCCAATTCGCCCAGCTCCTCCACCATCAAGACGATCTCTTTGCCCACGTCGGTGACGTTAAATCCCCGTCGGACTTTGTTTTGATAGATTTCGTGTTGGAGGGACTGTAAGTCAATCATGGCAGGTCTCAAATACCGCAGACAATATCATGGTCGCGCTGCCCCGGGTAAGCGGTAAGAATCTCCACGCCCGTCTCCGTCACCAGCAACGTATGCTCCCACTGCGCCGAAAGTTCCCCATCCGTCGTCAGCGCAGTCCAACCATCATCCAACATCCTAATCCGATGATCGCCGCCGTTAATCATCGGTTCGATGGTGAAGGTCATGTTGGGCCGCAACTCCATCCCCTGCCCCGGTCGCCCGTAATGTCGCACATCCGGCGGCTCGTGGAAATTTACCCCTACGCCATGTCCCACAAAAGCTCGCACAACCCCATAACCGTGGTTTTCGGCATGTTGCTGGATAGCATGTCCCAGATCGCCCAAGCGATTGCCCGGTTTAACCTGGTCAATCGCCAGATAGAGACATTCCCGCGTCACGCGCACCAAGCGGCGCGCCGCTGCGGAGACGTTGCCAATCAGAAACATACGGCTGGAATCGCCGTAGTAACCATCCAAAATGCAGGTAACATCCACGTTAAGAATATCGCCATCCCGCAACTTACGCGGGCCGGGAATACCGTGGCAGATCACGTCATTTAGGGAGGTGCAGACACTCTTAGGATACCCGCGATAATTCAAGGGCGCCGGTACCGCGCCATGAGCCACGGTATATTCGTGAACCCACGTATTGATCTGCTCGGTGGTAATGCCGGGGCGAATGCGCTTCTCCAACAGGTCCAAAATCTCACTAGTCAACCGGGAACTTTTGCGAATACCCTCAATCTGCTGGGGACTCTTGATAAGAATCCCCCGTGCTCGTTGCTGCTGCCGCGACTTAGTGAACAGTTGCGCAAAAGTTGACTTGGAACTAGACTGCGCGTATTTTTCCCTTAAAAATTTACTGATTTCATCCATACCACACATACCTCTTTTACAGAACAATTCGCTACGACAATCATGCTAGTATAAAGCGTCATCTGCTTACGTCAAGTGGAGCGCTGATTAGGTTATCTAGCTGAAGTCAGATATAATTAGGCCTGAAGACAAATTGTGAGGATTTTTCCCCATGTTGGCAGCTGGAGTTGTTAAATTATCATTTCTAGCGAAATAAGGAGATTCCTATGAAAAAATTGCTTTCCGGTAATGAAGCTATCGCCCTGGGCGCGTGGGAAGCGGGGGTGCAGTACGCCTCGGCCTATCCCGGCACACCCTCCACGGAAATCTTGGAGAACTTCGCGCCCTACCCGGGGATCAAGGCGGAGTGGGCCAGCAACGAGAAAGTCGCGCTGGATAACGCCATCGGGGCCTCGTTTGGCGGCGCGCGCACCATCGCGGTGATGAAACACGTCGGCGTCAATGTGGCCGCCGACAGTTTGATGTCGCTCTCGTACACCGGCGTGAAGGGCGGCCTGGTGCTGGTCAGCGCCGACGATCCCGGCGCGTTCTCCTCGCAGAATGAGCAGGATAACCGGCAGTATGCGCGCTTCGGCAAATTCCCCTGCCTTGATCCCGCCGATAGCGAGGATGCCCGGCGCTTTATGGCTACCGCCCTCGAAGTCAGCGAGCGTTTCCAGACTCCGGTGCTCTTACGCTCAACCACACGGCTCTCGCATTCCAAATCGGTGGTCGAGTTCACGGAACCGCAAGCGCGCGAGTTCCAGCCACTGCCCAAATTCGAGCGGGAGGGAGAGGTGACGCGCGTCATTATCCCCGCCATCGCCCGGCGCCGCCATCCAGAGATTGAGCAGCGCTTGCAAGCGGTCGCGGAATGGGCCGAAAGCGCCGCCATCAACCGCCTGGAGTGGGGTGATAAGCAGATCGGCGTGCTTACCACCGGCATCGCCTACCAGTACGTGCGCGAAATTTTCGCCGGTTACTCCATCCTCAAGTTGGGGATGAGCTATCCGTTGCCGCTGGACAAGATTCGCGCCTTCGCCGCCGAGGTGGAGGAGTTGATCGTCGTCGAAGAGCTGGACCCGTTCATAGAAGATCAGCTCAGAGCCGCCGGCATCAAAGTAGCGCATGGCAAGGATATCTTCCCGCTCTGCGGCGAGCTGACGCTGGCTAAGGTGCGCGCTGGCGCGATCCAAGCCGGGGTCCCAGTTGAACCGCTGCCGGGCCAAGTCGCGCCCATCACAGAGCTGGAAATCCCCGCACGGCCCCCCGCGCTCTGCCCCAGCTGCCCCCACCGCGCCTTCTTCTACAACCTGGCGCGCCAGAAACGCCACGCGATGATTGCCGGCGACATTGGCTGCTACTCGATGGGGGTAATGGAACCTTACAAAGCTATGGATATGCTCATCTCGATGGGCGCGAGCATCGGCATGGCCCACGGCTTCAAACAAGCGGGCGGGCAAGAGGACGCCGTCGCCACCATCGGCGATAGCACTTTCTTCCATTCTGGCCTCGCGCCACTGGCGGCCGCGGTCTACAACCACGCTAACATCACGGTAGCCGTGCTGGATAACCGCATCACGGCGATGACGGGGCAGCAAGAGAATCCCGGCACCGGCATCACGCTCCAGGGTGAAGCGGGCCACGAGATAGACATTGCCGAGGTAGTACGCGCGCTGGGCGTCACCTTTGTGGAGGAAGTCGATGCGTGGGATGTCGCGGCGGTCGCCAAGACGCTCAAAGCTGCCCAGCGGCATCAAGACGGGCCGGCCGTGATGGTGGTGCGTGGCGCGTGTGTCTTCACCCCGCACTTTGAACCCCAAGCACCCCTACAAGTCAATCCGGAAAAATGTATCGCCTGCGGCATCTGCTTCAAGGTCGGTTGCCCCGCCATCCTCAAGAGCGAGCAAATCTACGAGAAAACGGGGAAGCAGCAAGCTGAAATTGATCCGCTGCTCTGCACCGGATGCACGGTATGTCAGCAAGTTTGTCCAGTGGGAGCGATAGAGCGAGGGAG
>DUEJ01000150.1 GCA_011192175.1 Thermoflexia bacterium
CTCGGGTTATGGCGCATGATGACGGGGTTCCGGCTGGTCTACTTGGGCGCGCTCATCAGCATCACCATTGGGGCGGCGGCGCGCACCGGCACTTACCTGCTCCTCCGCTACATTATTGATACCGTCTTCACCCAAGGTCAAAATTTGGATAAGTTGCCGCTTTTCGCGCTCAGTTTTGTCGCACTGGCGGGCGTGGAAGGATGGTTCTCTTACCTGCGCGGCATCTGGTCGGCGCGCACGGCCGAGGGTATCACCCTCCGGTTGCGGAACTATCTCTTTGATCATATCCAGCGGCTGACCTTCACTTACCATGACCACGCGAAGACCGGCGGCTTGATTCAGCGCGCGACCTCAGATGTCGATACCTTGCGCCGCTTCTATGCGGATCAGGCCGTCGGTATCGGGCGGATTGTAGCGCTCTTCACTATCAACTTCGTGATGTTATTGCAGATGAACACCCGCTTGGGTTGGTTATCCGTGATTATCATGCCCCTGGTGTTGGTAATGTCCTACTTCTTCTTTGGCAAGGTTTCTAAGGCTTATGAACGTTATCAGGAACAGGAAGCTAAACTTTCGACCATCTTGCAGGAAAATATAAGCGGCGTGCGGGTGGTGAAAGCCTTCGCGCGGCAACGCTATGAGATGGATAAATTTGAGGGGGAAAATAAGGAGAAATATCGGCGCGGTAAGCGTCTCCTCGTGATGCACTCTCTCTACTGGCCGATCTCGGATATTCTCTGTTCCGGGCAGACTCTCCTGGTGATGATCGCCGGCGCGTTAATGACCATCCGGGGCGAGATCACGCTGGGAACTTACGTGGCGGTCATCGGCATGGTAGTCTGGATCATCTGGCCGCTGCGCAACTTGGGACGCTTGATCGTCCAAGTTTCCACGGGGCTGGTTTCCTACCGCCGGGTGATGGAGATTGTCTCCGAAACTCGTGAGGATACGGAAGCGGGCCAGTCGCTCTTGGCCGAGAAAGAGTTGCGCGGCGAGTTCGTCTTTCGGAATGTGGAGCTGGCCTATCAACCGGCCCCGCCGGAGCAGGATGAAGCGGAAGGCAAAGAGGATGACGCTGAAACCCCGAAACCGCTCACAGTATTGCATGACATCTCTTTCCGCGTCGCGCCGGGTCAGACGGTAGCGTTGTTAGGTTCCACCGGTTCTGGCAAGACGAGCATTGTCAATCTACTCTTGCGTTTTTATGATTACCAGGCGGGCAGCATTACCTTGGATGGCCTTGAGCTACGTGAATATCCCAAGCGCGTCTTGCGCCAGCAAATCGGCATTGTGGAACAGGAGCCGTTCCTCTTCTCCCGTTCTATCCGCGAGAATATCGCTTACGGGGCCGGGCGGGAGGTGACGGAGGCCGAGGTGATCGCGGCTGCCGAGGCAGCCGCCGTCCATGAGGTAATCCAGACTTTCCCGAAAGGCTACGATACGCTGGTGGGTGAGAAGGGCGTGACGCTCTCTGGCGGACAGCGGCAGCGAGTGGCGTTGGCGCGTACCCTGCTCAAAAATCCCAGCATCCTGATCTTGGACGCAGCGACTTCTTCCGTGGATACCGAGACAGAGATGCAGATTGAGGCAGCTCTAGATCGCCAGCTGGCTAACCGGACCACTTTCATCATCGCCCACCGTATCCAGACTGTGATGCGCGCCGATTGGATCTTGGTCTTGGATAAAGGCCGTATCGTCCAACAGGGCGTGCATGAGGATTTGGTGCAAGAGCCGGGACTCTATCGGGAAACCTACGAGATTCAGGCGCAGATTGAAGAGGAAGTCAAGCGTGAGGTAACGTTAGAGTAAATTGCGTTATCATTTTTGGTTCTACTGAAAAACTATGATTTTTACCACAAAGGCGCAAAGGTACAAAGATTTGAAAATTAACTCTTTGACCGATAAGGGTAAACATTTTCAACTTAATCTAAATTTTTTCTTAGCGTCTTAGCGTCTTAGTGGAGAACTAGTTTTTTCTAGTGGAGCCCTATTTACATTAGCCACGGAGTAAATCATGTCCAACTATGAGACATTTCAAGAAGAAGAATTTAGTACCAAGTTTAATGGTCAAGTGGTGCTGCGCATTTTGGCGCAAGTCAAGCCCTACTGGTATTGGGTATTGGGATTTGTCATAATGATTGCCGGCACTTCCGTGCTGGACGCGGGCTTCACTTACTTGGGCAAGCAGATCATTGACGAAGCCATCTCGGTTGGCGACACCGCGCGACTCCAGGAATTCGCCTTGCTCTACGGCGGCATGGCGTTGTTGCAATCCGTCACCGTCTTCGGCTTCATCTATCTGGCCGGGGTGTTGGGCGAGCGCGTACAGTACGATCTGCGGCGTAAGCTCTTCAATCACCTGCAAACCCTCTCCTTCTCCTACTTTAACGAGACCCCGTTGGGCTGGATTATGTCCCGCGTGACCTCTGATTCCCGCCGCATCGCCGAGCTGGTAACATGGGGTTTAGTGGATAGCACTTGGGCGATCTTCAATATCAGCACCTCGTTGATCTTCATGTCCATCATCAATTGGCGACTGGCTTCAATTGTGCTGCTGATCGTGCCTATCATGCTGGGAGTGGCGGTGTGGTTCAAGACGCATATCTTGGTGGAGTACCGCCGGGTACGCAAACTGAGCTCGGAGTTGACCGGGATTTACAGCGAAAACATCTCTGGCGTGCGGGTAGTCAAGGCCCTGGTGCGGGAACGGCGGAATTTGGTGGAGTTTAGTGAGAAATCTTCCACCCTCTACCAGGCCGCTTACCGGGCTGCCTGGCTCTCTGCGCTCTTCCTCCCGTTGGTGCAGATCATTGGCTCGCTGGCCGTCGGTGCGGTAATCTGGTATGGTGGCTTGCAAATCAACACGCAGGGCGCGCTCACCATCGGGGGAATCCAGGCCTTCCTTTCCTACCTGACCTTCATGCTCTGGCCGATCCAGGACCTGGCGCGAGTGTATGCGGAGATGCAGCACTCCGTCGCCTCGGCCGAGCGGGTCTTCTCGCTCATCGACGCGCAGCCGGAAATCGTGGACCGGGAGGATGCCATCGATCCCGGCACGTTGCGGGGCGATATTATCTTCGACGATGTGAGCTTCTACTATGAAGAGGGCGACCCGGTACTCGAACATTTCAATTTACAGGTAGCGGAGGGTGAACGCATCGCTATCGTGGGGCCGACGGGTGGCGGGAAGACGACCATCGTTAACTTGCTGGCGCGCTTCTTCGAGCCACGGCAAGGCGTTATCCGGCTGGTGGGCCGTGATTACACCGAACTCACCCAGCATGCCATCCAATCACGCATTGGGATAGTTTTGCAGACGCCCCATCTCTTCTCCGGCACCATCCGCGATAACATCCGCTACGGGCGGCTGGACGCGACGGACGAGGAGGTGTTGCAGGCCGCGCAGATCGCTAAAGCGCATGAGTTCATCATCGAGCTGGAAAATGGTTACGCTGAAGAGGTGGGCGAAGGCGGCGGCTTGCTCTCGGTGGGACAGAAACAGCTGCTCAGCTTGGCGCGGGCCGTGTTGGCCGATCCTGACATTCTGATCATGGATGAGGCCACCAGTTCGGTTGACACGCTGACCGAGGCGTTAATCCAAGCTGGCATGGAGGCGGTGATGCGCGGACGAACCAGTTTTGTGATCGCCCACCGGCTCTCCACCATCAAGAACGCCGACCGCATTCTAGTCATTGAAGCCGGTAAAATCATCGAAATGGGTAATCACCAGGAGCTGCTACGCGCCCACGGTCACTACTACGACCTCTACACACGGCAGTTCCGGCAGACATTGGAGCACCAGTATAAAAGTAGACAGTAGACGGGGGGCGGTCGGTGGTTACATGCTGATAAACACGGCGCTAACTTCGACCGCTCCCTCGCTTTACAATTTTCAAAATGGGACGCGGATTAACGCAGATAAATACCGATAAAAAAACCTGCGCTAATCTGCGTCCAAAATTAAAGGTGCCAGGTTATCATCAGCTATCTTCTTGCCCCCTCGCCTCTTCGCTTTCTCGCTCCCTCGCCTTATCGCTCCCTCGCTTTCTCGTTCCATTGTCAAACGAAACAAGCATGTTATAGTCACCAATTAGTAAATCAATTAGTGGGGGATCCCACACCTACAATAATGCAAATGTTTCACTAACGCCAACACCTGAGTCTTGAAGCAAACTTTAGACTTGCGACTTTAGACTTATTTTCAGAGGAGGATAAAGAACTGATGCGTTTACGATACCGAATAGGGATGGTCCTGTTGACATTTTTGCTGCTGCTGGCGGTGGGCGTTAGCGCGAGCGCGCAAGAGAGCGTGGTGCGTGCAATCCTATTTTATTCGCCTAGCTGTGGACATTGCCACCGAGTGATGGAAGAGGTGCTTCCCCCGCTCCGGGAACAGTACGGCGCTCAACTGCAAATTTTGGAGATCGATGCCGCCACCGAAGCAGGCTCACGGTTCTATCAGCTCTCTACCGAGCTCTACGAGATCCCCCCGGAATGGCAGGGGGTGCCGCGCCTGCTGGTGGGGGACAAATACCTCATCGGCTCGCAACAGATCCCGGAACAATTCCCTATCTTGATTGAGAAGTATCTGGCAGCTGGCGGTGTGGATTGGCCCGCCATCCCCGATCTCCCCACCGAGGAGTTCGCTTCCGTCACCGTCTGCCCGACCTGGCAGGAGAAATATATGCAGGATCCGGTAGGTAGCACGCTCTGCGTAATTGTTCTGGTGGGATTGTTAGCCACACTCGGGGCAGTCGCTAAATCGCATTCCTGGCAATCACGTCTAGCCGGCCGCGTCCGCCCGTGGGGTTTCTTGGTCGTGGCGCTGGTGGGATTTATCGCTGCCTCTTACCTGAGCTACGTGGAAACCACGCAGAGTTCCGCCATCTGCGGGCCGGTGGGCGATTGTAACGCCGTGCAGCAGAGCCAATTCGCGCTCCTCTTTGGCTGCGTGCCGATGGCCATCTTCGGATTGCTGGGCTATTTAGCCGTGTTAGCGACCTTTGTCTATGGGTATTGGGGAGAGGGACGCTCCGCGGAATATGCTCCGCTGGTAACCTTTCTCTTGACGGCTTTCGGTGCGCTCTTTTCGGCCGGATTAACTTTCTTGGAACCCTTCGTGATTGGGGCGACTTGTAGCTGGTGCCTCACTTCAGCCGTCTCCATGGGCTTGTTATTGCTCTTTAGCGCGGGGCCGGGGTGGGAAGCGCTCTCCCGAAGGTGAAGATTAGAGAGAGAAAATAAAATGTCCTACTGGCGATTGTACTATCATTTTACGTGGTCAACCAAGAAGCGTATGCTGTGGATTGCTCCCGCCTGGGAGAAAAGACTCTACAGAGTAATTGCTGCGAAAGCCGATCAATTACATGTGTTGGTACACGCAATCGGTGGTATTGAGGATCATATTCACCTTGTTGTTTCAGTTCCACCCAGTATCAAACTAGCGACTTTTGCTGGGCAGATTAAAGGTAATTCTTCTCACTTCATCAACCATGAACTGGATCTGGATTTCACCTTCAGCTGGCAAACATCATACGGGGTAGTCTCTTTTGGTCAGAAGCGTCTACCGCTGGTGGTAGAATACGTTCGCCATCAGAGGGAACATCACAGTGTAGGAACACCCATTTCTCTCTTAGAACAAGTGGCGGATGATTGCGTATAAATAAGATAGCATTGGCCCCAACGTGAACGTTAGGGCTAAAAATGCCAAGCCCTGGCGGGCTGCTTGCTCTTGGATAGCAGACCCTCATCCATCCCACGAAGCCGTCTTAGCCCTCGCAGAGGGCTTTGCCTATTTAGCCCGTGGTCTTTAGCCACGGGCGTTGGCACGGCGATGAAGCGCCTACTATCAGCACGTCAAAGCAGCGAGGTTGGGAAACCTCGGCTACTGGTTTTAGCCCTCGCAGAGGGCTTTGCCTATTTTGCCCGTGGTCTTTAGCCACGGGCGTTGGCTCTGCTTTGAGTCCCTCGCCAGGCCCTAGATATCCCGCGGCTCCCGGCAGTCGCGTTGCTTCTTGCGGCTCCCTCAATTTACAGCATAATATCCTCGCAATTTACCTATCGGAGATGTATGTATGTCTCTCCCCGCAGACGTCATTTCAACCTTTGCAGCGCGTTTTAATGAGGCGCCTGCGTTTCTGGTGCGCGCGCCGGGCCGTGTAAATTTGATTGGCGAGCATACTGATTACAACGCCGGTTTTGTGCTCCCCCTGGCGATAGATCGCGCGCTTTGGATCGCGCTGCGTCCCCGATCGGACCGCCAGGTGCGCGTGCATTCTCTGGATTTCGCTGAGACGGCGGAGTTCGAGTTGGACGCGCTAGAGAAGCGGGACGCCGGTTGGGTGGAATATCTGAAGGGTGTGGCCTGGGCGTTGCAGGAGACCGGTTACGCGCTGCGCGGCTGGGAAGGGATGCTGAGCGGTGACGTGCCCTCCGGGGCGGGACTCTCCTCATCGGCAGCGTTGGAACTGGCTACGGCGCGCGCCTTCACCAGCGTGAGCGCTTTGCCCTGGGATCCGGTGGAGATGGCGCTTCTGGCGCAACGCGCCGAAAACGAGTGGGTCGGGGTCAATTGTGGGATCATGGATCAGCTGATCTCCGCAGCCGGGCAGGCCGGGCACGCGCTCTTGATCGATTGCCGCTCGCTGGCCCTCACGCCGGTCCCGCTGCCGCCGGAGACTGTCGTGGTGGTGTTGGATACGGCTACCAGACGCGGCCTGGTAGCCTCGGCGTATAACGAGCGCCGGTCGCAATGCGAGCAAGCGGCGGAGTTCTGTGGGGTTCCCGCGCTGCGCGATCTGAGTCTGGCCGAGTTTGAGACGCGGGCCAGCACATTGGACGCGCTCACCAGACGGCGGGCGCGCCACGTCATCACGGAGAACGCGCGGACGCTACGCGCCGCCGAGGCGCTGCGTCGAGGTGATGCCGGAGAGTTAGGACGACTGATGAACGCCAGTCACGTCAGCTTGCGCGAGGATTTCGAGGTCTCCAGCGACGCGCTCAACGCGCTGGTCGGCGCGGCTTGCGCCGCGCCGGGTTGCTACGGTGCACGGATGACGGGCGCGGGATTCGGTGGCTGCGCGGTCGCATTGGTGGCCGCAGCTCAGGCGCAGATCTTTACGGTTAACGTGGCGGATGCCTATCAAGCCGCTACCGGAATCGAGCCGCGCGTCTATCTCTGCCAGCCGGCTGCCGGAGCGCAAGTGTTTCTGGCTACGCTGGGGGGATGAATCAAGACTATGTTGATTGTTGACTTCAAGTTGGCGCTGTTTTCGTTCTTGTTGCTGTTAGGCAGCTTGTTAGCGCTGGTCTGGATAGTTGCTCGCCGGCATTCCTGGTTTGATGATGATCAAGTCGCTGTCTGGCAATCTTTTCCATTGGGGATTATTTTGTGGTCTCCGTCTAATCGACTGCGGTTTGCGAACCGGAGCGCCTATCGTCTATTGCACGCGGAACCGGATGTTACCGCAACCACCGGTTACGCACAATTATTGCAGAAAATTGAAGCGGATATGTCCGTGCAACATTTCCCATTATCTTTATCACCAAGATTGATTCTGGATGTCTGGGTAGGCCCGTTAGGGTCATCTCGGCTTATCTTGTTGCGAGATGTCAGCAAACAACGACGGCGTGAGAAGGATTCACAGCTGTACTGGAGTAGCGTCTCGCATGAATTTAGAACGCCCCTCACTTCTATCCTCTCCCATTTGGAAGTCTCCCGCTCTGAAAACGTGCCGGTAGAAGTCCAGGCGCACTCTCTGGAGATAGCTCATCAACAGACCCAACGCTTAAGCAATCTCATTCACGGCACGTTAGCCCTGGAACGGCTGAAAGCACTGGCTCATCTGGACAAAATCAGCGTGGACATTATCCTTGTTGCTGAGGAGGCCATTGCGGAGTTGATTTTGCTGGCTGAAGCGAAAAGTATCGGCCTTGACTTTCATTACCACCCACCAATCCCCCCGGTCCTGGGTAACCCTGACAAACTGAAACAACTGTTTATCAATTTGTTGGACAATGCTATAAAGTATTGTCAACCCGGTGATTCAGTCACGGTTTCGCTGACAACGCTGGAAGATAGTGTTCAATGCCGGGTTGCCGATACGGGCGCGGGGATCCCGGCCGAACACTTGCCCCACCTCACGCAGCAATTCTACCGGGTGCGTCGAGATGTGCCGGGTAGCGGGCTGGGATTGGCTATTGTGGCGGAGATTGTGCGGCAACATGACGGCCGTTTACAGATAGAAAGCTATACAGAAGGAGATGCCAAGGGAACGGTCGTTATCTTCACCCTGCCCATCCTTCTGACCGCAGTCTAATCATAATCACCAATCCTGATTTTCAGCCACACTTCGTCGCCACATAAAGTCCCCGACCAACTCAGTAACAGCCCCTATACATCAATTGTAGGCTAGCCTACTCACATTGTGACCTGACTGTGACTTGGTTGTGACTTGGTTGTGACATTCGTATGTTACAATTCCTTCGGTTTGGCCAAACCCGCAATTGGAAATGATAGAATGAGTACAGCCTAATCTTTATGGAGGTGTTACTATGACCGAGAAAGTTACGACATCCGGGCTGACGTCCGGCAACTTGTTAGGCCGGCTGTACCGGCTGGCCGTTGTGATTCTGGCGACCTTCGTTGTATTGGGAGTGTTCCTGACCGTGGGGCGTTCCGCCATCTACAAGATCCGCCCCTACGAGCGGGGACTGCACCTACGCGGCGGGCGTTTCATCAGTGTGGAGACGCCGGGCTGGCACGTGCAGATTCCGCTGGTGGATACCGTCATCATCGTCAGGGTCAACGAGCGGCTAGGCTACGTCGAGCGCATCCCGGCGATGACTTCCGACGACGTGACGATGGACGTTTCCCTACAGTACACCTATCGCGTGACCGATCCCCAACGGTTTGCGCTGGAGGTGGATGATCCGGAGCGGATTGTCTTTGAATTCGTGCAGGGTAAACTGCGGGATGTGGTGAACACCAGGGCGATGACCGAGGTGATGCACAGCCGCGCCGACCTCAACTACGAGGTGATGGCGGCGTTGCAGGAAAAGGAAGTGCAATACGGCGTCAAGTTCGTCACGGTGCAGATCCAGGGGGCGTCGCCGCCGGCGGAAGTGGTCACGGCGATCAAGGACCGCATGGTAGCAGTGCAACGCCAGGAACAGGCCCAGGCTGAGGCCGCGCAACACCGCACTTTGGCCGATGCCGAGTTCTACGCCGCACAGAAACAAGCCGACAGCCAGGCCTACCAAACCATCAAAATGGCGGAAGCTGAAGCGCAGCATATCACCTTGACCTCCGCGGCGCAGCAGGAGGCCGTACAGGCCATGCTCGCCGAGTTGGAGGGCAAGGGAGAGCTGGCGGGACAATATATCCAGCTGCTCATCGCCCGTGAACTCAAGGATAACAGTAAGTGGATCCTCAGCAATGGAGAGACGGTGCCGGTGATGGAACTGCGGGAGCAGCCGTAACGGTTGCCATGAGAGACATCACGTCAGTTCAGCGTTCCGAGGAAACTGAGAGGAGGAAGCTATGTCGAAAAAGACGCTGCTGATCGCGCCGCTGGCGCTGGTAGTGCTGCTGGTGACAGGGGTGGCGGTGCTGCGGAACGGAGTAGGTCCGGTACAGCAGGAATCACTCTCCCAGCCACGCATCTACGCCTATCGTGATTGGCAGAGCGTGGGGGTACAGGTACACCAGGGTGACCGGATTTACATCCGCGCGCAGGGGACGTGGTTCTACACGCCGGGAGAATACCACGGCCCGCAGGGTCACGCCAAATATCGCGCCCCGAATACCTATCCCCTTTCGGGGATTGCCGGCGGCATCCTGTTGGGGCGCACCGGCGAGGGGGGACGTGTTTTCCCGGTGGGAGGGGGCGGGACCTTCTATGCCGACAGCGACGGGATGCTCGTCCTGCGCATCAACGACGACATCCTCAGCGACAACAAAGGCTACGTCACCGTCGAGATCGCGGTGATACCGCCGGAGGACAAGGATTGAGTGCGGGGCTGTAAGCGGTCAGGGAGTGGTTGTTTTTTAATCATGATGAATTGTTACTTGTATGATATGTATGGTATAGGATAATCAAGCTGGGGTTAGCAACTCAGCCATCCCCCGGTAGATTGTGGGAATAGCTCCTTTAGGACGCAGCTGCACGCTGATTTTCTATTTTATCTGCGAAAATCTGCGCGAATCTGCGTCCGCTCTTGAATTTTGCAGGGTGACTGAGTAGTAGCGCTGAATTTTGGGAAGTATGTTACAATGCCGTTGCAGTGGATCTCTGGGGAGCTTACTTGGAGCGTTAGTATTCTGGTTATTGGTTGCCATTTTTCTACACTATGCGTAACAAACCACGACGTTATTATCTAACCACATTAACCATTGCGGCGGTTGCCATAATTTTCTATTGGCTTTTGCCCATCTCTGGTAAATTAGCCTATATCCCCGCTTCATTACCACAAACAAACACCTGGCCGCAAATCAGTATCATCAACAAAACGGATAACGAACTTGAAGTTATCGTTCAGGATGTCACCCCCTGGGTTTTTGTGCGGCTGGAATTAGCGGGCACAGAAACCCTGCTGGCAGAACATGGTACACAAAACGCAGCTGGGGTATGGCAATGGAAATGGCTTGTACGTGGCACGCCCGCTTCAACAACCATCAACTTGTACCATAACTGTGATTCTGGATGCCAGCTCTGGACGACTGTCCAAACGGCCATTGTCACACCAATCCTCGACACTGACGAATTCATTCCAACCAAATTGGGCCTCGTTTTTGCCAACCCGGAACGGGATTGGCATAATCGGCAGGGCTGGGACATAGAAATTACCTATGCTCAATTAGCAGAAAAACCATTTTGGGGTATCGACGATTTGGCGCAACGCATTCAGCAAGCAAACACAAACGGCTTGCGCGTGCTGGTCAGAGTTGAATATGATCAAGGGCAAAGCATTCCCCCGCCCGCTGATTATGCCGCCTTAGATTCATACCTGCATTATGTACGGCGATTGGCGCGAGATGAACGTCTGGCCGATGTGCATGGCTTTATCATTGGCAGCAACTTCAACACTGCTGACGCCAACGCCCAAGCGCCAGAAAATCCAGTTACGCCGGCCTGGTATGCACAGGTTTTCAACGGGTACGGAGCCGCCCCAGACATCCGCAACAATGCCCTTGAAGTTATCAGAAATGAAAATAAGCAGGCGCACGTTATTGTTGGGCCGGTGAACCCGTGGAGCAGCGACCAGACCGGAGCAATCGTCTATCAAATTGATGTCCCCTGGCTCAACTACATGAATAGCGTTGTCGCTTATGTCAATGCCGCCGCTAGCGCCAAAATCGAACATGGCATCAGCGACGCCGCGCCTGACGGATTTGCTATTCAGGCCTTTGGCCGGGTAGACGCGCCAGGATTATCTCCTGAACAACGAGCGCAAGAACCGCTCCTGACTCTGCATCGGGACGCATGGGGAGCCGCGCAAGCAGGTTTTCGCATCTATCAGGACTGGCTGGATGTTATCAACCTGTATGAATACACAGCCAGAAAACCCGTTTACATCAACGCCAGCAATACAATGGATAGTGAAACGGGACGTTGCCCCTCCGATAATTACCCACCCGGCTGGTTAGGCAACGCGCTGAAAGCCATTAACCAGGAACCGCAAATTCAGATGCTCGGTTGGTTTATGGATTGGTTTCCCCATGATGAACAGTGGGCTATGTTTAGCTTAACCGCTCCCCGCGGATTACTTATTGAAGCGTCGCAAGAATTTGATGCTTTACTGCTGGGAAAATGAGCTGGAGGAGTTGATGTCAGAGCGTATTCTAATTGTAGATGATGAACCCGCCATTACGTCAGCCTTGAATTATTATTTTATTCAAGCCGGCTATCAAACGCTGCTGGCGTATACCGGCAATGAAGCGTTGGAAAAACTCTCCCTTGATCCGGATCTGGTTATTTTGGATATTATGCTGCCAGATATTGATGGCTACCAAATCTGCCAACATATTCGCGAGCAACCGCAATATACGCCCATTTTGATGCTTACAGCCAAAGACACTTTGCAAGAAAAAGTACTAGGACTTGATCTGGGAGCGGATGCTTATTTAACCAAACCGTACCAGCTGCCAGAGCTGCTGGCTCAGGTACGGGCATTGCTTCGCCTTGTCAAACAACAAGAACGCTTGCAGCTGGCCTGTGGCCCGATTGAGCTTTGGGTTGATGAGGGTATTGTACGCTGCGCTGGAAAAGAGCTGGCGCTAACGACAACGGAGTTTGAATTGCTATCTTTGCTGATGCAGCGTCAAGGGCGGGTATTAGGACGGGAAACGCTATTACGTACCATCTGGGGATACGAAGGCTGCCATGCCAATACCCGCACTATTGATACGCATATTCAGCGACTGCGGACCAAAATTGAAGCAGATCCTAAGAATCCTAAATTATTGCTGACGATACGGGGGTTTGGTTATCGGCTTGTCTGTCCAGATGAGCAATAAGCGTGGCAGCGATTTCACTAGCGCGCACCAAGGAAAAAGGCCTATCGCTGAGAGTAACAATGTCCGCAAAGCCCATGAGGGCACGCACAAGGGACAAATCCTCTAACCAGAGCTAGTGCGCGGTTCCTATTCGGGCGATGTTTGCTCCGGCTCTGTACATTGCACAGGTTCCTCTACAAGCGGCGCGAGTAACCATGGGCTAATGCGATTCTATTCCACTACGAGCGACACTTGCACGACCAGTGGTCAATACAGTTGCCTGACATCCAACGGACAGACGTGCCAGAATAGAGGTTCGGATCACTGTTTCTATAGTCGTCCCTAACCGCAAATTTGTTTAAGCCCAGTCACTCAGATAATGCAGTACGTAGAAACTCTCCGTGGGGATAAGGGAGCCTAGACTCCTTATCTCCACGGAGTAATTGCCAATTACTGCGGGAGGATAGAAATGACAGCAAAAATTGAGGTTGTATTCACGCTATCGTTCCTGATGGGACTCTGTCTCTGCCTGACAAATTGTACCCCTGTACCCTCTTCACCTACAGCAGTGTCCCCTGTCCCCGTATTCACCGAGCAGCCCCCAGCGACGGCTATGCCTACAGCTACTTCGGCTCCACTTTCCACCCAGACTCTGCAACCCAGCCTTCTTGACACGCCGGCACGCCAATCCACAGTCCTTACCGATGGTGTAGTGGCCGTTATCACGCATGACACTCTTGCTCTCGTTACCCTTGCAGAAGGCTCACCCCACCCGCTACTTGAAGCACCCTTGCCAACTTATACACATCTCCGCTTTGATTGGTCGCCCGCTGGCAGCCAAATCGTGTACGGACGCTTGGCAGACCTGTGGTTGGTGGACGTAGAGAGCCGCCGCACCCGGAATTTAACCAATACTCCAGACCGTTGGGAGTTACTGCCTTCCTGGTCTCCCAATGGCAAAATGGTAGCCTTCACCAGCCGGCCGCTGGACCCTCGTGAGTATGGCGTGACCGAGGGGACGCTGTACGCGGGATTTGGTGGTCAACTCACACTTATTCAGGCCGACGGTTCAGATTATCGAGTGGTGGACGAACAAGGGCCGGCACTCTCGTCAACCCCGAGCTGGTCACCTGATTCCAAACACCTGGTCTATGCTGCAGGTGGCAGCTTGTACATATACGATCTGGGGCAGGGCCAAAGGCAAGGCGTAACTCTGTCGGATTACGGCTTACCCGCCAATTTTTACGCTTGCGCTCCTTCTTGGTCGCCACAGGAAGATGAAATAGCGCTTCTCTTCTCAACTCGCTCTGAGCCAGGGGACACTTCAGTAGAGAAAGGGTACGCCATCTTGAATTTAACTGATCATACTTCCAGAGTGCTGAAACGTTATACCTTAACGGATACGATGGCTTACGAAGGTATTTCTGCTGGCGAGCACATAGGGGGTTGTACACAGTTCCCTGCTCTTTGGAGTCCGCGTGGTGATTATCTGCTGCTACGAATTATGACTATTCCACGTACAAATCGGCAGAGCAGTTTGTCTGTAATAGACGCTCAGGGTGGACAAGAACGGGCATTGGCAGGGATATATGGCGCATATCAAGCGGATTGGTCCCCTGATGGAAAGTGGGTGGTCTATGTGGATAACGGTGAGCGCTCACTAAACGTAGTCAATCCTTTTGATCCTGACGAGAGATATCAGATTTTGCGACCGTTATGCTGCTCTGGCGTAGCGTGGCGTCCGTGAAGTGAGCCGTTGAGGAGCTTATCAAGTACATCTACGGGAGGTTGCTGGCCGGCGTCGTGGGCTACGTTACGTACACCAGACGGACTCGCTCTTCGCCGTCGTGGAGGCGATTCGCGCCGTAGTGCAGGGTCAGCCGTGGTACAGTCCGCGGGTGCAGGGCGAAGTCCGGGCGTGGTTGCAGGGCCCGGTCGCGGCACCGCCGGAGGTCGCGGCGCTGACGGCGCGCGAGCGCGCGGTGCTCCGGCTACTGGCGCGAGGGGCTAGCAACCGGGAGATCGCGGTAATGTTGGACATCAGCGTCCATACGGTAGCGCACCACGTCAGCCATGTGCTAGGAAAATTGGGGACTCCCCACCGCGTCGTCGCCGCCCTCCGGGTCATCAAGGACGGGTAGAATATGTAGCTATAGCTGAGATTGGGCTATAGCTGGGCCAAAAAATAGCTACGATTAGCCACAGACAACGACCTGCTGATATGTTAGAATGCTATGCTGTGACGGGTGTTCCGGTGCGTAGTTCAAAACACAGGAGGTGTGACATGCGTAAGTTGAAGTTTGTGTCGCTGTTCGTGTTGTTGACGCTATTAGTTGCCTGTGGCGGCCCGGTAGGGGAGTCGCCGGAGCCAAGAGTGACTGAAGTTCACCTCTCAGAAACATCCTCCCCGCCGCAGTCCACTGCTACCAGTACTCTGCAATCCACGGCTACGCTCAAGCCTCCGGCCACTCCTCAATCGGAGCCTCGCCCCTCGGGCGACTCAGGAGTTCTAATCTTCAAGGAGAACGCGTTTTTCCGCACCACGCTCACCGGTGATGTCTTGCTCCCACTATTTACCAGCCCGGAGCGCGCGGCGGGGGAAGGCCCGGAGGCATGGCGGGGACTATTGGTCAATCCACCGCGCATCTCCCCGGACGGGCGGTGGATGATTGAACGCGGAGCACGCGCGTGGTGGCTGGTTGATCTGCAGACCGGCGAGGCGGTACATAAAAGTGAGATAGAGCTACATCTTCACAGACGCTCCGTGACCTGGTCGCCAGATAGCCAACAGTTTGCCTATCTTGACCACCAGCTGCACCTCTGCATCTACGATCTACCGGCCGCGACGGAGACCTGTCTCCTCGAAGAGCCGCCATTCTGGAACCTGTTCTGGTCTCCGGACGGCGCGCACATTGCTGCTCTGGAAGCGGGTGAGCACTGCTGCACCGGCGACGTCTGGTTGATTGAGCTGCCCAACGGCGCCAGGGAAGCCGTCGCCCGATATAGTACGGCGCCAGAGCCGCCTCTCTGGGGCGATTTGGCGTGGACTCCCGATGGGACTGGCCTGCTCATCAAGAACGTGGGGGAGACCCCCGCCGAGCTCTACTCATTGGCCTCCGGGCGCACCCGCACGTTGCCAGCGCCTGCGCTCAACCTCTCTCCAGACGGAGACCTTATCCTTTACAACTTCGCCCGCACCGGCTTAGCAGGGGTGGGCCGATTAGCAGAGCCGGAACCCTGGTTCCTCCCCCACGACCCGGCATGCGGAGATTTACTGGAACTCCAAAACTGGGCGTGGGCCCCGGAAGGGGACCGGTTGGCCTACGTGACGCCCTGCCTGGGGAAGAAGAGCACGCTCTACCTGGTGGACGCAGCGCAAGAGGAGCTCCTGTGGACCCGCGAGCTGCCGGACATCCAGGGACGCATCTTGTTGTGGACGCCCGATGGAGAGTACCTGTTGTTGGACGACTACCGCTACTCACCCGCGTCGCCCGTCTGGCGCTTGCCGGCTACGGGCGCTGGCCCTCTGGAGGTCGTCGCTGAGGAGGGCTTGCTCATTGCTGTGATCCCGGCCTTACGTCCGGAGTGAATACGAGCGGTGGGTGGGCTTGCTGAAGTAACCCTACGCTACATTTTAATTCCCCGGCCTGCTGGATAATTCCAGCAGGCCAGTTTTGCATTGAGCCGGCGCGGTTGCATGTTAAAGGACGTGCGCTAAAATTGGTATCCAGGATTACTTATTGTTAGCTCCATGTAGGAGGCCACCAAACAGATGTTCACTTTTGGGCCGGTACCATCGCGCAGACTAGGGCGCAGTTTGGGGATAAACAACATTCCCCCCAAGGCTTGTCCTTATGCTTGTGTTTATTGTCAGGTGGGCCGCACTACGCAGATGAGTATTCGGCGGCAGTCGTTTTATCCACCCACGGAAATTTTTCGGGCGGTGCAGGCTAAATTGGCCGAGGCTGAGGAGATCGACGCCGTAGTTGATTTCCTCACTTTTGTACCAGATGGGGAACCTACCCTGGATATTCACTTGGGAGAGGAAATCGCAGCTTTGCGAACGCTGCCTCCTCAAATCGCGGTAATCAGCAACGCTGCTCTGATCTGGCGACCGGAGGTGCGGGCGGAATTGGCGCAGGCGGATTGGGTCTCCTTGAAGGTTGATTCTGCGCTGGAGGCAGTCTGGCGAAAAATCAACCGCCCTTATGGTGCTCTGGAGTTAGCCACCTTGCTAACCGGTATACGCGAATTCGCGCAGTTATTCACCGGTAAATTAGTGACGGAGACCATGCTGGTGCGCGGGGTGAATGACGACTTAGCCAGTCTGACCGCTACGGCGGCCTTTTTGGGCAAGTTGCAGCCAGCCATGGCCTACATCTCAATCCCTACCCGTCCCCCCGCCGAACCCTGGGTTGATGTTCCTACTCCGGACGCTTTGCACCAAGCTTATCAACTTTTCAAAGAGCAAGTTGAAAATGTAGAGCTTATCATAGCTTATGAGGGCAATGATTTCACCAGAACTAGCGATGTGGCCGCGGATTTGTTGAGCATTACGGCCGTGCATCCCATGCGGGAAGATGCGGTAAAAGACTTTCTGGAGAAGGCTGAAGCCAGCGTGGAAATCGTCGCTAAGTTAGTGGCGCGCGGTCTGTTGTCCGAGGTAGAGTATAAAGATCAACGTTTTTATGTCCGGCGGTTCTCTAGGGCGACTGCTGAATGACGAACACATATTGTTACCCATTGCTTTATAAGGAGTCCCCATACAGGATTCCACACCCACAAGGCACGAAAAGGCTGCACTAACGCCAACCCTCGGTTTTGAAGCAGACTTACGACTTTAGACTTTTGACTTGCAACTTTAGACTTTGGACTTTTAACTTGCAACTTTAGACTTATTTTTAGAGGAGGCAACGAGATGGGTGAGAAGACGAAGATCGGTATCATTATCTGTGATCGTTACCGGAGATGCGCCGGCGGTAAATGTTTGCGGGCCGTGCGCCAGCGGGAAGGGGCTTTTAGCCGGTATCAGGGCATGGAAGTCGAAGTCGTCGGGTACACCACTTGTGACGGCTGTCCCGGCGGGAATGTGGAGTACGCCGTCAACGAGATGCAGGGGAACGGCGCGGAGGTGATCCATCTGGCGACTGGATTGATTGTGGGGTATCCACCTTGTCCTTACATTACATATTTCCATGACTTCATCGAAACCCGCTATGGCCTGGAGGTGGTCTACGGCACTCATCCCATCCCCCAAAAATATCTCAAGGTACATACTCCGCTGGGCACGTGGGATAATCCCGAATGGCAAGAGATCATCCAAGCAACCCTGGCGGATGAGGAAATGCGCTTGGCTTATGATTGAGTTTGAGTTTGCTGAAAAAGACAATTCACCACGGAAACAACTCACTACGGAGGCACAGAGAACACGGAGAAAAAAAATAACTTTTTCCAGCAGAGTCAACTTTCAACTTTTAACCTGCAACTTTTAACTTGCCCTAATCCCATGAGGTGAATAAACCAGATGAAACCGCAATTCTCTATCGTCGGCCCTGTTTATAACGAGGAAGTTTTAATCCCCCAGTTTTATGAGCGCGTACGCGATGTAATGAACGCCCTGGGAGAGCCGTGGGAAGTCGTGCTGGTGGACGACGGCAGCACGGATCGCACGCCGGAAATTCTGGACGAACTCCACGCGCAAGACCCCGCACATGTCGTGGTGTTGCACTTCGCCCGCAACTTCGGACACCAGCTCGCCATCACTGCCGGGATGGATCACGCACGCGGCGCGGCGGTAATTGCCATTGACACCGATCTACAAGATCCCCCGGAGGTCATTCCCGAGCTGATCGCCAAGTGGCGCGAGGGCTACGCGGTGGTCTACGCGGTGCGCGTGGAACGCGAGGGCGAGACCTGGTTCAAGTTGACCACGGCACGGCTCTTCTACCAGCTAATCCAGCAGCTCACCAGCGTCACTATCCCGATGGAGGCGGGCGACTTCCGGTTATTGGATCGCCAGGTGATTGAGGTGTTATGCCAGATGCGCGAGCAACATCGTTTTGTGCGCGCTATGGTCTCCTGGGTGGGATTTCGACAAGTGGGGGTCCCGTACCATCGCTATGCGCGGGCGGCCGGCGAGACCAAGTACTCCTTCCCTAAGATGTTCCGCCTGGCGCTGGATGCCATCACGGGCTTCTCCTCCCTCCCGCTCAAGTTGGCGACCTGGGCCGGGACGGTAGCCACGGCCAGCGGACTATTGCTGGCGTTGGCGCTGCTGATTTTACGGTTGCAAGGTAAAGCCCCGCTGGCCGGACAAGGGTTGACGGCGAGCCTGGTACTCTTCGTCGGCGGCATCCAACTCTGGATGGGGGGTATTTTGGGTGAATACGTGGGGCGAATTTATGATGAGGTACGCCACCGTCCGCTATACACCGTTGGTGAGATACTGCGGATAGAAGAGAGTAAGACTGGTCGTTAATTATTAGCAGTTAGCTATTAGCCATTAGCCATTAGTAGTTAGCCATTAGACATTAGTATAAGGAGCTTACGATGACGTACTGGGATGTTTATTACACGGTGACGAGTGTTGATGAGGCCGCGCGTTTATTGGCGGAGCACGCCGGGCAGGCGCGGATCATCGCCGGGGGCACGGATTTGGTCGTGGAATTGCGCAAGGGGGCGCGTCAACTGGCGGCTGTGATTGATATTTCCCGCGTGGGAGGCTGGGATTATATCGAGCGACGCATGGATGGCCTGATTCACGTGGGGCCGGCAGTTTCACATACGCAGGCAGCGGCTTCCCCGTTGTTACAGGAACACGCGCTCCCGCTGGCGCAAGCTTGCTGGGGCGTCGGCGCGCCGGCGTTGCGCAATCGCGGTACCATCGCCGGGAACTTGGCGACCGCTTCTCCGGCGAATGATACGATCACGGCGTTGCGGGCGTTGGAAGCCCAAGTTACCTTGCGTAGTGTGCGCGGCGCACGCACGCTGCCGCTGGCCGAGTTCTACCAGGGCGTCCGCCGGACTGCCATGCAGCCCGATGAGCTGCTGGTGGATATTGCCTTCGCGCCGCTGGCGGAAGATGAAGTAGGAGTTTACCTCAAATTAGGCTTGCGCAAGGTGCTGGCTATCGCCGTGACCAACGTCGCGGTGGTGCTCCGCCGGCCGCAGGGCCAGATCGCGGAGGCGCGCATCGCGCTGGGCAGCGTCGCACCCACCATCATCCGCGCGCCGGCCGCGGAAGAGGCTTTATGCGAGCAACGACTAACCCCGGAGAGCATCGAGGCGGCGGCGCAACTGGCGGCAGAGGCCGCAACCCCCATCGACGATGTGCGCGGTTCCGCCTGGTTCCGCAACGAAGAGGTAGCGGCGTTAGTGCGCCGGGGACTCCAGGCCGTGCAGCGCGGCGAGGAGCGGCTGGGCTTGCCGCAGCCGGCGGAGATGGTCAAGTTATGGGGAAAGAGTGAGTTAGCGGGCGGTCAATGCTGGCCCACGCTCTCCGGCCCCACCATCGTGCATCACGCCGGGGGCGACGAGCCGATTCAATGCACGGTGAACGGGAAAAACGTCAGCGTGCAGGGAGCGAACGATAAAACGTTGCTCCATCTGCTGCGCGAGGAGTTAGGCTTGACGGGGACCAAGGTCGGTTGCGAGGAAGGCGAATGTGGCGCCTGTACCGTCTGGTTGGATGGCGTGGCCGTGCTGGCTTGCCTCACGCCCGCCCCGCGCGCGCATGGAGCGAGCATCGTCACCGTGGAGGGGCTGGCGCAAGGCGAGCAATTACATCCCGTGCAGGCGGCTTTTATCGCGGAAGACGCGGTGCAGTGCGGCTATTGCACACCGGGCTTCGTGATGAGCGCTGCCAATCTGTTGGCAGAGATGCCCCATCCCACCCGCGAACAGATCAGTGCGGCGTTGAGCGGTAACCTCTGCCGCTGCACTGGTTACTACAAGATCATCCAGGCGGTGGAGAGAGCGGCTGGGGATGTGATGGGGTAGGGATAGGCCCACATGGTGAATACGACCAAATGATCAAATGAAAACCGCCTCATGCCCGCCGAACGGTGATTCCAACCGTTAAACAGCTACACTAGATTTATCTCCACGCAAGCGAAAATGTGCCATTATCGCGGGAGAGAATCGCCATCAGAATAGTAAAGCTAGTAATGGAGGTTAATCCATGGTTACGCGAGTTGCTGATTTAACTGTAAATGAGTTGAAAGTGGTAATTCAAGAAGTCGTGACTCAAACTTTATTCGAGTTATTCCGGGATCCCGATGAGGGCTTAACGTTGCGGGAAGAGTTCGCCAGCGTCTGGCAACACTCGTTGGAAACTTCTCAGACGCGGGACAAAATGGTTTCGGCGGAGAATGTCGCGGCCAAACTAGGATTGAGTTGGTAAAATGTATCAAGTTGAGTTTACACCGGCTGCTACCAACGACTTAGGGAACTTGAACAAATCCATCGCTCAACGGATTTTAACCAAAATTCGCTGGTTGGCGGATAACTTTGGTCCCTGACTCCTAAACCCTTGGCGGGGCAATGGAAAGGTGTTTACAAATTACGGGTAGGTAATTATCGCGTGTTGTATACGTTCAACTTCACGGCAAGCAATATCACTATACATTTTATCCGTCATCGGCGCGAGGTGTACAAAATCAAGTAGGCGTCTTCTTTCCTCTTGGCTATCTAATCCCAGATGGCATTTGACTGGGCTATCTCACTCGCTTCCAACTACTATGAGTGCATTGTAGGCAACTCTATACCGCAGGTACTCACGTCGCACCCGTCAAGCGCCGCGCAGGTTACGCCCAGGCCGCTGACGACAATTCAGCAATTATTGGTTCGGGCTACACCACTGGATATTTGCCCGGAGGTGCGGGATGGCAATAGTAGAAAGAATCCAAGCTGAAATAAACACCTTAACTCCGGAAGAATACGGTTACTTTAGGCAGTGGTTTTGGGCGAGGGATTGGCAACGCTGGGAGCGTCAATTTGAACGGGATGCAGCATCAGGTAAGTTAGATTTCCTGCTTGAAGAAGCCTTCGCTGAAAAAGCGCAGGGACAACTCAGGGAGATAAGGCTACCCGTGAGCAGATTAGCGCAGCGTTGAGCGGCAATCTCTGCCGCTCAACGGGGTATTACAAGATCATCAAGGCGGTGGAGAGAGCGGCTGGGGATGTGCTGGGGTAGGGGGATGAGTTACTTGGCTAGACACTGCGAGGAGATGGCAGATGGCAAAATGTTCATCTAATAACTAGTTAGCACGCCTCACGGACAAGGAGGGAAACACATGATAGAGAGTAATTTAGCAATTCCGACAACTATTACAGAACCGCGGTGTTTTATATTGGAATCAGTTATCAATAAATCTCAAGCTTATGCCCAGGCTGGTGAACACAAGAATAAGGTGTTCGGTTTCAATATACGACGAGTGTTTTCGGGACATCCCAGAAATATCGAAACAAAACTTATTCACCGTCGTTTGGTTCCTTTTTGGCATATTCGGTGCCGTTCCCACTTTGATTTTTCTCGGCTTAGAGAATACACGATAACGGCCCATGATTCGGATGCCGTGATGATCACTATACAGGGGATTGATAAATCAAATAGTCAGACAGCAGTCAATTAGCGGGTTGATCAATCTGGAAGATCAGGTGGGCAAGTCAAGTTGACCGGAATTGAACGGTGCATTAAGGATCGAGAAGTCATTGAATGGATTGATTCCTATGTACAAAGTGATGATTGGTCTGATAGGAAAAAAGCGATTAAACAAAAACAACTCCAAGAATCAGCTTTACAGCGCCCAAGACAGGTTACTGATTTAGAGAATTTCGCTAACAGCTTGATACTTGAAGGTCGATCTCTATTTGACGACAGCATAGAAACAATCGTGGTACCTCCGTTGGAAACTGGCGATAATGTAATTAGACGCATACTGCCAAAAGTCACAATACCAATTGAGGTGGCCACAATATATAAGTGGTCGCTCGAGGTGCTCAAGATTGATTTATATTTCCGCCCCATTTTTGTGTTCGAGTTTATACGTCAGGATAGAGAGGAAAACCCGGTTGAACGCAAATTAGAAGAATTAGATGCGCTAAAAAAGGACAGATGGGTGAATCTGGAGACGACTGAGTTCCAGATGTCTACAATCCCTTGGGCAAAGATTCTTAAGCTATCAGCAGATATCGGAGCAATTGTCCTGAAAGATATCCCAGTTGTTGGAACTACAATGAAAGTAGCTAGCGCTGTCGCCAGCCAGGGGCCAGATATCATTGAGGATATGAAGAAATAGAGTACAGGCTATCATGGGTAGAGGTCCACGATAGTTTCGTGGTGAATGTGTGGTCGTCATGGGGGAAATCTAGTTCTTGAACAGGGTGAAATTTCATTGGGCTTTAGTGAGCGAGAGTTTAACGTGTCAGTGTCATCGTTGCGGAGAGCCGTTTTGCACGGTGATGAAAGCCATAAAAAAGAGCAAGGGGGCGTGCTAACCACCGGTTTCAGCCGACTTGGCCAACAAGAATTTCAACGTAGAGACGCGGAAGGCGCAGAGTTTTTAATTCCTCCCTTGAAAAGCGTTTTTATCAGCGTTCATCTGCGTTCTATTAACTCCGATTTCACCGATCTGTTGAATCTTTTCAACGCCAAACATGTTAGGTGCTTGATTATTGAGGAAAGAGTTCACCAGCGTCTGGCAACCCTAACGATTAAGTTTAAAAATCTCTGCGCTCTCCGCGCCTCCGGGGTGAAATACGCGTATCGTCTCAAAAAAAAATAAGGAGCAACAATGAAATGTACTAGTCCTAATCGCAGCGAAGATGAAATTAAGCTCTACATGCGCACCTACTACTCTCTGTTGCGCACCACCGAAGAGGTACAAATCCGCACCTTGGAAGGTACGCATGTCGGCACACATTCTGCGCTGCATCTACATGCCGGGGATTTAGAGCCGGATATGTCGGCCTTTATCTATGGCAGCTTGCGGTTGCCGGCTTGCATTCGGCAAGTGCGCTTAGTCGTCCTAGGGCAAACTGAGGAGGTCTTTCACCGGCGCGGCTTCACCCACATTGAAGACTGGGATGCCGTCGCGGCGCCGGGACGGCGCCGCCGGATGCTCTACGACGGCGCTGAGACGTTGGCGGCTTTTATCGGCAGTATCTCGGATGTGGATGATATCGTGCCGATCCTCACCGCTTTCCAGATTGAGTGGAATAAGATGCACACACTTATCAACCTGGAAACCGGTTTGACAGAGCGGTTGGTGGCTTGGGCCAGTGCGGGCGTGCCCGACCCGGCGCTGGATGAGGAGGCGCGTCAAGCGTTACGTCTCTCTGTCGAGGATTGGGCGCGGTTGCACAGTATCTGGCGTGACCGGTTGGCAGAGTGGTTAGCCACTATCGCCGGGCAGCGCAAACGGCTTGCCGTCCGGCTGTTAGCCGGCACCTATGTGGATTATCGCCGGGCCACGCAACGATGGTGGTCGCACGTCCTCCGTAACGTCTCCCTAGATTTGTCACAGCGTTCGGTTTATTTTGTCTCCAGCAATACACATAGCTTAGTCAACATGTTCACCGGTTTTGCCCAACGCCACGAGAAAGAATTGGTGGATTACCTGGAGACGGCGGTTGATGATCCAACGCTGCAAGCAGAAGCGCAGCGTATCCAGCGCGGCGAGGTGCCTAGTAATTGGTCAAATTTCCTCTATTATCTGTTGAAAAAATATCTCGCTGCGCCGGCGGGAGCGACCCTGCGGGCCGAGCAGCAGGCGTACGAAGCGGCTGCGGGCATCACGCGGATACCTAGCCGGCAGACGTTCGATCTGGAAGCGCAGGTCATTGAGCTTGCCAACGTGAACCCGGCAGACGTCGATCCGCGCTTGCAAGATTTGCCGTTGGATAAGCTAGCGGCGAGCGACGCGGTGATTCTCAACATCGACTATCCGCTGGGCTTTGGCGCGTATCATCTCCTCTCGCGAGTGGTCGCCAGCGCCGGGGACTTGCTAGGGTTATATATTATTGGTAAAGCGGCCACCCTCAGCGCGCGCATCGGGGATGTCTTGATTCCCAATGTGGTTTATGATGAGCACTCGCGCAATATCTACCTCTTGAACAATGCCTTCCGCGCCTCCGACGTATCTTGTTATCTGGTGCATGGGGATGTGTTGGATAATCAGCGGGCAATCACTGTTTACGGCACCTTCCTCCAAAATGAGGCCTATATGAAAAATTTCCTCAATGAAGGTTACACCGATGCGGAGATGGAGGCCGGGCCGTATCTTTCGGCGGTCTACGAATTTATCCGCCCCAAACGTTTCCCCACGGATGAGATGGTCAATCTCTCCCGGGCGCCCTTTGAAATCGGTGTCCTGCATTACGCCTCGGATACTCCAATTAGCAAGGGGGTCAATTTGGGTACACAAAACCTTTCTTATTATGGCATGGATCCGACGTATGCGAGTACCGTGGCTGTTTTGCGCCGGATATTGACGTTGGAAACGGAGAAGGCGATAGAGCGAGAAGGCGATAAAGCGATAAAGCGAGGAAACGAGAAGGCGATAGAGCGAGAAAACGAGAAGGCGATAGAGCGAGAAAACGAGAAGGCGATAAAGTGATAAAGTGATAAAGTGAGCAAACAACTACCCGATATTTTGATAAGGAGGATATCATGAAAGGTAATTACGTTGGTAGATCAGAGATTCGTATTGACGCACAGAGCAAGGTCACGGGAGAGGCGCGCTACCCGGGTGATTTCAACATGGTGGGACAACTTCACATGAAGGTGCTCTTTGCCCGGCGTCCGCACGCGCGCGTGCTCAGTGTGGATACGCGCCAAGCGCTCCAACTGCCGGGCTGTGTGGCGATTTTCACTGCCGAGGATGTACCGGTCAACGAGTATGGCTTGCAATATCCCGACCAGCCGGTTCTCTGCGGGCCGGGCGGCCCCAAAGCCGGCACTGATGTGGTACGCTTTGTGGGAGATAACGTGGCGGTGGTGGTGGCCGAAAGTGAAACGGTAGCTAGCGCTGCACGCGACCTCATTAAGGTGGAATATGAGGATTTGCCGCTCCTGACCGAGCCTCTCGCGGCGTTGGCCGACGGCGCCCGGCATTTGCATCCACCCTATCCGGGCATTGATATTCACCCGGAACTGGTCTTTGAGGGTAATATCGCCTCGCGGCATCGCATCCGGCGCGGCGACGTGGATTCCGTCTGGGAGCAGGCCGCCGCCATTGTGGAATCTGAGTATGAGATCCCCGGTCAGGAACATGTCTTCCTCCAACCGGAGGCGGGCTTGAGTTACATTGATGCCGCAGGGCGCGTCACCGTCGTCACCAGCAGCCAGTGGGCGCACGAGGACCAACAGCAGATCGCGCACGCGCTGGATCTGCCAATAGAAAAGATTCGGGTGATCTACCCGGCCATTGGCGGCGCCTTCGGGGGCAAAGAGGATATGTCTGTCCAGATCGTCTTAGCGTTGGCGACGTATAAGTTACAGCGTCCCGTCAAACTAGTCTGGACGCGCGAGGAATCATTGATCGGGCATCACAAGCGGCATCGCGCCTGGGCGCACGCGCGCTGGGCCGTGGATGCCGGCGGCCAGCTGCTGGCCGCCGAGACCAAAGTTATCGCCGACGCTGGCGCCTACGTCTACACGACCAACAAGGTCTTGGGCAACTTGGTGCTCACCGTCAACGGGCCGTATAAAATTCCGCACGTCAAAACTGATGTGTTAGGCGTCTATACCAATAACATCCCCGGCGGTGCGTTTCGGGGGTTCGGTGCGCCCCAGGGTAACTTTATCGCCGAATCACAGATGAATAAATTAGCCGAGGCACTGGGCATGGACCCGGTGGAAATCCGGCTGCGGAACATCGTGCAGGCTGGCGATCCTATGCCCTGGGGGAAGCCGCTCCCCGATGACGCGCGGGGTCTGGCCGATACCCTGATCGCGGTGGCGGAATCCCTGGGTTGGGAAGAGGACGCCGCGGGCTGGCAAGCGCCGCAGATCAATCCCCGGCCTGGCGATCCCGCATATCTCCAACGCGGCGTGGGGCTGGCGCTGGGCGTGAAGAACGTCGGCTTCTCCTTTGGCTATCAGGAGAATGCCTGGGCCGGGATCGAGTTGCAGGGCGAGACGGAAATCGAGGCGGCCAGCGTCTACGCGGCCAGTTCTGATGTGGGACAGGGGACGCGCACCGTGATCCGCCAGATGGCGGCGGAAGCGTTGGGGCTGCCCCTCGAGAAAGTTACCGTGGCTCCCACCGACACCGCCATCACCGGTAGCTCTGGTTCTTGCTCTGCCTCGCGGATGACCTTTATGATTGGTAATGCCATCCAGGGTGCGGCGACTAAAGCTTTGCAGCGCTGGCAGGCTGGAGCGCGACCCGTCAAAGTTGAATTTACCTACTTGGCGCCCCAGACCACTCAGATTGATACCGAGACCGGTTATGGAGACCCCAACTTCTCCTACGGGTACGTGACCATTGGCGCGGAACTCCTGGTGGATACCGAATTAGGACGACTCTCCTTCCCCAAGTTGGTCTGCGCCAATGACGTGGGACAGGCTATCAATCCCCGCTTGCTGGCGGGCCAAATCGAAGGCGGGGTAATTCAAGGCTTGGGTTGGGCCACCACCGAGGAGCTGGTGCAGAAAGAGGGGGAGCTGCTCACCAACACCTTGAGCACCTATCTCATCCCCACTACCGCGGATATTCCAGCAGAAGTTGAGGTGATTATCATTGAAAATCCAGAACCTAACGGGCCGTGGGGCGCGCGGGGCATGGGAGAGATGCCCTTTATCCCGGTCGCCGCGGCCATTCAGCACGCGCTGCGCGCGGCGACCGGACTCTGGTACAATAAATTCCCCTTCACGCTGGAACGGGTGTTGCGGGGCTTAAAGGGCGAATTATAGCCCTAGCCTATTGGATATGTATGGTCCGAAGGAGCAATTTCTGATGAAACTAGTAGGAGCTAGCCCCATCACAGCCGCTGGCGAGCGTTCGCTACCCCGTGCTCTTCTGACGCAGATGGAAAAACTGTTGCCGCCTATTTTGATCTCGGACGAGAACGGAGAAATCTATTGGGCAGCTCTGGGTGTCCAGCAGCTATTGGGGTATGGGGCAGCGGAGTTACAGGGGAAAAATATCAGTGATTTTGCCGCGCCGCATGAAATCCAATCCCTCTTAAAAAGCGTGCGCGCGAGTAGCGGAAACCCAGGAGAGCTATTTTCACTGGAATTGCAGCTACGCTGCGGTGATAGAGTTTGGCGTAACGTCGAGGCGCGAGGCTTGTATACTAAAAAAGGTGAACTGGGTGGATGCCTGGTGTTCACTTTCCACGATATTACCGCCCACAGACAAGCGGAACGCGAATTACAGCAGCGCAATCGAGAACTAGCGTTGTTGAACCGGGCCGGACAGATATTAGGGGCTACGTTGGAGATGGATGAGGTGTTTGCGGTGGTGTTGGAGGAGGTGCGCCGTTTGATGAACGTGGTGGCCTGTTCTATCTGGTTGATTGAGCCGGAAACGCAAGAGATAGTTTGCCAGCAAGCGGTTGGCCCTAGAACGGGGGTAATACGTGGATGGCGATTGCCGATAGGGACCGGTTTTGTAGGAACGGTAGCGCGCACCGGAAAGAGCCTCAATGTGCCGAATGTGCTGGCCGATGAACGACATTTTGAGGAGGTGGACAAAAAGACTGGATTGCAGCTACGCTCTATTCTCAGCGTTCCGTTGGCAACTCAGGACAAGGTGATGGGCGTGTTACAGGCCGTGGATGTGGGCATTGATCGGTTTACCGCTTCCGACGTAACTTTGCTGGACGCCTTGTGTACTTCAGCCGCCATTGCTATTGATAACGCGCGCTTGGTGAATACCTTGAGACAACGTACCGAGGAACTCCAACAGAGCAACCAAGAGCTAGAATCCTTCGCCTATACAGTGGCCCATGATCTTAAAGCGCCGTTGACTCACGTGATCGGCTATGCGGAGGTGCTGGAGTTTCAGGGAAAGGAGCTCTGGAATAGTGAGCAGTTGGATTACCTGCGGGTTATTCGACACGGCGGACGAAAAATGGATAATATCATTGATGAGCTGCTCCTCTTAGCCAGATTGCGCAAAGGAGAAATTCAATGCGTCCCTGTTGATATGCTAGCGTGTGTGACCGTAGCCGTGGAACGCCTGACTCCCCTGGTCGAGAAATATCAGGCCCAAGTTGAGTTGCCGGAACACTGCCCGCGGGTGTATGGCTACGCTCCCTGGTTAGAGGAAGTCTGGATGAATTACCTGAGCAACGCGATCAAATATGGGGGGCGGCCTCCCCAACTCGAGATTGGGGTGGAGCCTCGCTCCAATGGTGCAGTGGATTTCTGGGTGCGGGATAATGGGGCCGGTTTTTCTGCGGAGCAACAAAAACAGCTATTCATTCCTTTTTCGCGTCTCTCCGGAGCGGATACCGGAGGATATGGCTTGGGGCTTTCCATTGTGCAGCGGATTGTGACCAAACTTAACGGCGAGGTTTGGGCTAAAAGCGAAGAGGGACAAGGCAGCATCTTTGGCTTGACTTTGCCGGGAGTTTAGAGAAATAGCTCTCCGTACCAAACCCCGCCCAGGTTC
>DUEJ01000151.1 GCA_011192175.1 Thermoflexia bacterium
AATGGCTGAACAGAGCGATGATAGACTACTGGACAGTGATGTTCTTATCCCCACTGTTTGGGACGAGGAAGAGTGGGAATGGTAGTCAAACGATTCGATGTGTATTTGATCAACCTTGATCCCACGATTGGTAGCGAGATAAGAAAAACTCGCCCTTGTCTTGTCATTTCTCCAGATGAGATAAATCGCTGGATAGCCACTGTAATTGTGGCTCCGATGACTACAAAAGGACGATCCTATCCAACACGAGTAGCATGCAAGTTTCAAAGGAAAGAAGGGCAAATCGTGTTGGATCAGATTCGTACCGTTGACAAATCCCGGCTAGTGCGGAAATTGGGTCAAATAAGTAAAGCAATCCAGAGGGATGTCCTCACGACCTTGGCCGAGATGTTTGCAGAATAGGCTAATATCTGCATTCAAGTAATGCGCCGCCCAACAACGGGTTGCAGCCGACTGCGCTACGCGCGCGCAAAGCGGCGGCCAAACCCGCATTGTGGGTCTCTCGCTGGCAGAGGCTCTCGCGCCGTACCCACCAAGCGCGTGAAGCCAACCGTTAGGCGAGACGCTTCTTTGCGCCTTCGCGGTGAAATGACAGTTTTTTCTGGTCCGCGTTCATTCGTGCGGGTCAGGAGCCCCATTTTTGAGGGGACTACCCCACTACTTGACTAATTCACTAATCCCGAGGTTTGACTATGAACAAAACTGTTTTCCCTACCCAGCGTCTCTCCTCCGAGAAGTTGGCGGCCCTGTTGCAAAATAGGGATGTTTCGGAACTCTCTTTTCCTGAACTGGTGCGCCTTTACCGCGAGGAACCCGGGTTGGCTGATTTTCGGCCAGATGGCGACTATCAAATCGACCCGCGTAACGGCGAGCGGATACTCTTCAATGCGGCGCGCGCGCGCCGGCCTCACGATAACCGTCCGGCCGCGGAGAAGCCCGTAGCATCGCCAGAACGTCCTTGCGTGGTCTGCCAGGGGCGGACCACCGGCATTATTGACGTGGTGGCACTGAGCGAGGGGGTGACGTTTATCAACAAAAACCTCTACCCATTGCTCTTCCCCGTGGCGGAATGCTTGCCGGGGCAGGTGCAGGGCTTACATCTCTTGCAATGGACTTCCTCGCTGCATGACCGTGATTGGCATAACCTACCGCTCGGCGATTGCGTGGTGGTGCTGGAGCGGTTGGCGGCGTTAGAAGAGCTCTTGCGCACCTCCGGCGCGGAGGAGTTTCCTTTAGAGGCAGCTAATCCAACTGGGGAACGTGCTTTCGTCTCCATCATCAAAAATTACGGGCATTTGGTGGGCGGTTCGTTGGCCCACGGGCACCAACAGATCGCACTGAGCAACATCATTCCCCGCCGGTTTTTAGATAACTGGCGCTTTGAGCAGGAGCACGGCGAGACTTTCGCGGCGTACATGTTGCGGCGAAATCCCCCCGAATTGCTGGTGCGCGATTACGGCCCCGCAGTGTTGTTGGTTTCCTATTTTATGCGCCGGCCATACAATATGTTGCTTATCTTGAAAGATGTTGAGCGACGCTACCTCCACGAGCTCTCCGCAGTTGAAATTGAAGCGGTCGCTGCCGGTTGGCGGGACGCGATCCGCGCTATTCGAGACATCATGCCCCGAATTGGACGGGAGACGGCTTATAACGTGGTGACGCATAATGGGCCGGGAGCGGGACTCTACTTTGAATTTCTGCCTTACACTCAAGAGATCGGCGGTTATGAACAGCTGGGTCTCTTTATTTGCCAGGAGCGGCCGGAGAATGTGGCGGCGCAGCTCCGCGAGACACTAAATGCCGATAGGGCAGCGGGCCTATCTAGAGAAGATTATGAACATGCGACGTGACTACTCAAACACCTGCCTGGACTTAAGAGCGGACATAGATGGGCGCAGACTTTTGCAGAGAAAATATCAGCGTTCCTTGGGGTCCCCCGGAAACTATTTTAACGCGCAATCTGGGAATAGCTGGTTAGGCACTAGGCAACTTCCTCACGGGGAGTTGGATGTACTGACCATCGGCGAAGTGGTAATTGATCTTATTTCTACTGAGGAGACCAGTTCGCTCCACGATGCGCGCACTTTTCGGCTCTACCAGGGCGGTTCCCCGGCCAACATCGCGTGCTACGTGACCAAGTTGGGTGGCCGCGCTGCGCTGATTTCCAAAGCCGGGGCTGATGTGTGGGGGGATTTTTTGGTTGAGGAACTGCGTCAAGCGGGCGTGTTGACCGATTACCTGGTCTTGGACCCGACGACGCAGACCACCGTGATCTTTATCTCGCGCACCTCGGGCACGGCAGATTCTCTCGCCTTGCGCAACGCGGATTACCAGTTGACGCCGGAGGAGATCAGCGTAGCGGCCATTCGGCGCGCGCGGGTAGTACATGCTTCCACGTTTGCGCTCTCGCGTGAACCGGCGCGTTCCGCCGTGGAGCGAGCATTTCAGTTGGCGCGCGCCAACGGCAAGTTCATCTCCCTGGATCCCAACTATAATCCTACGGTCTGGCCGGAGCGTGAAGAGGCGTTGGCAGTCTTACGCCGGCTCTTCCCTTATGTCACCTTCACCAAACCTTCCTGGGATGATGCCCAACGGTTATTTGGTCCCGGTAAAACGGCGGAGGAGTACGTAGTTCGCTATCACGAATTGGGGGCGGAAGTGGTAGTCTTCACCCAGGGAGAGCGAGGAATGTTACTCTCATATCACGGCGAGCAATGGGCACTTCCGGCGCATCCGGTTGAGGTGGTGGATGCTACCGGAGCCGGGGATGCTTTCTGGGCCGGATTTCTGCTGGCGGTTTTGGATGGTAATACTTTGCAGCGAGCGATGCTCTTTGCGCGGCAAGTCGTGGAGCGGACGTTGCGCGTCGTCGGCCCGCTGCGCGAACCGCTAGACCGGGAACTGCTCTACGCGGAGCTAGAGCGTTGACGTTACAGGGCTGTGATGCGCACCCCGGAGACAGAGAGCCCCCTGAGAAAAAATAAAAAAATTCGAGGGCCTTCCGTGTCTCGGTGGTGAAAACTGCCCCGAAATATGGAGCTGCTACCCTCTAATACATAAAAAGGGGCTGGGATAAATTCCCAGCCCCTTTTGTCTGTTCAAGTGTTACTGCCTACAAATAACGAGGGGTAAAAAGATTTTACTAGGAGGTGGGGGAGGACC
>DUEJ01000152.1 GCA_011192175.1 Thermoflexia bacterium
ATCCTATCGGCTTCTCTGGAGATACGATAGTATCCTGGGAGGCGCTGCGCTTCCAGCCCTGGTTCACCTCCACGGCCGCCAATGTTAATTACGGCTGGTGGAGCCACGATATCGGCGGGCACATGGGCGGCGCGACAGAACCGGAACTCTACGCACGGTGGGTGCAATACGGGATGCTCAGCCCGGTGCTCCGCCTACATTCCACCAAAGACGCGCGCTGTGAACGCCGTCCCTGGGCCTACCCGGAGAAAGTTTTTCACGCGGCCAGAGACGCTTTCCATTTACGCTACCGGCTCATCCCCTACATCTACGCAATGGCGCGCGTAGCCGCCGATACCGGCAGCTCCCTCTGCCGCCCGCTGTACTACGAATATCCGGAGGAAGACGCCGCCTACACCGCCCGCTACCAATACTTCTTCGGCGACCAGCTGATTGCCGCCCCCTTCGTGTACCCGGCTGACAAAGAGAGCGGGTTAGCAGAGCAAGACGTCTGGATTCCAGAGGGCGACTGGATCGACTACCAGACCCAAGAGACGTTTACCGGGCCGCACTGGGTGCGGTTGGTGGGCGATCTGGCGCGCGTCCCCATGCTGCTGAAAGCCGGGGCGATTTTGCCGTTGGCGCCCGCTTTCGAGGCGCAGCCGGCGCCGCGCCTAAAATCCGGCGTCACGGCGGCGCTCTCCCCGGATAAATTGGTGGTGGAATTCTTCCCCGGCGCGGAAAATAGCTTCCGCCTCTACGAGGACGACGGCCAGACCGAGGCTTACCGCGCCGGAGAGTATGAATGGACTACCATCTACAATCGCCCTGGCGAGACCGCGTGGGAAGTGGAGATTGCGCCCGTCACCGGCCATTGCCCCGCGTTGCCGGCCGCGCGCAGCTATGAGCTCCGCTTGGTGGGCAGCCGGCGGCCTCAGCGCGTGCTCCTGGATGGGAAAGAGACGCCCGCCTGGGAGTATGACGCCGAGACGCTGACCACCCGCATCCCAGTAGCGCCACGGAACAAGCGCGCCGGCGTCACCATCACCGCGCAAGCCGAGGGCGCGCTCTCCGCGCTGGGCGCGGAGCAGAACCGGCGCGTCATTGCCGCCGATCTCTGCCGCCTCCTGGGGACGGCCACGCCGTCGTCGCTGGAGGACGTGTTCGCCTTGCCGGATAGCCCACGCAAAGCGACCGCCATCGCGCTGCTGGGCGGGCCGGCCGCGCACGTCCTGGAGTTCACCGCACCCGAGGAAGCCGCGCAACAGTTAGGCCGCGTCATCGTCAGCGCGCCGGCCATGCCAGGAGAGAGCTATGCTCTCGCTATCACCTTCACGCTAGAGACATCTGGCGGCAGCCAACAAGAGCGGGTGGAAATCAAAGATGTTCAGACCGCACAGTACCTTGACGCGCCCTTCGCCTTCTCCGGCCAGGTGGAGACCATGCGCTGGCAAGCTGAGATCACGCTCACGTGGCGCGGGCAGAGTTTCAGCCTCGTCCACCGGAGCAGACCCATCTTCCCCGCCATCACGGAATGGCAAGCCGTGGTCTATAATCGCGCCGAGCGGGCCTTGCCGCTGGCAGAAGTGCTCTCTCCGCAAACTGGCGCTCTCAACCCGGCGCTAGAGTGGGAAAGTTATCGCCAGAGCGATGAGGAGATCCGCAACATCAACGAACCTTTCGCCGTCTTCCTCTACCGCAAATATCGCGAGGAGCTGCAGAACGGGGTTCCGCTAGCGGGTTATCTAGTCGCCACCCTCCAGAGCCGGGCGGAACGCGAAGCAGTGTTGCTCTTTGCCGCGCGGGGCAAAGTCCAGCTATATCTGAACGGCCACCCGCTGGCAGTTGAACCGACACTCGAAACGACCCACGCGGCACTGCCCGGCTACCCGCTCCACCGCACAGAGGTATTGCAGCTGCACGCCGGGGAGAACACACTGGTAGTCAAAACCGAGCCGGGAAAGGAATGGCCCGCCTGGCTCTTCGGCGGCGCAGTGGTTAGTTGTTAGTCGGGTAGTCAGGTAGTCTGGTAGTCGGGTAGTCCGGTAGTCGTTAGTCTGTTAGTCCGTTAGCGGTTAGCCATTAATTATTTGACCATTCTTCATTCTTCATTCATCATTCACCATTTGCCATGCTAAAAACAGAACAATCAACCGATGAAATTAAACGCCGGAGAACCGGAATCTACAGCGGGCTGCTAGCCTCGTTCCTTTTGGGCTGGGCGCCGATTCTAGGCAAGTTAGCCTATCGCGCCGGGGTGGATTCAATCACGCTCGCAGCTCTGCGCACGGTTGTCGCGGCTTTACTCCTCCTCACCGGCTACTTAATCTTCTGGCGTAAGCAGCTCCTCATCAAGTGGCCGGCTCTGCTCGGCTGCTTGTTGGTCGGGAGCATCAATGGAATCGGCTCGATCTTTTACTACAACGGTCTGGTGCGCCTGGACGCCGCTCCGGCCTCCCTCTTGAGCACGCTCTACGCGGTCTGGGTGGTCATCTTCTTGGCTGCTTCCGGACAAAAGATCACCAGGTTGACGTTGTTGCGGTTAGGCGTCTCTCTGGTGGGCGCTTTCTTCGTCACCGCGCCGTGGGGCGCCGCTAATCCCGCCGATTATTTGGGGATCATGTTAATGATAGCCTCGGCAGCGATCAATGGCTGGTACATAGTGATGGGACAGTGGGTATTATCGGATGTGCCCGCAGGCTCCGCGACGCTCTACATCATCACGGGGATGGCACTTACCGTCTCGTTGGCTTGGGGAATAAATACCGGAGGCGAGCTACCCATAATCTCCAGAAGCGGGTGGCTGACCATTGTCGCGTTAGGCTGCACCACTGTTGCCGCGCGATTAGCGATGTTCTTCAGCATGGAACGGTTAGGAGGGGTACAAACGGTCATCCTAAATTTGATGGAGATGGTCATCAGCTTGGCGCTGGCGATGCTCTTGTTGAGAGAGACCCTCTCCGGTCTGCAATGGATCGGGGCGCTCTTGATGCTGGTCAGCGTATTCCTGGCCCGGTACGATATGCGGCGCGGCGGCGCGCCTCCGCCGGCGTTCAACCCTATGAGTGAGCGAGGGAGCGAGTGAGCGAAGAAGCGAGAAGGCGAGTAAGCGAGGGAGCGAGAAGGCGATACGCAGACCTCGGCCACTACTCGCAATGCATCTGACAAAGCGCTAGTCCCCGTAGGTGGACTTCGCCAGGCTACTATCAAACTATCCGACTATCCGCCCACCGGACTATTTCCGCGATTTCACCGCGCACGGCTAAAGCGGCCGCGTACCCCGGTATGAAGTCCAAGCTGCGCAGCGTCCAGCGCCCCACGGCGGCGGGCGTCTGGCGGTCAGCCAGCAGGCGCGCTTTCTGCGGTTCCAAGGTCACGTCGAATTGGTGCAGCGGGAGGGCCAGCCCTAAGCCGCGCCCTTTGATGTAAGCCTCTTTGCGCGTCCAGCCAGCGAAGAAAGCGGCCTCACGTTGCCCGTCCGGCAGCGCACGAAAGGCGACTCGTTCCGCCGGCGAGAAAAAACGTTCCACCAGACGTTCCATTTTCTGCACCGGATGAATTTGCTCCACGTCCACACCAAGAGGCCGGTCGGACGTGAACGCCAAGAGCACCATCTCCTCACTATGCGAGAGATTGAAGTGCAGCCAGGCATGCGCGGGAGTCGCCAACGTAGGTTTACCGTGTGGATTGTAGCTGAAACGGAGTTCAGCAGGCGGAACGTCAAGATAACGGCCCAGCAGTTCACGGAGCAGGCCGCGCGCCAAGATAAAGCGCGTGCGCGGCGCGGGGAAGCGCAAGCGAGCGGCTCTGGATTGCTCGGCGGGAGAGAGAATGGCGTGTAGCTCGGTCTGATGGGAAATGAGGTCAGAGAATAAGAAATGGTAGAGATGAACAGCTCCCGCGTGAAGTGGTTGGCCTTTATGAAGTTGGGGTTGGAAACGGCGCATAAAAAGTCGAAAAATCTGATTTTTACAGATATCCCCCCCTATACGTAGTAACTTGGATTACGGTTGAACTATATATAGTATCGTACTCCTAAAAAATCCGATTTTTTCCAGGAGAGCCAAATTTCAGCCGCGCACGGTAACGAGATTCCCCGATTCATAACGTCGCAAGCCGAGCCGGAACACCCAGCTCGCCAGTCCCCCCATCAACGCGGTGACGAGAATCAAGCCCGCTAACCACCAGATATCGAAGTCGGTCAGCAATTTTGCCGGGACGGAGCCAACAAAGGCGGCCGGGATGATAGTGTAGAGCAAAAGCCGCACTCCACCTGAAAAAATATCCACCGGATAGAGACTGAAGTTGAGCAACGCCATCCGCAATTGAGCCGCCAGCTGTTCAGATTCCCCCAGCCAGAAGGCCAGGGAACCGGTGAGGACCGCGAAAGCCGTGGAAATCAATCCCGCCAAGAGACTGAGAAGGAGAAAGAGCGGCAGATTACGCCAAGCGGACGGGAGCACAAAAAGATAGAGCAGTAACCCGAAGAAGAAATCGCCCCAGCCAGAGAGGGACATCCGCGAGACGAGCAGATGCACCAGCGGATCGGCAGGCAACGCGAGGTAGTAATCCAGCTCACCTGAGGTGATGAGCGACGCGAGGCGCGAGGCGTTGCCGAAGATCACTACCGAGAACCCAAACCCGACGGCCACGATGCTATAAAGAACGATAATATCTTGCAGCTCCCAACCATTAAGCGTGGGGAAACTCAAAAACATCATATTCCAGAAGAAGAGGAGCATCAAATTATTAATCATCATGCCAAAGATTTGCAGGAAGAACGCGCCACGATAAGCCATCCCCGCCATGAAGTTGTGACGCACGTAACCACTGATCAGCCGCCAGATTTTCATAACCTCAACCTCCATGCACGACCAGCCGCCGTTGTACGAGACGCCAGAGCAACCAGAGTACGCCGCTCAGCACACCGATATAGACGAGCTGCCCCATCACACCGCGCACTAGCTCCCCCACATCAAAAGCGACGTAGGCTCGAGCCGGCGTGTAGGCAATTAGCTGAAAAGGGAGCCACTTCGCCGCACGTTGCAGCCAGAGAGGGAAGATTTCCAATGGCAAGAAGAGACCGCCAATACTAAAAAGTAATTTTTGGTAGATCAGATAAACTGGCATCACTTCCTCTATCCAGAAAGCCAGTAGTCCAATCAGCACAGCAAAGAGCGCGTCCAGGAGGAGCGCCAACCCGGCGGTGAGCAAGAAAGCCAACAGACCGGGGACGCTGCCCACCAATTGCCCCGTTCCCAGCAGCACCACCAAGAGAGCGACCATTAGATTGAGGAGAAAACGCGGCGCGGAGTTCCCCAGGGAGCGGGCCAGCTGCAAGAGCGGATAGGAGAGCGGGCGCGCCAGCTCGTAGGCCACGGAACCGGATTTGACCGCCTCGCTGATTTCAACAAAACTGCGGGAGGTGGAGAGCATAACCGTCTCCGCCATACCCAAATACCAGATCACTTGCGCCAGAGAGTAACCGGCTAATTCACTTCTCCCGCTGACTTGATAAGCCGTCTTCCAGAGCGCAATAAAGACTACCATAAAGAGAATCATCGAGATGGAACGCCAGAAGAGTTCCCGGCGATAGAACCATTGGCGGCGGGCCGCGACGCGGGCCACAAAGAGATAACGGGTTAGCACGCACCGCCCTCCTCCGAAAGCGGTGTTTGCGCCAGGTAAATCTGCGCAATGATCTCCTCCATCGGGGGATCGTCCACGGTAATATCAGCGATCCGGTAGCGAGCCAGCAGCTGCGCAATCACCTGCTCAATAGAGGTCTGCGCGGTATCCACCTCCAATTTGACTCCGTAGCCTCTCTGCTTGAGCAACCGCACACCCTGGGCGGAGAAACCCTCCCACGGCACAGCGAGCTTGAGGGAGACGGTTTTGGTTTGCAGATAATTGCGGCGCAGGTCGGAGACTTTGCCATCGTAGATAATTTCACCGTGATTGATCACCATCGCGCGTTTGCAGAGCACCTCCACATCACCGGCATCATGCGAAGTGAGAAATATGGTGACGCCCTCGCGCTCGTTCAGCTCCAAGATCAGATCACGGATGCGCTGCTTAACCACCACGTCCAAGCCGATAGTGGGTTCATCCAAGAAAAGAATGCGGGGCGAGTGTAGCAGCGAGGCGGCAATCTCACAGCGCATCCGCTGTCCCAGGGATAGTTTGCGGACCGGGACATGTAGGTACTCAGCGATATCAAAGATCTCCACCAGGTAATGCAACCGTGCTCTGTACTCTTCCAAGTCCAGGGCATAGATGCGGGCCAAGAGCTCGAAGGAATCTGCCGCCGGGAGATGATACCAGAGCTGTGACTTTTGGCCGAAGACCGTGCCAATTTGGTAAGCGAGTGGTGCGCGTTCGCGCCACGGGACCCGGCCCAGCACCTCCGCCTTCCCACCCGTGGGATGCAAGATACCCACCAACATCTTGATCGTGGTTGATTTACCGGCGCCATTCGACCCGATAAATGCCAACCGCTCGCCAGTCGCAACCTCGAAATCCAAACCCCGCACGGCATGGATGGCCTGGTATTCCGGCTTGAAGAGCGACCGCAAACTGCCCCGCACTCCCGGTCGTTTTTGCACGGTGCGAAATGTTTTGGTTAAGTTGTCAACTTTGATAATCGTCAAGTTAGCTCCCCGCCGAAAAGATTAGCTCACCACGGAGACACAGAAAACACGGAGAAAAAAAGAAGTTTCAGGATAAATTCAACTTTCAGCTTTCAACTTTCAACTTTCGACTTATTTTCAAAAATCACGGGACGGCCAACGGCAACGTGAAGTAGAAGGTGCTGCCCGCGCCTGGCACGCTCTCCACTCCCACCTCGCCGCCGAGTTTGCTGATGATCCGCTGCACGATGGAGAGTCCTAAGCCGTGCCCTTCAATGCGTAGCTGATTTAGCCGCTCAAAGGGCGTGAAAAGATGCTCTTGCTCCTCTGGCGTAAGCCCAGGCCCGTTATCACGTACCCAGAAACGGACCATCTGGTTTGAACTTATCTCGGCCCCCAACTCAACACGCGGCGGTTTCCCACCATATTTGAGAGCATTGCTCAAGTAGTTGACCCACACTTCTCCGACCCACGGGGCATAACCCATGGCTATCGGCCAGATTGGCGGGATGCTGACTTCAGCTGCCACACGGACAATCTGCTCTTGTAACTGTTCTCTGACGGCAGCTACTATCGCCGCTACATCCAATGGCTCTCGCGGAATTTCGTCCTTTCTGCGAATACTGGCTAGCAATAACAGCTCCTCAATAATGTTAGCCATCCGCTGCCCGTTGCGCTCCAGAGAGGTTGCTATTACCTGCAACATGGCGTCATCAATCTGCCCGCTGGACATTTCTACCTCTAACAAACTCGTATAACCCATGAGCACGCTCAAAGGGCCTGTAAGATCGTGGGCTACGGTATGGGCAAAGGCATCCAGCTCTGCGTTATGCTCCTCCAGCTCGGCGGCATATTGTTGGAGCTGCTCCTCGGCCTCCTTGCGCGCGGTAATATCAGTGATTGCAGAGAGCACCCCCCTAGATTCTCCCTCTTGGAAAAGCGGTCGAGAGCTGATAATCACCGGCACCTCTACCCGCGCTTGGTTAAGTATTTGTGTCTCGTAGCGGGTCACACCGTTATCCATCGGAGACACGTTGTTCTCCTTGATGACGCTAGCGTCTGCAAATAATTCGCTACTGGTGTGAGTCAACAACTCTGCGTGGCTATATCCAAACAAATTGGTCGCCTCTGGATTGGCGAAGGTAATCTCCCCCTGGTCGTTTTCTAAAAGAATAGCCTCCCCTACACTGCGCACGATACTTTCATTGAATATCTTCAGGTCAGCCATCTCCTGAGCCAACAGGGCATTCTTTAATGCGATGCCGATCTGACTCCCCATCGCTGTTAATCTGGCTAAATCGTCTCTGGTGAAATCCCGTTGGTCCACGAGGTTGATGGCGGTAAGGGTCCCCAACGGCTCACTGCGATAGAGAAGCGGCGTGACGGCAACACTCCCCCCGCCTGTATCTTGACGTTCTTGTTGCAGCGCCAGACACTCGCGAGGGTCTGGTTTAGCTTTGAGAGAAAGTATCGGTTGCAAATGTTTGATCGCCCAGCCGCTAAGCCCACTCATTAATTGCTCAAAAGAAGGCTCAGAAATGCCCTCAATTCCCGGCCCGACCTTGCTGATATGAGTAATTTGTTGGGTCCGCATATCTACGGTACAGAGCATCACCCGTGCGGCCGGCAAGGCTTGGGCCACGCTCCGGGTGATAAGCCCCAGCTGTATGGGGAGCGGTTGGCTCTTAAAAGTCGCCAGAGTGCGCGAAACCTGATAGAGAGATTCGGTCCTGGTATAGAGAGCTTGACGTTCGGCTTCCCTCGCTTTTCGTTTGGTAATATCTCGCATCACGATCAAAATAGCCGGTTGTTTCTGATAACTATACGGGGTAGCTGCGACAAGTACATAATACGTTGTTCCATCGGCTAATTTAAGATCCATCTCCAGATTAGTGAGCGAGTAGCCCGCTTTCACCCGTTGCAAGCGCTGGTAGGCTAATTCACGTCCCGCCAGGGGCAACATGGTTAACAACTGCACCCCCAACAAGTCTGTCTTTTTCGCGACGCCAGTGAGCTGAGCAGCCGCTGGATTAGCAAAAAGTATCTTCCCCGCCTGGTCAAGGATCATGATACTCACCGGCAGGAACTCTACCAGCTGCCGTTGGCGTTCTTCGCTCTGGCGCAAAGCCTCTTCGGCTTCCCACCGCGCCAGCGCGATGACGATAGCCCGATCCAGCTCGTTGGCGCGGGGAGGTTTGATGAGGTAATTATCCACCCCAATTTCACCAGCGCGCCGCGTGATCTCCGGCGACTCGTGCGCGGTCAGCAGGATAATCGGCGTGGAGGCAATCTCACGGATCTGCTTGGCGGCCCTCAACCCAGCGAACCGCTCATCCTGCCCCGAGACGGGACTGGGCATCTGCAAATCAAGCAGGACTACATCCGGCCGTAATTGTTTGAACAGGCGGACGGCCTCGAGCGCGTCGGCTGCCGTTCCGCAGATGGTGTAACCAAACCGCTCTAAGAGCGTTTGAATTAGCTGGTTGATAATATGATCATCATCTACGATCAAGATACGCACGTTCTTCTTTAGACTAGTAAGCATTGAATTTCCTTTCTCTCTATTATGGTGGATAAAGAGTGGCGACACATGCTACAATTATACCGTAATCCCCAACTACTTAGACCCTGACATATTCGAGAGTGCTAGGCCTCCAGAGATTTAAGGTGACCTTGTTGAACTACACTAGCGCACCAAAAGCACCGGCATTTTTATCTGGGGGAGCAACGTCAACAGCGCATCCTCCGTCAGGGAAGCCGGGTGGAGAGGCATGATCAACAACCCCGTGCTCTTAGCCGCTATCAACCGGAGTAAACGCGAAACATTGCTCTGGGGCAGTGTCTGATACTCAATGTTGACCCGGTGGCACAGCAGGGCCTGCACTGGATGGTGAAGCGCGGTCAGCTTGGCCACCCCAGCCAGCAAGAGAATGGTCAGCCATTGCTCTTCTTCCATGAGAGTCTCAGCGAGGAGCAAACTTTTTTCCGCAGCCGGCGAACCGTCATACAGGACCTGCACCGGTGGGCCGAGGCGCCCGCCGGCCGGCGCAATTAGCATCAAGTTAGGGGCGGCCGCTAAAGCGCTACGCGCAGTGGAACCTAACTGCTTGATCAGTACACGCGACCACCCGGCTCTCCCCAGCACCAGCAGATCGGCATCCTCAACGGCCGCCAGTACCTCCGCGGCCACTACGCCGCGCGTCACGTGAAATTCACTGGCTACCTGCATCTGTTTGACCGTCAACGCGAAGGCGCGCCGGGCGCGTTTCGCCTGCACCCGGAGCTGACGTTCGATCTGCGTGGTGTCCAGTTGTCGCCGGGAAGCGGAGAAATAGCCAATCTCTTGGCTGGAAGGTAGTTGCGCCAGTTGCAATAGCCGGACATCCTCCACAAATAAACCCCTCAACACGGCATGGAAACGGGCAGCCAGCTCGGCAGCGGCTTCCAGCGCCGCGCGGCTATGCGGCGAAGCATCCAACGCCACCAATATGCGCCGGATCTCTACTGCTTGCTCATTCATCGGTTTCCTTTTCCCCGTCGCGACGCCCAAACTCCTCCCGTTTCTCCGCCAAGTCAATTAAAGCTTGTTGGACGCAATAGTTGACGCTCCCTTCAGGATAGTTGCCCAGCGCGTCCAGCTCGCCGGCCGGCAAACCACTGAGAATTTCCAGGCCCTCGTCAATAGTATTTATCCGGTAGAGCCGAAATTCTCCTGCTGCGACCGCCGCCACCACGTCCTGACGCAACATCAGCTGTTTGACGTTAGCGGCAGGAATGAGGACGCCCTGCTCGCCCGTCAGCCCGCGCGCCTGACAGAGATCAAAAAAGCCCTCTATCTTCTCGTTGACGCCACCGATGGCCTGCACCTGCCCATGTTGATTCACCGAGCCGGTCACGGCCAGCCCTTGATGGAGCGGGATGTTACCGATGGCGGAGAGCAGCGCGTAAAGTTCAGCGGAGGAGGCGCTATCGCCATCGATCTCGTTATAAGATTGCTCAAAGACCAGGCTGGCCGTAAAGGCCAATGACGCCTCTTGCGCGTACCGCCGGCCCAAGAACCCGGTGAGGATCAGCACCCCCTTGGAGTGCAACGGCCCGCCCAATTCCACCTCCCGCTCGATATCCAGGACCTTGCCTTCCCCCAGATAAACCGTGGCCGTGATGCGGCTAGGAGTGCCAAAAGCGTAATTCCCCAACTGTATGACTGAAAGCCCGTTGAGCTGGCCGATCTCCCGGCCAGCGGTGGCAATCAGGTAAGTTTCGCGCAAAATTCCCTCCCGGATCCGCTCCTGGATACGGTTAGCCCGGCTGATCCGCGAGATGATGGCCTGTTGCACATCCGCCACCGTGATGGCCGCCCGCGCCTGCCGGTCAGCCCAGTAATCGGCCTCGCGTAAGAGATCCATCACCGTACACATCTGCGTGGAGAGCTTCTCCTGGTCTCCGGCCAACCGCGCGCTCTCCTCAATCACCCGCACCACCGCCTTGCGAGTGAGGGGCCGCAGCTGCTCCTTGCGAGCTAAGGTGGCAATCAGTCGGGCGTAGAGCGGTTGGTTCTTATGATTCCGCTCCATCTGTTCCTCGAAGTCCGCCTCCACTTTGAAGAGCTCGGCAAATTCGGGGTCTAGTTCCCAGAGCAAGTAATAGAGTTGCCGTTCGCCAAAGAGTGCCACCTTGACTTGCAGCGGAATAGCTTCCGGTTCCAGCGAGATGGTGCTGATGAGGCTCAGTTTTTGTCCCAGGGATTCAATATGAATTTGATTGCTCTGCAAAGCACGCTTGAGTCCATCCCAGGCATAGGGTTGCATCAGCAGTTTGCGCGCATCTATGATCAGGTAGCCGCCATTGGCGCGGTGCAGTGCGCCGGGTTTGATCAACCGGAAATCAGTGAAGAGCGTCCCTAGCCGCGCCTCATGCTCCACCCGCCCGATCAAATTTTGATAGGTGGGGTTGTCCTCATAGATAACCGGCGCGCCCTGGGATGCGCTATGGTCTACCAAAAGATTAACCTGGTAATTTTGCAACAGCACTCGTGACTCTCCGCCAGCGGGGGCACTGGCACCGTCGTGGTCACTCTCATCCGTGGAGAGGAAAACATCCGTATGTTCCACCACATCCTCACGGATAGCTTGCAGATGTGCAGTAATCTTGGAGAACTCCGCGTATTTTTCCGCCAGCTCCGCCAGCAAGCC
>DUEJ01000153.1 GCA_011192175.1 Thermoflexia bacterium
CTAGTGACGTAGACGCTGACGTGCCGCGCTCCCCCGCCAGCACCGCTGCCGGCTGGGGCGGCTCCGCAACTGAGGTCGCGTCCCGTGGCTCAGTATCTTCCGCTGGCAGACGTTGTACCGCGGGCGGCCTGGATGCTAGCGCGCCGCGCTCCCCCGCCAGTCCCGCTGCCGGTTGTGGCGGCTCCGCAACTGAGGTCGCGTCCCGTAATTCCGTATCCTCCGCTGGCAGCCGTTGCACTGCTGGTTCTCCCACATGGACCCGCCGCAAGTCCTGCAACGAGATTGGCGGCGGCTGGCTGCCAGATGTAAATTCTTCGACCTGTGTGTAAACTCGCATCCGCCGGGGGTGAGGAGTAGCGGATTCAGGAGCGGCAGGTTTCCGCGCTATCTGAGGAGAAGGGGATGGCGAAACGGGGGACGGCACCGAAGGTCGCGGGGCGCTTGGCATTGTATCTTGTTCAGCGTGAGGAGGTTTGACCTCCACGGAAGCGGGAAAACGCAAGCGCGAGGTGGCTTCTTCAAAAGAAGGTAAGTTCTCGAACCATTCCGGTGTCTCTCCTGCACCACCATCAACGTTAGTTTCTGCCGGTGATTCAACGTTTGCCAGTAACTCCGGTTCTACCGACGGCTTGCGCTCCCGCACACCTGCCAGGGGCATAGCTAAAGCCCTCATAATGTGTGGGGAGCGCGATGAAGGGGTCAAACGTATTTGATTAGACTCTATTTCTGGAGAGCGTTCACCTGGCGGTTGGATGAAAGCCGCCCGCGGAACCAGTCGTTGGATTCGTTCGATAATCAACTGCCTACCGGTGCCACTAATTGTGGAGCTTCCCCTACGTGCAGCAATTTTCCGGGCCAACGTGGTGGTCGGATAGCGTTGCAGTTGCATTGAGCGTTCTTTCTCGGCTGCCATTGGTACCTAGAATTCCAGACGCTCCATCTTCAAGCCCTGGTGTGCGATTTCAATTGCTTCGACCGCGATATCATTACTAGACATATTCAGGTTTGGGCCTGTCCATTTGACCGGGAAAGCCTGCTTTACATTCCATCGCAGAGCAATGCGTTTCTTGCGCTGGTAATCATAACGCACGATCAGAATGACCGCCATCTGTACCGGAGTGGCCATTCCCTGGGTCAGTTCCTCCTGGAACCACTTCCAGAGTACGTCAGAGTACGTAACCCCTCGCTTGAGCGCGATATTACCACCGTATTTAGCACGGCCCGCTAGAATGTGAATATGATCATTGACGCCACCTTCTTTGTACTCGTACACGTCACGTTCCACATTTAGACCATTGCACTCGGTGAAGGCTCCTTCAATGACACTCTTCAATTCTACGTAGTATCTAAACGTAGTGGCTGGAGATGCCCCCCATTGTTTCAGACCTTGATTTCCCTCTGGCATTGCCTCCTCCTTAGCGCCGCTGGTATCCTAAACGTTCCCGCTGAATGCGGAGTTCCTTCCTCAATAACTGGTAAATCTTTTGGGCCAGCATTTCACGGTCAATGGATGCGTAAACCTCTTCGGCAGAGGGAGTCCGCCGGCTCCGATCAATCTTTGATGTGTGTGCTTTCGTCATTGTTAGTCAATTGGTAGGGATGGACAATTTAGCGCTCTCGTCTCCTATCAATCCTCCTGAATCTCTGCATTTAACCTGCGATTGATTTGGGCTATTTCCTCTACCCAAGTTTGGCGTTCGGGATGTTCCAGATTTAAGATTTCATCCCGCGACCAATGAAGATGATAAGCGATGTAGGCTACCTCCTGGTGCAGGCGGTCAAGGGGGTAGCCTATGATTCCCCCGTCAGGTCACCCAGGTCGAGCTCGAATTGAGCGCCACATGCGGGACAAGCAATGGGAATATCACTGACACCCTGCTCGTTGATCCGCCGGTAGAGCTCCTGAAGATATGTTAGATCAGCGGCGAAGAGTTTCTCTATGGTAGATGGCGTGATCTCGGAGAGTGTGCCCAACTTAACGATAACGCGGGAGAGTAAGACAACAATTAAATAAGCTTGGTTGGCCCGCACGCGCTGATCACGCAACGGCGCGATCTCATCCATCGCTGTGGCCAGACGCATGACCCCTTGACGATGCACGTTACCGTGTTCATCTACGTAACCACGCGGGAGAGTGAATTCAAATTTTGTCTGGATAGACACGGATTATACTCCTCTGCAATGTCCCCCTAAATAAACTCGTATTGCGTGCTGCATATAAAGTAGTTTACACAACACGCAATACGTTACCCCAACGCAGAATAGCTGAAGTTGGGACTAGATCTTAATACGCTCCAGGTTCTCGTGGACTATGGTAAGCTCTTCAACGCCGATGTCATTGCTATCGGTCTTCATTGACGGCCCGCTGATTTTAGAAGGCCAGGAGCGGACTAGTTTCCACCCGGCGACGGCGGTGCCCTCCCGATCGTGCATGAAGATGGTACAATCCGTACGGGCCGTTTCCATATCACCGTTGACGACTTCCTGACGCCAATCCCAAAACGCCATATTGGTAGTGATGCCTCGTTTCAAAGTTACCGGGGACCATTTTACTCGGCCCGGGATCATCTGCACCACTTCTTTGCCATCTGCGGTGGAGGTCTTGTGCTCCACGACTTCATTTTCTGAACCTACTCCCTCAATCTCTGTAAACCAACCACTCAATTCATCACGGCCCTCTATCTTGATCGAAAATTGAAAACCAATTAGGGGATCTGTGCTACGAATAGCCATTTTTTGCCTCCTCTATTTTCCAAAAGCGCGAAAATTAACCTAACTCAAAGTCTCTACAGCTCACGGCCAATTTTGATCCTTGGTAGCAGCGGGGCTGCTACTGTCCCGCCCACTGGCTGATACGGAAGATCACAAATTCCGCCGGCTTGACGGGGGACATACCGATTTCGACGATCAGCCGTCCCATATCACGCGAGGCCGGTGGATTTAGCTCCTCATCACATTTGACGTAGAAAGCCTGTGCCGGGGAGAGCCCAAACAACGCTCCCTCGCGCCAGACGATGGTGAGGAAGGAATCCACGGCGTTGCGCACGCGGGCCCAAAGTCGCGGCTCATTCGGCTCAAAGACCACCCACTGTGTGCCCCGCTCGATAGACTTTTTAACGTAGTTGAAGAGGCGTCGCACGTTAATGTAACGCCATGAAGGATCGCTGGAGAGCGTGCGCGCTCCCCAGACACGAATTCCGCGCCCCGCGAACGCCCGGATGCAATTAACCCCGTTGGGATTCAGCACATCCTGCTCGCCCTTGGTGACATTGTAAGCCAACCCCGTAGCTCCGCGCACGATCTCATTGGCGGGAGCCTTATGTACGCCCCGCGTATTATCATTCCGCGCCCAAATCCCGGCCAGATAACCAGAGGGCGGAACGAGTTTAGGTTGATCAGTAACCGGGTCACTTACTTCAATCCAGGGGTAGTAGAGGGCTGCGTAGCTGGAATCGTACCCGGCAATTTTCATGCGCCATTTATTGATTTCGGCGGGCTTCATGTGGGGCGGCGCGTCCAAGATCGCCATCCGATCACCCATCTGTTCACAATGAGCAATCATCAGAGTCTGCACGGCCTTGATGGTATCCAAATTTAGACTTTTCTGTCCGGGCATGGGCGTCATCAAATCCGGCACCACGAGCATGGTGGCGTCATCCAATTCGGCTAAGCCCTCAATGCCGGTGCGCTCCGTGACATCCCCCTGGAAATCAGAAGGTGTGGGTGGCGTCAGCACTTTCTCTTCGATCTTGAGGGACTGTTGCTGAGTGCGGGGATAAAGTTTAGCTAACGGCAGATCGGTGGCTGGCAGTAAGAGCTCGATGAACTCCGGGAACTTGTTGTCTTTATAAGCTATCACCACCTGCTTTTCACCGCTCTCCTGAACCTCCTCTTTCAGTGTTACTTGGCGAACCTCTTTCATCCGCCAGCCGCCACTGAGCTTCTCCTTTTCCACGGTTAGCGTAAAGGGCGGCAATCCTCCGTTAGTCGGTTCCGCCGTGGAGGCTTCATCTTTCCCTTTCCCCTTTCCTTTACCAGCGGACGGCAACTCAGGAGCCTCAAGTTTCACGCGCAGCTTGAGGCCCGTGAAGCCAGCCTCCTTAGCGCGTACTATCAACTGGGGTTTGCCGCTGACATTCAGTAACGCCGCCTGAGCTGGGGGGAGAGTTTTAACACTGATAACATAACAGCGCCC
>DUEJ01000154.1 GCA_011192175.1 Thermoflexia bacterium
CGGTCGCTCCCCAGCAGCAAGATATTGATTGTGCCCGCGGGCTGCTCCATGAGAGGCATCGCGGTGGGTCGCGGGCGCGTCGAGGTGATTACCGACGTCGTGGCTGATACCGGGGTAGCATGAAACAACGACGGCGGTCTCAAGATCGGTGTCGCGGTGGAAGTAGCAGTCGGAGTAGCCGTGGGCGTCGCGCTGGGACGCTGCGTGGCGGTGGGTGCCGGGGTAAGAGTTGGCGAGGGGGTCAGCGTCGCGGTCGCCGTGGGGGGGAGAGCGGTTGGCGAAAGCGGTATCGGTGTGATCTGTACTATGGCCGGCTCCTGATTGTGGGCCGCGCGCCACCCCAAAATCACCAGAGCCAACACTCCCAAGACAATTAGCACTTCTAAAACTCGTACTCCATGTTTCAGCGACAAGAACCCCTCCCGTAAAACTTGACCAGACAGAGCTATGATACCACCCGGCTTTGAAAAATCAACGGAATTATATCAGAGTACTAACGTTCGCTCAGGTGTAAAACGACAAGTTACCGCCAGACGCGCGAAGGGACGCAGATCAACGCAGATGAACACGGATAAAATATAAAACCTGTATCATCTTCGGGCCGACATTCCCGCTACGCTCAATTCGTAGTTAGATGATTTATCGTCGTGCGATACAGTACTTCAATCGCCAGATTAATTGTTCAAAATAGGAGTTAGTGTATCAGGGATTGGGGATTAGTACGTCGTCTCGCTGCGGCCATTCCTCTGCCTAAATCACGTTATGCGATACAGTCTCCGCCCGCGCCGCGCCACCCAAACCAGTCACGCCTTGTGGGCATAGTCAGGGAACCGACCCGAGCATGCGCAGCCGGAAGTATTTTCCGCGCTGGTCGGTGCTCGTCCGTGTCCTATCACCTAAAACCGGCAGATAGTCAGATGTGACCGTTCTCTCGCACCATAGTGAACTCTACGAGCTATGCTATAATGCGATATGTTAAGTAACCCCTATGAATAAGAGAAAGAACGCTTGGAGGCACCTATGAGACGCCACAATAAAACAAATTGGCCGCAAATTGTAATGGTTGTTTTTAGTATTGTATTGATCGCCAGCATGATCTTAGGCTATGTTGGCTCTGCGCTACGTTAGAAAACCACTCCGGCAACATTCCCATCCAGCTGAGTTCAAGAAGTGAAAATACCCGTTTACGGCCACCCGCGCGGACGCAAGCCAACGCTAACCGGGTCTGGCAAGTTCCGAAAGTTTTAGCGCCCTCTGTGGGGAGGGCTTTCATAGGAGGAATTTTATGCTCAAGGTAACATTGCCTAGAGACTATACACGGCGTGAATTTCACATCTCCCGTCAATCCAGAGATCGTTATCAGTTTAGCGACTCTCTATTTTCCTTAAGCGGCAACGTCCTCTTTGCGAATTTCCACGCAGCGCGACTCTTTGCCCAAAAGATGAATGCGCAACGTGATCTCAGCGCACACCCCGAACAGGCAGTACGCGCTAGCGATATCAACGCGCTGGGCTTGATTGACGAGTTCTCGCATCACGTCATCGCTCGCTATCGGGAAGAACGTAACCCGCAAGTGATGGCGGCCGCGCTAGAGTACCTGGTTGTAGAGTTGGGGCCAGAGGCCGTGGAGACGGCTTTAGCCGCTTTTGCTGACGAGTTCCCGCCGGTAGCCGTCTATCGCGGTAAGCTGCCGTTGGCAGAGTATCTGACGGGAGAGACTGGCGGCACGCCCCACCAGCAGGTGGTCTTAGAGGAGCTCCTCTTGCTCTGGTTGGCTAACAACAACCCCGCCTTTGGCCCTTTCCGTGAGCTATTTGATGATCGCCAGTTGAGCCAACAGACCGCCTATGTGGAGCTCATCACTACCCTCCACGCTTTTTTCGAGGGAGCGCCAGGTTTTGGAGCGGGGGATGCAAGCCTGATTGAGCTGCTGCGCGCCCCCGCGCTTAATAGCCCCGGCTCACTTACCGGACAGTTGGAATATATCCGCACTCGCTGGGGGGCTTTCCTCGGTCAACGTCTCGTCCGCCTGTTGAGCAGTCTGGACTTTTTGGCCGAAGAAAACAAAGTTTTCTTCGGCTTAGGGCCAGGGCCGGCGGAAGTTTATGAGTTCAAGGGTCAAGAGGAAGCCCCCGAACACTTTAGCTCCGATAGCGATTGGATGCCCCGGCTAGTTCTCTTAGCCAAGAACGTTTACGTCTGGTTGGATCAGCTATCAAAAGAATTTGGTCACGAAATTCACCGGTTGGAGCAGGTGCCGGATGAAGTTCTCGCGCGTATGGCGCGCCGGGGTGTCACCGGCCTCTGGCTCATCGGTCTCTGGGAACGCAGTCAAGCTTCCCAGCGCATTAAGCAAATTATGGGCAATCCAGAGGCGGTCGCTTCGGCTTATTCGCTCTACGATTACATCATCGCCGCTGACCTGGGTGGAGAAGCAGCCTTCCAGAATCTCAAAGAGCGCGCCTGGAAATACGGTATTCGGATGGCCAGCGATATGGTGCCCAATCATACCGGCATTGATTCCCGCTGGATGATTGAACATCCCAATTGGTTTATCCACTTGAATTACAGCCCTTTCCCCACCTACACCTTCAACGGCGAGGATCTCTCTGCCGACGACCGCGTAGGGGTCTATTTGGAAGATCATTACTATGAGCATAGCGACGCTGCCGTCGTCTTCAAGCGCGTCGATCATTGGACCGGCGATACCAAGTATATCTACCACGGCAACGATGGTACCAGTATGCCTTGGAATGATACGGCGCAGTTGAATTACCTCTTACCGGCAGTGCGCGAGGCCGTGATCCAGACTATCCTAGATGTGGCGCGCCGTTCACCCGTTATCCGGTTTGACGCGGCGATGACGTTAGCCAAGAAGCATTACCAGCGTCTCTGGTTCCCGGAACCGGGCAGCGGCGGCGACATTGCTACCCGCGCCGATTTTGGCATGACCAAAGCGGAGTTTGACCGGGTCTTCCCCGTAGAATTCTGGCGCGAGGTGGTAGATCGCGTGGCCGCGGAGACCCCAGATACTTTGTTGCTGGCCGAGGCCTTCTGGATGATGGAAGGGTATTTTGTTCGCACGCTGGGCATGCACCGCGTTTATAACAGCGCCTTTATGAACATGTTGCGCGACGAGAAAAACGACGAGTACCGTCAACTAATCAAGAACACGCTAGAATTTGACCCGCAAATCCTCAAACGGTACGTCAACTTTATGAATAACCCCGACGAGCGCACCACCATTGATCAATTTGGCGAAGGCGATAAATACTTCGGTATCTGCACTTTGATGGCGACGCTCCCCGGCCTGCCGATGTTCGGGCATGGACAGGTTGAAGGCTACGCTGAGAAGTATGGCATGGAGTACCGTCGCGCTTACTGGGATGAGACGCCCCATCCCCAGCTGGTAGAGCGACATAAACGGGAAATCTTCCCGTTGCTGCACAAGCGGTATCTCTTCGCGGAAGTGGCAGACTTCCTCCTCTACGATTTCTACACTCCTGAAGGCCACGTGGATGAGAACGTCTTTGCCTACAGCAACGAGGCTTATGGGGAGCGCACCCTGGTACTCTACCATAATCGTTATGCCACGACCAGTGGCTGGCTCCAAACTTCGGCTGCCTACGCCATCAAGGGCCCTAATGGAGAAAAAGCCTTGGTCCAAAAGACGTTGACCAGCGGGCTTAATATCCCCAATACCGCAGATACCTACCTTCTCTTCCACGACGCCATCAGTGGGTTGGAGTATATCCGCAGCTGCCGCGAGCTGCACGAACAGGGGTTCTACGCCCAGCTACGCGCTTATCAAGTTCACGTCTTCTTGAATTTCCAAATAGTCCAGGATAACGAGAGCCGGCAGTACGCCCGTTTGAACCACACTCTCAATGGCAAAGGCGTCCCTAACATCAGAGAAGCGCTCCAAGAATTGCTCCTGGAACCGGTCCACGCGCCGCTACGCATGTTAATCAGTGCCCCGGCCTTTGAATGGCTGTTGCAAGCGCGCCAGACGGAAACCCGCATAGCTGACCAACGTGTCTCCCAGCAGGTCAAACAGAAGATGCTGGATCTGTTGCGCGCCATCCAGGAGACCGAATCGGACGAGGCGCACGAAGAAAAGATGCAGGAGATCGCCGAGGAAGTCTGCGCCAAATTAGAGGCGCTCTTAACACTAGCTGCTTTCTGGGCGGAGGATGATTCAAGAACAAGTCCGGCCGACAAGGAGTTGCGAGACTACCTGCTCACCAGGCTGGCCGCGGATGAACCGGTGGTTTGGGGAACCCTGCTGGGGTGGCTCTTTACCCATAATTTGGGCAAGCTGGTGGAGAGCGAAGAGTACGCCGCTATCAGCCGCAGTTGGCTAGCGGATTGGCTCTTGGACAAAGTTATCGCCCGTGCCTTGCGCGAGTTGGGAGTCGCCGAGGAACCTACCCGCCACGCGCTAGCTACCATCAAACTGTTCATCGGGCACCGGCGCTGGCTGGGCGGAGCGGAGAGCTTAGGCGCGGTGACAGCCCTTGACCTTCTTCAAACGGCGTTATGCGAACCAGCGGTGCAAGCCTACTTAGGCGTCAACCGCTATGAGGGTGTCCTCTGGTTCAACCAAGAGGCCTTTGAGCACTTCCTCTGGTATCTGCTAATGCTGGAGACAGTGGAACTACTGGCTGGCGACGCGCCGGAAAAAGCGCGGGCAGAGATTGCCGCCGGGTATGAGATCATCACGCAGTTACTCGCGGCGGAAGAGAAATCAGGATATCAGCTCGCTAAATTGCTGGCGGCGGTGCAGTAACAGAGAATAACATTCCGTAACAGCTCAGACCTCCGATTTTCTTTTAGAAAATCGGAGGTCTTTTTTGGAGGGACGTCTGAGGTATACTGCCTGATGGTGGACGCCTCGTAGCCGCGAAATCCTTTTCGCGTCACCAGCAGGATTTGTCATTCCGAGCAGCCTGCCCTGAGCGCAGCCGAACGGGGAGCGTAGCGGAGTGCAGTCGAAGAACCTCCTGCTTCCGCTCCAAAACTTTCAGAGATGCTAGAGATTCCTCGCTGGCGAGCTCCGCGCATAGCACGTCGCTCTATCTCGGAATGACAACCAGCCGCCGTGGCCGTGAGACCAATCACGGAGTCGCCGTAGGGCGACTTCGCAACCGTAGCCGCGAATTTATTCACCAGGCGCTCCCTCGCCTTATCGCTCCCTCGCTATACCGCGCGCAAGGTGACATTCAACGTGTACTTGAGGCGTTTGAGGATGCGGCGTCGCAAGTCTTGGATTTCCTGCTCGCTCAACGAATGATCGGCGGATTGGTAGGTAAGAGCGAAAGCGAGGCTCTTCTGACCCGTCTTTAGTTGCGGGCCTCGGTAGACATCAAAGAGGGTGGCGCGGGTGACGAGGTTTTTGCCCGCTTTGAGAATGGCGCGTTGCACCTCCAGGGCGGGAACAGCCTCGTCCATTACCAGCGCCAGGTCTTGATGTACGGGCGGGTAGGTGGAGACGCGACCCACTTTTTTGGTGGCTTCGGCGGCCCGGCTGGCGGCCAGCAGCGCGTCCAAATCCCATTCTAAGAGGACCAAGGGCTGCTCCGGGAGATCAAAGGCTTCACGCGCCACGGGATGCAGCTCGCCCAGCACGCCCAGCGGTTGCCCCGCCACGCTGACCGTGGCGCAGCGTCCTGGATGATAGGCGGTATCCTCGCCGCGTTCCCAGGTAATGTCCCCGGTCAAATCCAACCGGCGTAACAACGCTTCGGCAATTCCCTTGAGATCAAAGTAGTCTAGCGACTCGCGGTCGGTTTCCAGATACCAACGTTTTTGACGCGGGCCGGTGAGCAGGATACCGAGGCGGCGTGGCTCAGTGACACCGGTTTCACCGGTGGCCGGATTTGGCACGCCGATCTGGTAATAAATCCGCCCGACTTCAAAGATGGCGATGCGTTCCAGGAAACGGAGGTTGTCCCAGGTTCTGCGTAGCAAGCCGGGGAGGAGCGTCCGGCGCATCTGGGAGCGTTCCGGCGCGAGGGAGTTGCGCAAGGTGACGGATTGGCCGGACAGCGCGAGCGTCTGTTCCGGGTGCAGCCGTTCCTCATCGGTGGGATCCACGAGGGAGTAGGTGATCACCTCATCCAGCCCCAAGCCGGCCAAGATGTCGCGCACGCGCTCCGCGCCCTCTAATTCCAGATTGTGGCGTAACGGCGGCAACTCCTCGGCGATGAGCGTATGCGGGAAGCGGTCGTAACCCCAGATGCGCCCCAGCTCCTCAACGAGATCGACTGGCCGGCGCACGTCCAGGCGGTAGGAGGGCACGGTGACGCGCCATTGCTCGCTATCCACAGCGGCGAGCTCGAATTCCAACGCGGTTAGGATGCGTTGCTGTTCCGCTACTGGAATTTCCACGCCCAAGATGCGAGCCGCCAGCGCGGGCCGGTAGGTGATGGTGACGGGGGTGGGTTTGCCGGGGTAGTGGTCGCCCACGATAGCGACGACGGCGCCTCCGGCCAGCTCGGCCATCAACTCGGCGGCGCGCGCCGCGGCGCTGAAAGCGAGCTCCGTATCAACCCGTTTGCCAAAGCGCGCGGAAGATTCGCTAGGCAGTTTGAGCGTCTGGGCGGTGCGGCGGACATTGATGAAGTTGAAGCTGGCCGCCTCCAATAAGATATTGGTGGTCTCGGCGACCACCTCGCTCTCCAAGCCGCCCATCACGCCGGCCACGGCTACCGGGCCGCCGCCATCAGTGATGAGGAGCATTTCATTATCAAAGGTGCGCGTCACGGCGTCTAGGGTTTGCATCTCCTCGCCCGCTGCCGCACACCGGACGGTGATGGCCGGTTTCCCCCCAGCTTCGCGGGGACGCAAGAGCGCGTAATCGAAGGCATGCAACGGCTCACCTAGCTCTAGCATCACGTAGTTGGTAATGTCCACGATATTATTGATGGGGCGCACCCCCGCACGCTGCAGGCGGGTTTGCAGCCAGAAGGGAGACGGTTTGATCTCCACATCGCGGATTAAGGTGGCAGTATAGCGCGGGCAGAGAGCGGGGGCGGCAATCTCCAGCTCGATGAAGTCCACGTCGGGGGCGGAGGTGAGAGAGAGCCGTTCGGCCGCGGTCAGCGGATAGCGCTTGAGCGGTTGGTCAAGCAGCGCGGCGATCTCGCGCGCGATGCCGTAGACTGATTGCAGATGTCCGAAGGGGCCTTTGATGTCAAAATCCAAGATGTAATCACCTAGCACTTCCACTAGCGGGACGCCTACCGGAGTCTCCGCGTCCAGGTAAATGATGTCGGTCTGTTCCTCCGCCAAGCCCAGCTCCTTCTCGGAGCAGACCATCGCCCGCGAAGGCACGCCCCGGATTTTGGTGGGGCGCAGCTTGATCTTCTCCCAACCTTCACTGTGCCCGTTGTAGAGCACGGCGCCTTCCCAGGCGAAGGCTACCTTGAGATGTAACTCCGCTTCTCCGCGCCGGGCGAAGAGACTGGGCGCGCCGGTAACGACGATCTCGTGCTCGTCGCCACCGTAATTCACCTCGGCCAACACCAACCGGTCGGCGTGGGGATGGGGACGCACGGCAAGCACCTCGGCGGTGAGTATCTTCTCTGGGTCCCAGGGTAATGCTGCTTCCGGGTATCCGAGCGCCTCGATGGTTTCAACTTCCAAGCCGGCCAAGTCCAGGCGCCGGCGTAATTCAGCAATGGGGAGCTCGATATTCACGTAATCTTTAAGCCAAGAAAGTGGTATTTGCATATTTGTTACCTCCGAAAAAAAGTAATCAGGGATTGGCGAGTAGCAGCAGTTTACGCGTCGCCGCGCCGATGATGGTCATCCCGGCTTGACTCCACTAACCCCAGATAGATTATCCTCTACTATAAATAGCACACAAGGAGGGGAAGAGATAGTAGACCGGCGATTGGTAGCGGCATGAGGAATGCCGTTTGCCGATTTGCTCATGCGCTTATACCTCCTTCCGCATTGCTCGCTCCCCTTTCGCGGTCAATGACCAGAGACGCGGTTGCCGCTTGATGGTGTTACAAACTGTGTGTAGCGGACAATGTGCGCAGCTGGTGGCACCCTGCGCCGCGTTGCTCTGCAAGTAGCCGCGGGCTACCAACTGCTCCGTCATCTGCGCCACGAGCGCGGGAGTGGTACCCAGCGTGCGCGCCACTTCTTCTGGCGGTTGTAGCTGACCGTGGGTTAATTGTCGCAGTAACTGTTGTAGCATTAGAAACCTCAGTCTGAACTAATCGAATAAATTTCATCCATAGATTACGTAGATTTCTCTTCTCGGTGCTCTTTGTGCCTCCATGGCGAAATCCTCAATTTGGTTTAACCTGACTAGAACACCAGGTGGCCTAGTTGGTAGACTAGCACGCCAGCTACCCAAGAGATGAACAGCAACATTCCCACACTCACCAACGTCCATTTAGTGTTGGTCTCTTGTTTGATGGTAGCAACGACCGCCACGCAAGGGATGAAGAGCATCTGCATTACTAAGAAGGCCAGCGCCGCGGCGGGCGTGAGCGCGGTGGGCAGGACGGTTTCTAAATCGCCATAGAGAATGCTCAGCGTGGCGATGGTGTTCTCTTTGGCAATGAAGCTGGTAAGCAAGGCCGTCAGTGCTTGCCAGGGCAGCCCCATCCACACACCCAACGGTTCTAACCAGCGCCCGGTCAGGGCTAGATAACTCTCTGTGGGGTCGCCAGTGGGGAAGTAGGAGAATATCCAGATGATGATGGAGACGCCCAAGATGATGGTGCCGGCTTTTTTGAGGAAGGCGACCGCGTTTTGCCAGACGTATAGGCCGATGGTTTGGAAATTGGGGAGGTGATAGAGGGGCAGCTCCATGATAAAAGCGACTTGTTCGCCTTTAAGGATGAAGCGGTGCAGCAATAGTCCTAATCCCACCAGCACCAAGAGGCTAAAAACCACTAAGCCCCAGGCGACCCAGCCAGCCGCAGCCCCAAAGAAGATGGGGGTGAGCACGGTGATGACCGCCATCCGTGCAGTGCAAGGAATCAGCGGCGCCAGTAAAATGGTGAGCAGACGAGCGCGTTTGGTCTCAATGATGCGGGCGCCCAAGATCGAGGGGACGTTGCACCCGAAGCCTAACAACAACGGGATGAAACTCTTGCCATGTAACCCCATCGAGTGCATGAACCGGTCGGTGAGAAAGGCCACGCGGGCCATATAACCAGTATCTTCCAAAATCCCCAGTACCGCGAAGAAGATGAGTAGAATGGGCAAGAAGGTGAGCACCATTCCCGCGCCGCCGATCACCCCATCGGTCAAGAGAGCTACTAACCAGACGGGGGCGCCGTGGAGCAGCGTTGCCACGTAATCGCCCAGCAAACCCAAGAGACCATCTAGCCACGCTTGTAGGGGGCTGCCTAGAGCGTAAGTTAGCCAGAAGACAAAACCCAGTACGGCTAACAGGACAACGGTGCCCCAGAGAGGATGCGTGAGCACTTTGTCCAAATGCGCCGTCAAACCTACCTGCCCCACTTTGGGCCGGATGACGGCAGCGCGAATCATGCGCTCGATCCACTCGTAGCGCGCCCCAGCGATATCTAGGATGGCATCCTCATGCGCATAGAAGTGCTGATAGACCTGTTCCCATTTCTCTGGCGGGAGACGTTGCTCCATCAGTGCGGTGAGCTCCTCATCCCCTTCTAGCAGTTTGAGGGCGATCCAGTTGGGCGGATAGAGTGGCGGCGCATCGTCCTGGATGAGCGCCAGAATCTCTGCCAACACTTCCTGGTGGGCCGGCAGAATGGTCGGGTAGCGGGGATGATAATTATATTGCCCGGTGGATAAGGTCTCGACTGCCGCTATCAACTCGCGGATGCCGCGCCCGCGAGCGGCGTTCAGCGGCACTACGGGGATACCCAGCGCGGCCTCCAAGACTGCGCTTTCTATTTGGATGCCTTCTTGTTCCGCCACGTCAATCATATTAAGCGCCAATACCACCGGCGCGGGGAGCAAGAGGATCTCCGCTAACAGATAGAGGCTCCGCTCCAGCACAGCGGCATCGACCACGACCACCACCACGTCCGGTTCTTCCTGGATGATGAAGTTGCGTGCGATCCGCTCCTCCTCGGAGTTGGCGGTGAGGCTGTACGTGCCCGGCAAATCCACCACCGTGTAGTTCTGCCCCGCATGAGTGAATTTGCCTACTTTCTGTTCCACGGTCTTGCCCGGCCAGTTGCCTACATGTTGGCTGAGGCCGGTGAGGACATTGAAGATCGTGGATTTCCCGACATTAGGTTGTCCCGCCAGGGTGATGGTGAGGGAGTCCGCGGCTGGCGTGGCATTCCGCGTTGCTTTATTCTCCGATTTGCCGGCCATAGCTAGCTGCCTTGCCCATTAGAGGGCCGGGTGATGAGCACCCGTTGCGCTTGACCTCGGCCCAACGCGACCTGGCTTCCGCGCACCGCGATGATGACCGGGCCGAAACTGTCATTGCGCACCATCGTCAGCTGGGCGCCGGGGGTGAAACCCAACGCGGCCAGCCGTCCGATAAAGTGTCGCCCCCCGTGCAAAGCCCGCACCAACCCCTGCTCCCCACTTTGTAATGTAATCAGTTCGATCATGCTGTTCCTCCTTCTGAGGTATTAGTGACAACAACCCAAATTGTAGTGGCAATATCTGCCGGAATGATGATGGAAGTTCCTTTTACCAGCACCGTGGTTCCTGCTTCTGCGTGACGGACGACCTGGAGTTGGCTGGCAGGATTAAGTTGGAGCTCTTGCAGACGCTGTAATATCTCCAGACTCTCCGGTTCAACTTGAGAGATTTGGCAGCTAGATCCGGCATCAAGAGTTACCAACCGCTGACAGCAAACTTCCCCGTCCCGCCCGGTGGCTCCTAATGAGCAACTAAGTGGATTGTGCAGTAACTTAGCTAAACGTTCCGTCACCGCTTCTGGTACCGTGTGCTCCAAGCGTTCAGCGAATTTATGCGCGTCCGCCCAAGGTACTTCCAACAAATCCGTCAGGAAACGTTCCCAGAGCCGGTGACGCCGGAGTACCGCTTGCGCGATCTTCTCCCCGGAAGCAGTGAGGAGCACTCCATGATAAGGTTGGTAAACTACTAGCCCCCGGTCATCCAATTTTGTGATCATCTCGTGTACCGAACCCCTGGAAAACGCGAAGAATTGTTGGATCTGGGAGAGCGGCAGCGGAATTTTCTCCCCTGCGCGGAGGCGGTAAATCGCATTTAGATAATCCTCGACGCTCTCGTGCATTCCAATCCCTCTAAGAATAAGTCTAAAGTCGCAAGTCAAAAGTCTGCTTCAAAACCAAGGCGTTTGCGTTAGCGAAGCATCTTGGTCATCGTAGGGGGCATCCCAGATGAAGGTTTCTCTGCTGTTCAAATCATTTGCCCGTTTAATTGTAAGGCACACCTTACATGACGAGATTGTAACCAATTTCTTTTGAAAGTCAATGGCGAGGGAGCGAGAGAGCGAGGGGGCAAAAAGGCGAGGAGTACTATAAATCTAGCTGTGGCCGGTTTCCTAACAGAGCCACCTGTTTACTGTCTACTTAGCCAATTGACTAACCCCAATTTGCTGGCATACTTTGGGCAGTACACGTTAAGGGAGGGGAAGATGTTAGATTTAGATTTAATCCGTGAAGAGCCGGCAGTGGTTAAAGCAGCTTTACGCAAACGCAACGAGGACCCAGCTATCATCGATGAAATTTTAACCCTAGATAGTCAGCATCGCGAGCTCTTGTACGCGGTGGAAGAGCTCCGCGCTACCCGTAATCGAGTTTCCAAGCAGATTGGGCGGATGCGGGATCCGGCAGAGCGTCAGGCCCGCATCTCCGAGATGCGGGCGGTGGGAGCGCAGCTTAGCGAGCTGGAAGAAGAATTGCGCGCAGTGGCGGCGGAATTCGAGGCCAAACAACTCTGGCTGCCCAACATCCCGCACGAGAGCGCGCCGGTGGGGCCAGATGAGACCCACAATCCAGAAATCCGCCGCTGGGGTGAGCGCCGTGATTTCGAGGCCGCCGGCTTTGAACCGCTACCACATTGGGATTTGGGGCCAGAGCTGGACATTCTGGATTTTGAACGCGGTGTGCGTCTGGCCGGCAGTCGTTTCTACGTGCTCAAGGGCGCAGGCGCGCGGCTGGAACGCGCCCTCATTTTCTGGATGTTGGACGTGCAGACGCGCCAGAACGGTTATACGGAGCTCTATCTGCCCTTCGTCATCCGCCGGGAGATGTTGGTGGGTGCCGGACAGCTGCCTAAATTTGAAGGCAATCTCTATCACGATGTGGAAGATGACCTCTGGTTGTTACCCACCGCGGAGGTGGCGCTGACTAACATGCACCGCGATGAGATTTTGGCGGCTGAGCAGCTTCCCATCCGTTACGTGGCCTACACGCCCTGTTTCCGCCGCGAGAAGATGAGCGCGGGGCGCGACGTGCGCGGTATCAAGCGCGGGCATCAGTTCGACAAAGTGGAGATGTACCAATTCGTGGCACCGGAGAACAGTTACGCGGCGTTAGAGAAAATGATGAGCCATGCGGAAGGGCTTTTGCAAGCGTTAGAATTGCCCTATCGCGTATTGGAACTCTGCACTGGCGATATGAGCTTCGGTTCGGCTAAATCCTTCGACCTGGAAGTCTGGGCCTCCGGGCAGGGCGAATGGTTGGAGGTCAGCTCCATCAGCAATGTGACCGACTTCCAGGCGCGCCGGGCCAACATTCGCTACCGCCCGGAACCTGGCGCCAAAACGCGCTTTGTCCATACCCTCAACGGTTCTGGACTGGCGTTGCCGCGCGTGGTAATCGCCATCCTGGAAAACTACCAACAAGCGGATGGCTCTATCGTGGTGCCAGCGGTGCTCCGTCCCTGGATGGGGGGGCTAGAAGTGATTGAGTGAGAAGGCGAGCGAGCGAAAAGACTGACTACCAACTACCTGACTACCGCCTACTTGACTATCTGACTACCCGCCTACCCCGACTAATTGACTAATTCACGTCGCGTGGTATACTTTTTGCTGTTGAGGAAGGGGCTAAGTGCCCACGCTCTCTCGCATCCGGAGGGATGGCCGAGTGGACGAAGGCGACGGTCTTGAAAACCGTTGTGGCTGCAAGGTCACCGTGGGTTCGAATCCCACTCCCTCCGCCTTAACAAGTTATATCTGGGGAGGTGCCAGAGTGGACGATCGGGGCCGCCTGCTAAGCGGTTGTGGGGTTTATAGCTCCACCCAGGGTTCGAATCCCTGCCTCCCCGCCTTATTTCGCCCCCGTGGCTCAATTGGATAGAGCGTCTGGTTGCGGACCAGAAGGTTACAGGTTCAAGTCCTGTCGAGGGCA
>DUEJ01000155.1 GCA_011192175.1 Thermoflexia bacterium
CCTGCCACGGGGGGATTTGCATCTCCGCTAACACCTACCCGGGTGCTAACTCGCCGTGTGGCTTGGATGTTAAAGGAGATGCAAATCCCCCCGTGGCAGGTGTTAGCGGTCACTTTCACCAACAAGGCAGCTCGAGAGATGCGAGAACGGTTGGATGGCATGGTCGGAGAGCACGCGGCACGGGATATGTCTATCGGGACGTTCCACGCGACCTGCGCGCGCTGGTTACGGCGGGAAGCCGGAGCGGCCGGGCTGCCGAGTGACTATCTAATCTTCGATTCTGCCGATCAACTGGCGGTGATGAAGACGGTAGTGCGGGAGTTACAGCTGGATGATAAGCGTTATCGTCCCCAGATGTTGTTAGGTGCGGTTTCACGAGCCAAGAATGAGTTGATTCCACCACCAGAGTATCCAGTGCATACTTATTACGATGAGATCGTAGCGCGGGTGTATCCGCGTTATCAAGAAACTCTGCGCGAAAATGGGGGCTTGGACTTTGATGATCTGCTAGTAGAGCCGGTGCGCCTCTTCCGCCAGAACCCCGAAATACTGGAAAGGTACCGGCGTCACTATCGTTACCTGCTAGTGGATGAGTTCCAGGATACCAATATGGCGCAGTACGTGCTACTCCGCTTGTTAGCGCAGGAGCACCACAACATTTTTGTGGTGGCCGATGAGGATCAGTCCATCTACTCCTGGCGCGGGGCCGACTATCGCAATATCCGCCGCTTACGCACCGATTTTCCGGAGTTGAAAGAGATTTTGCTGGAGGAGAACTATCGCTCCACACAGGTAATTTTGGACGCGGCGCAGGCGATGATCTCCCGCAACCTGGATCGCACCCCTAAACAACTCTTCACCCGGCAGGCCGGTGGCGCGCCCATCGTCTTGCGCGAAGCCTACGATGAGCGCGAAGAAGCGTCTTTTGTGGCACGGGAGATGCGGACGTTGCAGCACTCCGGCTATGAGTGGAGTGATCTGGCGGTGATGTACCGCACTAACGCGCAATCGCGGGCCCTGGAAGAGGAATTTGTCAACGCTAATATCCCTTACCGGCTGATCGGTGGCACCCGCTTCTACTCGCGCCGGGAGATCAAGGACATTCTGGCCTATTTGCGGTTAGCGCAGAATCCCGGCGATAACTTCAGTTTCTTGCGGGTGATAAACGTGCCCTCCCGACGGATTGGCAAACAGACGTTAGCGAAGATCAGAGCGCAAGCGGACCGCATTGAGGGCAGTCTTTTCGCCGGGGCGTTGGCGCTGCTTGAGCGCCCGGTGCTGCGTGGGCAAACGCAGCGCGGCCTGACGCGCTTCACCTCGTTGGTGGATAGCTGGTACGCAGGACATGAGGGACTAGCCGTCACTGCATTACTGGATCGGATTATTGCAGAGAGCGGATATGAGGATCATTTACGTGACGGTAGCGATGAGGGGGAAGAGCGCTGGGAGAATGTACTGGCGTTGCGGGCGGTAACTACCGAATCGCCGGATATCTCGTTAGTGGATTTCCTCACGGAAGTGGCGTTGGTAGCCGATGTGGATGAGCTGGCGGCAGAAGTAAAAGCTGTCACGTTGATGACACTGCATAGCGCCAAGGGGTTGGAATATCCGGCGGTCTTCATCACCGGACTGGAGGACGGGATCCTTCCCCATCGACGTTCTTTAGAAGATTCCCCCTCGGCACTGGCGGAAGAGCGGCGGCTCTTCTACGTGGGAATGACGCGCGCCATGCAACGGCTCTACTTGAGCTACGCCTTTCGCCGAAGCTGGTACGGCCGGAGTGAACCTTCGCAGAGCTCCCGCTTTGTGGAGGATTTGCCGGGGGAATTGTTGGCACAAAACCGCAAGCGGCCCACTGTTAAGCAAGCAGGGAGCAGTTGGAGGGCCTCGAGTTGGCAGCCGCCGGCCCAGAGGCGCAAGGATAGTCAGCCGAAAAGCCGGCCACAGAATTCCGTTGCGCCACAATTTCACGCCGGTGAGCGCGTGCGACATGCCAAATATGGGGAGGGGGTGATACAATCCAGTCAAGTCGCGCATGGCGATGAAATTGTGGAAATTGCCTTCGCGGAGAAATTGGTGAAGCAATTTTTGGTCGGAGTAGCCCCGCTAGAAACATTGGCGGAATCGTCATAGGATTCTTAGGAGTCGCCGTATGGGATTCCATACTCACAGTAATGAAAATGCTTCACTAACGCCAACCCCTTTGTCTTGAAGCAGACTTTTGACTTGCGACTTGTGACTTATTTTCAGAGGAGGGGAGATGCACGCCAAACAATGGATGGCTGTGATAAGCATAGGATTGAGCGTGGTATTAGCGCTGCTCTTTTCGTCGCTGCTAGGTATTCCAGCGGTGAGTTGGGCTGATTCTAAATCAGAGGGAACCGCTACTGCTACGGCGACCTTTTTTGGATGGTCAAACGGTAGCGCTAACTTCGTCACCGCGAGTTCTGCGCCGGTTACTTGCACGTTAGCTTACACGACGACGGACAAGGCTCCCACTGGCAACCACTCTTTCGAGACCGCAGCAGATATTAGCAACTTCACCGAGCAATCCCTGGCCACGGGAAATGTTGGCGATCAAGTGCTCTCGCAGGCGGATTTCTACCGGTGGGATAATGTGTCAGTGGGTTATGAGTATGGGGTCACGGCGTTGCCGGATAAGACCAGTAATTATGACCTCGCTATTGCCGTTTATGATGGAGAGCATAATTTGGTGGCGTTGGATGATGATCCAACCGATTACAAGGCCAGCATCACGGTGGTGGCAGAAAATGATGGCCCGTATTTCTTTGAGATCTACCAGCGGAGCGCGCAATGTCGTGGGGATACCTATAATTTGGTAGTGAACTCAACCGCTCCCCCCCCCACACCGACGAGTACGCCGACACCGGGGCCGACGAATACGCCGGTACCCGGCACCCCCACCCCTGCGCCGACCTGGATGAGCGGTTACGATAAATACGAGCCAAACTTCAATTTTGATACTGCACAGAGCATCGCGCCGGGGGTAGAGTACGCGCTCAATTTCACGCCGTGGGGCAACGCGGAACGAGATAACGATTACTTCAAACTCTGGGTAAAACCTGGCTTGATGTTCACTTGCGAGACCTTTGAGTTGGCCCCGGTGGTGGATACCAACATGATTTTGTATGATGCTAACCGCAATCAGATTGGCGGGAATGATGATCGGGCGCTGGGTGATTACCGGAGCAAACTTTCCTATTACAGCACTTACGAGGGTTATCTCTATCTATTGGTGGGGACTGGCGACCGCTTATCTGGCGAGGATGCCAGAAATAGTTCATATAAGCTAAAATGCGAGAAAGCCGTGCCAGGTACGCCGACCCCTATCGGCGAGGATGAGGCGCCCTCCAAGGACCCCACGCCGATTCCTACCGCTACGCAGCCGGCCTCTCCGGTGGCGACGCCGGTGGCAACGGTTACCCCGGCTCCCGCGTCTGGCTCGGTGGCGCTCACTTTCCAGCCGCTGACTACGCCGGCCCCCATCACGGCCACGCCAACCCCCTCGGGCTTTCGTAATTTTAGATTGGTTATTTATTACGATGATAATGCTGATGGGCAATTCGGCGCCGGGGAAGGCGTGCCCGGGTTCTATGTGCAGGTTTTGGATGCGTATGGCAGCGAAGAGCTGGCGCGTGGCTATACCGACGCACAGGGGAGTCTCTCCTTCTCTGTGCCGACGGTGGATGCGGTGCAAGTGCTGGTACCGTCGTTGGGGTTGGCCCGTCAAGTGGCGCCCTCGGCGCCGGAAGTCAAAATACGCATTGTACCGCAACCCTTGCCCGTAGTAATTCCCTGAACGGAGAGTGGAGGTTTTTTGATGAGTGCTGTAGAGGAAAAAACTAACGCGGGAGATAGTTTGGCCCCGTCCCCCCGGCCAGAGGTCGGAGAGGCGGAGAAAATAACTACCGCGGAAGATAGTTTAGCCCCGTCCCCCCGGCCAGAGGTCGGAGAGGCGGAGAAAGTAACTACCGCGGAAGATGGTTTAGCCCCGTCCCCCCTACCAGAGATTAGCAAGGAAGAGGCGGTTAAGAAAGCCCGCCCCTTTCCCCCCACTTGGGCGTTTTTGGTATTGCTATTGGGGATCATTGTAGTGGTCGCGGTGGGCGTGGGGGCGTTGCGCCAGCTCTGGATTTCATCCTCTGCCGAAAGCGGGGCGCAAGAGACGGCGGTAGGGAAATTGGCTACTTTTGATTCGCCGCCAGATATCCCAGAAAACGCAGAGATTTTACAGGAAAACGGAGCGCCTGTGGCCGTAGTCTCTCCTCACAAATTGCAGCTACCCGGAGCAAGTTATGCGATTGTGGCGACGCCCCTTGAAGGGACGCGCTGGCCGGTACCCACTGCGCAACAGGATGTGGCGGTATGGGTTTACGGCACAGTGGTTAATTATGTGGTGGGGTTACCTTACATCACCACGACTACCTCATTGCTGGGCGGGCTGGCATCTACCGACCACATCACATTGACCTTGAGCAACGGTAACGAGTTGATCTTTGGCTCCCCGCAGGCCCGTCGTTATCCACTTGAGGATACCACGCCGTTATCCCAGCGGCGGCCCGGTCTCACGCTGGTCGTATTGGGCGGAGAGGAGGCGGATCGGCTGGTGGTGCAGGCGCGTTATCTGCCCGAGGCGGCTACAGGTGGGGGGAAAACACAGCAGCTAGGGGAACTGTTGGTGGCGTTGCTGACCGCCGGTATGCAGAGCACAACGGTGAACGGGCAAAATTTTCTGGTTGAATACCGGTTGACCAACCAGGGAGCAGAGCCGTTGGATACAGCTCTCTTTGATCTGGTGTTGGAGGATGGCCAGGGGCAACGTTACGCCGTGAACTCAGAGGTCTCTTATTTAGGCGAGGGTGGACCTCTACCCGCGCTTATCTCAGCAGGAGAGACTGTGGCGGTGAGTGCTGGCTACCGGGCGCCTAAGGATCTCCAGCCCCCCTTGACCTGGATCTTGCGCGTCGATCCCACCTCTGAGCAGGCAGCCCGCTTTCCATTGGCCTATCGGGCGCCATTGCCTGGCCCGCCGCAGCCCCAAGTGGAGTTACTAGAGGTTTTTGCGGATCAGGGACGGGATGTGATTGTGATTAATGGAGTAGTGCGCAATAGTGGCGAATCCGCGCTGGCGGTGACGTCCGATAACGTAAAACTCTCTTCTAGCGGCGGCGAAGCAGAATTGCGAGCGCAAACCCCCCCGTTTCCCTGGCAAATTCCCGGCGGGGGAAAGCAATCTTTCGAGTTGCAATTTCAACGTCCTGCCGGGGTGGATTCGGTGTTACTCGATATCTGGGGGTTCACTTTTAGGATTGAGGGGTTGCCGTAGTTTAGCGGTTAGCCGTTAGCGATTAGCATTACCAAGACGCCAAAACGTCCCGTATTTCCCTTTTCGGCACGGTGCGAGTACCATTCATCCGTGTGGCCAGCGGTGTAGAGACCAGATTGCTCAATCATCCCGACGCCCGCCGCCTGAAGTTGGGCCGCGACCGCGCCTGGTAAATCCAAGTAATGTTGGCCCGCACGTTGCTCGATAATTTTTACCTCGCCGGGCAGTGTCGCCTGGATAGCAGCGATAACCTCCCCCCCTACCGCGTAATGCTCCGGGCCGATGGCCGGCCCTACGCCGGCCCAGAGTTCCTCCGGGCGCGAGCCGAACGCTTCCTCTAATGCCCGGATCGTCTCCGTGACGATGCCCGCCGCTGCGCCACGCCAACCGGCGTGCGCCAGGGCAGCCGCGTGATGCACCGGATCGTAGAAGAGCACGGGTGTACAATCCGCGAAGCGCAGTAGGAGCGCGATTCCTGGCTCATTGGTGAGCAGCGCATCCGTTGCGGGGATGATGGTGCCGCCTTCTGCGTGGCCTACTGGGGCTACGTGGCAGCCATGCACCTGGTGCGGGCTGACGATCTGGTCACGCGCGATACCAAAAGTCCGGCAGACGCGGCGGTGATTTTCGGCTACTGCGGCGGGATCATCCCCCACGGTACTGCCTAGGTTGAGCGAGGTCAGCGCACCTTGACTTACCCCGCCTTGCCGGGTGAGCAAGGCGGTACATAAAGAGTGGCCTGGACTCTCAAAAGAGTACCAGGCCAGTCCGTTTCGTTCCTGACGGCGCATTACTGCTTGAAAATGGTCTTCAAGACCAAACCGATCCAGCCGCAGATCCAGGCGACCAGCAGGATGCCGGCCAGCGCGATCTTCTTCTCATCCATAATGGGGACGATTTTGGCGCCTGCGGAGTCGACCTCAATGTAAGCGATGGGACGCACTTTGGCGCCACCGCCGCCGCCACCACCACCCGCTACTTCGTGTTTTTCGGGAGCGGTTTCCGTGATTTCCGCGTCAGGCTCTTGGTCGCCGGAGTGCGGGCCGCTGCCAAAGCCCGCCCCAAAACCATAGCTGACCTCCGCTACGGGGATCAACGTGCGTCCGGCCACTTCCTGGGGTGCGCCGAAGACCATATCTACATTGGCTTTTTCGGAGATACCGGTGATTTTCTGCAGAAGTTCTTGGAGCTCTTTCATTAGCTGTTCCTCCTAGGGGTGATTAAATTTCCAAAATAAAGCAGGGATTGGTGATTTGAGATTAGTTGATTAGCTGACAAGATCCTGTATTTGTCTCCAGAGCAAGAGATTGGACGCCGATTAACGCGGATGAACACTGATTTTTTGGTTTTATTAAGAGAAAATCTACGGCCGAAGAATTTGTCAGTTAATCAAATGTACTTGCTTTTCTCAATATCCGCGAGTGACCCGCTGATAGTTCCCTTCGCGTGATTATGCGCGCTTGAATTCTATCAACAAGATAATAAGGCTGCTGAGCAGGGCGACGCCTAATCCGATGCCGGCCATCAGGCTCAACTGATCTTGGGTAGTGTTGGGAATAGTGTGCCAGCGATTGCCCTCCGGGCCTTGTTCGACGATGGAGGAGGGCCGCAAGCGCGCACCGCGTATGGTTTCCCCTGGTCCTCCGCCCTCCACGGTGGTGACCAAGATGGAGGGGAGCAGTCGTCTTGCTCCTACTTGGATGGGTGTCCCGGCGACTAACCGGATGCGAGTTTTGATGTTATTCATATTTACTCCTTGTTTGTAATTCGCCATTCGCTATTTCAATTATAAGCTGCTCTAGAATGACGACAAGTGCTTTTGCTGGGGGCCGGGTAACTCACGCTGGCGCTTGTAACCTTCTTAGCCTGGGGTATTATTATCAAAGATAGTTCAGTAGTTGTTGAGGTGGAGATGCTACATACGCGGGATGTGTACTTGCAGGAGGTCTCACTGGACGCGGCCTGGACGCGGTTTCGGGAAGCATTGCAGGCGGCCGGCCGGTGGCGACCGGTAGCGAGCGAGGAGATTCCTCTAGAGGCGGCTTGGGGGCGCGTTACCGCTGGCCCGATCTGGGCGCGGCTCTCTTCGCCTCATTATCACGCTTGCGCGATGGATCGTTACGCGCTGCGCGCAGCCGATACGATAGGATGTAGCGCTGCGCACCCGGTCCGCTTGCGGATCGGGGAACAGATCGTGCCGGTGGATACCGGCGATCCGCTGCCCCGTTGGGCGGATGCGGTGGTGATGGTGGAACAGACGGAAGTGGCGGGGGATGAGGTGTTACTGCGTGCTCCGCTAGCCCGCTGGCAACATGTCCGTGCGGTGGGCGAGGATATTGTGGCGACGGAGTTGTTGTTACCCGGCAACCACAAGTTGCGTCCGGTGGATTTGGGCGCGATTGCGGGCGCGGGATATACGCGGGTCGCCGTGCGGCGCCGTCCCCGCGTGGCGGTGATTCCAACTGGGGACGAGGTGATCGCGCGGGGTCGAGACCCGGAATTAGGCGAGATTATTGAGTATAACAGCCTGGTGCTGGGCGCACAGGTCGAGGAATGGGGCGGGGAGGCGCTCCGTTTTCCCATCGTGCCCGATGAGCCAGCCGCGTTGGCGGCAACTGTTCAGCAAGCAGCGCGTGAAGCGGATCTGATTCTGCTCAATGCCGGTTCCTCGGCGGGACGGGATGATTTTGCGGCCCAAATTGTGCAACAAGAGGGTGAGCTTTTGGTCCACGGCATCAACGTACGGCCGGGACATCCCGTGGTCTTGGGTACCAGCGGGCCGGAAGCGATACCCATCATTGGCGTGCCCGGCTATCCAGTCTCGGCGGCGCTGACGGGGGAGCTCTTTGTACAGCCTCTCATATATCGCTGGCTCGGATTGCCCGCACCAGAGCGGCCACGGATGCCGGCCCAGCTCACGCGCAAACTACTCTCCCCCGTGGCGGATGATGAATTTGTGCGCGTGGTGGTGGGTCACGTAGGAGAACGCACGCTGGCTGCGCCGCTCTCCCGTGGGGCGGGGGTGCTTACTTCGTTGGTCCGCGCCGATGGTCTTGTTCACATTCCTCGCTTCCAGGAAGGTTTCGATGCGGGGAAAGAAGTCTCGGTGGAACTCTATTGCACTCCGGAAGAAATTGAGCGCACTATCTTGGCTATCGGCAGCCACGATTTGACCTTGGATTTGATCTCGCAATCCTTGTCTGAGTTGACCCCCCCGCGTCGTTTGGCAAGCGCGAACGCCGGCAGTCTTGGCGGCCTGATCGCGCTGCGGCGCGGGGAAGCCCATCTGGCCGGGACGCATTTATTGTATCCGAAGACGGGCGCTTACAACTTACCATACATCCGCCGGTATCTGCCGGAAACTCCGGTGGTGGTGGTCACTTTGACCCGCCGGGAGCAGGGTCTGATCGTCGCGCCGGGGAATCCACTGGGAATCCAGGGGATTCCGGATTTAGCACGCGCGGGAGTTACTTACGTGAACCGGCAGCGGGGCGCAGGGACGCGCGTCCTGTTGGATTACTTGTTGGCGCAGGCAGGAATCGCGTCCGCGCAGGTACCGGGCTATGACCGCGAGGAAATCACGCATCTGGCCGTGGCGGTGGCGGTGGCGAGCGGGCTGGCGGATTGCGGGATGGGTGTGCGGGCGGCGGCCACGGCCCTGAAGCTAGATTTTATCTCATTGACTTGGGAACGTTATGATCTGGTGATTCCCCAGATTTTCTGGGAGAGTGCATTGCTAACCCCGTTGCGAGAACTGTTGGCTTCGGCAGAGTTTCGCGCTACGGTGGCCGCGTTGCCCGGCTACGATCCGACGGAGATGGGCAAGGTAGTGGGATAGTTGGGTAGGTAGTTGCTATTTAGCTGACAAAGCTCCAGATTTGCCTGGGGAGCAAGAAATAGGCCGCAGCTGAGCGCAGATAAATACTGATTTTTTTGGTTTTATTGAGAGCTAAACTGTGTCCTAAAAAATTTATCAGCTGATCAGAGTTGGTTGAGCGGATCTTATTTTCGATTTGAACGGAGGGGGCTGTGAGCCGTAATCAAAAAATAATCCTAATGCTATTGGCTGTTGTGGATATAATCGTGATCGGGGCAATGGGTTGGGTAGTAGTCTCTAGCATGAGCGGCAAGACTAGCTTCACGCTGCTGCCGGCGACTGCCACTGCCACCGCCAGTCCTACGAGTATCCCTACCTGGACATCGACTGTGACGGCAACTCCTTCGCCGACCTTACCTCCGGCCCCCACCCGTACTCCGCGCCCGACGCGGACTCCCTATCCCACCTTGACCCCCAGTCCACGGCCCACCCCGGCCCCGGTGACGCTGGTCAACCCAGAGTTTGATCAATTCATGCCCAATCAGATCCCCGGTTGGCAATGGGATGCCGATGTGAATTACCAGATGGGCGATGATTATAATCCCCAGTATTCCTACGCCCAGCCCACGTTTAGATCCGCGGATGACTCACGGCGCCAGATTAACGGGGCCACTTTGCAGATCGAGACTGTGCGCTGGCTTAAATTCCGGGCGTATGTGTACCAACAAATTACTATTCCCACCGGCAGCTTGGTTTATTTCAGGGTGAAAGCCAATGCCTATTCTTCTATCGACCGTTTAATTTTGAAAGCGGGAATAGATCCTCAAGGCGGTGCAGGGTGTGATAATGCCCGCTGGTCAGAAGTGCTGATTGATCAAGAGGATGGCATAGTTACCATCACTTCACCCCGGTTGCTGGTGGGGAGTAAGGGCCGGGCGACGGTCTGTCTCTTTGCCGAACCGCGTTATCCCGATGTTAGTAATGCGGCCTTTTTTGATCAGGCGGAATTGATTGCCGCGCCGCCGCAACCGTAGCGAGAGGAGGATGTAATGCAGCCGATGCCCACATTGTGTGATTTGGTTGTCGTGGGAGCCGGGTTAGCCGGCTCATTAGTGGCACGCCGGATGGCGGAGGCCGGGATGCAGGTCGTGGTCCTGGAAGCCCGGCATGAAGTCGGCGGCCTCAGTGCGCGAGGGGGCGGGTTGGCGATCTTGGGTACGCCAGAGCCATATACAGCGCTGGTGGAGCGGGTGGGTCGAGAAGAGGCCGCCCAGATCTGGGCGCTCACGCAACGTAATCTAGACCTCCTGCGCTCACAAGCTGAGGTTCTAGGGGTAGAAGTCCGGCGGGTCGGCGCTCTGCGTCCCGTCTGGGGAGACGCGGCAGCGCTAGCGCTGCAAAAATCAATGGCGCTATTGAGAGAAGACGGTTTTGCGGCCTCGCTAGAAGACGCCACCAAGTTGGGGATGACGGTGGGATTGCAGACTCAAGACGATCTGCTTTTTGACCCGCTAGTGTTGATTGAGGCGGCGTTGGAACATCCGCGCATCACGGTGCAGACAGCCGCTGAGGTAAAGACGTTAGAGCGGCGCGGAGAGGCTTGGGACATCTGGACTGGAGATTCGTTTGTGCGCACTGAGGCGCTGGTCTTAGCCGGAGGGGGACACGTTGTACATCTGGATGCCGGTCTGGCCGCTTATCTCTCGACTATGCCCTTACAGGTGCTCAAAGGGGTGACTGACGCGCCCGGTCTGAGTCATCCGCTGATATTAGATGCAGGACAGGTGTCAGCAGTCACGGTGGGGTCACGTTGGCAGTTGAGCTCCTGGTCGTCAGCCGCCAAGGTGGCTCCTTGGACCCGCCTGACTCAAACTGCGGAGCAATTCTGCCCTGAAATTCGCGTGGTGGAGCGTTACACCATCTGGGTAGCGCGGAGCGCCGACGGATTGCCGGTGGTGGGGGCGCTGCCAAGATCGCCACGGTTGTACACCGTGGGAGGGTTGGGTCCATGGGGGATGAGTTGGGCGTTCGTTGCCGTTGAGCGGCTGGTCGCCATGTTGTTACACGCTGCTGAATTGGGATTGTTAGATATTAGTCGCTTTACCATGGATTGAGGAGCGCGTCTTGCGCTGGCTACCGGTCGCATAATATATGGTATCAGGGGCTAGCTGTTGGCATCCGGCGATCTGATTGCACCTGGTAGTGGTGGTATATGCAAAGTTACCAGAGAGGTGGAGATGGAACCACGTAGGGATAGTAATTTAATCAGAGTTGCGATTGTGGACGATCATCCCTTTTTCCGGCAGGGAGTGCGAGAAGTACTGGCTATCCAGCCGGACATTGAGGTAGTCGCGGAAGCAGAAAATGGGGATGAAGCGTTGCGGCTAATACCAGCGGCGGCTCCCACCGTGACCTTAATGGATGTGAACTTGCCGGGGATTAACGGGCTGCGAGTTACCAAACAGATCAAAGAGCAACACCCTGAACTAAACTTTATCGTCTTGACCGCGTATGATGACGAAGAGCAGATTTACCACGCCATTCGTATTGGAGCCTCGGCATATTTCTCTAAGGACGTTGCTCCTGAACAGTTAATAGCAACTGTACGCGCCGTAGCTCAGGGCTATTATGTGATCGATGATGAGCGTATGACGCCAGCTCAAGCTGAACAATGGTTGTTGGATTGTTATCGTCGCTTTGGCGTCCAACCGCAAGATGCGACTTTTTCCCCGCTAACCCCCCGAGAAATGGATGTCTTGGAACAAATTATCGAAGGCTTGAGTAATAAAGGTATTGCTTACCGGCTGGGTATAAGTAAACAGACGGTCAAAAATCACGTTACTGCAATCTTGGCGAAATTAGATCTTTCAGATCGTACTCAGGCGGCGATTTATGCTCTCCGGCGTGGGTGGGTACGCTTTCCAGAAGAGGATAGAGAGATAGGACGCGATGGTACAACTAGGGAGTAGTTATAGAGGAAATTAGTTTCTCGTAATTCTGTCACCGGGAACAAGCTCTTAAGCAATGAGGAGGCGTATGACTGAAAATACCAGTTCGCAATTTTTGGAATCTATTCAACAACAACGCAGTAAATTACAACGGGATCTCAAAGAAGTGGATATGCTTATCCAGCAGACCACTTCAGAAGTGGATAGATTAGTGCGGAAAAATTCACAGGCGGCGGCGCTGGTGCGTCAGATTGATGTGCAGATAGATATTGCCCCGCGCGAGGATATTCAATCCGCCTACCAGGGGCTAATAGAGAGCCAACGTCGCCTCTTCACGATGCGGGGGCAGTTGGAGAAGTTGCAAAGTGGGCAACAGTACAAAACCAGCCTCTTGAATAACTACAACGAAATCCTCAAGCGGACTGACTCGCTGGACGCGGCTTCAGGAGAAGAGGAGCAGGAGCAGCCTTCGGAGAAAGCGTTGGTGATCAGTGTAATTGAGGCCCAAGAGCGCGAGCGTCAACGGCTCTCCCGGCAGATGCATGATGGTCCCGCACAGTCGTTGACCAATTTGGTATTGCAAGCAGAAATTTGCGAGCGTTTGTTTGATGTGGACCGTGATCGGGCTAAAGTTGAATTGGCCGAACTGAAAGCAGACGTGATTAGCACTTTTCAGAAAGTTAAAAAATTCATTTTCAGTCTGCGGCCTATGATGTTGGATGATCTAGGGCTGACGCCTACCCTGCGCCGCTACGTAGCGGGGTTAAAAGAGAGCGGCCTGATTCCCATCACCTTGCAGATCTCTGGCAAGGAACAACGTTTAGCTTCCTATAAAGAGGTCACCATCTTCCGGGTGGTACAGGAGCTACACCATATTGCCAGTAGATATGGAAATGCTTCCACTGTGAAAGTGGATTTGGAGATGGACGAGAAGCAGGTACGGGTGACGGTGGAAGGGGATGGCAGCAGTTTTGAGCTAGGCAACACCGATACGTTAGCCACTGCTGAAGCGAAACGTCTGGGATTGCCGACCTTGCGAGAGAGAATTGAGATGCTGGAAGGTAAAATCTCCTTTGAGACGGAGGGAGAGCAAGGCTTACGGACCACGTTTACTCTCCCGATTGAAGAGGGCGGAGAGAATTTGAGTAGGTAGTTCCAAAACAATTTCACAGAAATGTTGACATAGTAATGAGGCGTGCTAAACTCTAAGGCACGTTGTCAGCTGGTAAAAATATCATGGAAATTGCTCTGAGGGGAGGCTTAGAATGCGCAATAATAAAGCTCTGGTGATAGTGGCTATTCTTTTATTACTAGTGGCCCTGGGCGGTGGTTATTTATGGTCTCAAGGGATAATAGGTAGCGGCGCGGAGACAGAGGTCGTGGAGACCACTCCTACTCCCCAGATTACTATGATAGATATAGTGGTTGCCGCGCAGGATATCCCTGCCGGGCAACAGCTCAAAGAGGCTGATGGCGCAGTTAAGTTGCAATCTTGGCCTGAGGACTCGTTGCCGATCAAGTATATTGAGTCTTTGGAAGCGGTCGAAGGGCAATTCGCGCGGATGGATATTGCTCGTGGCATGCCCGTCTTACCTAGCACGTTAGGTCAATCTGGGGGGCGACTTTCAGTCTATGGATCGGCAGCGGCGCTCTTTGATGATAAGAGCCGCCGGGCCTACGTGATTCCTATGGATACGCAGGGAGCCGTGGCTTGGGCCATCCAACCAGGTGACCGGGTGGATGTCTTGGCCGCGATAGAATTGATGCCGGTGGATACTGAGTTCCAGACCCGCTTGCCCAATAGCTTTATCCCGCTGGAAGGCTCTGGGGGGGGAACTGATGAGCAGGTGCAAGGACTAGTTGCGGGACTGGAATACAGATATGGGCGGTTTGAAGATCTCCCCAATGGTACGCCCGCCTTTATTATCCCTCCAGCTGGACAATCTACGCCTAGCTATCTGGTGGTACAGATGACGATTCAAGATGCCATTGTCTGGCATGTGGGTATCTGGGCGAACGATGAGGAATCCACCACTGCCGGTACGGCAGCTACTGGCGAGACTCCAGAGGGAGAGGGAGAAACTTCTATTAGTATAAGCAGTGAAGAGACTACGGCGGCGGCGCCACCCTTACCACCGGAGCAACGAGGCATGGATAGCATTTTACCGGTGACATTGTTGATCTCGCCGCAGGATGCGTTAGTCTTGAAGTACCTGCAAACGATGGGCGCGGACTTAGATCTAGTTTTGCGTTCAACCGGAGATGAGTCCCCGGTCATCACCGAGGCAGTCTGGTTCCGCTATGTGATAGATCGCTATCAGATCCCTGCTACGTTACCGGATCTCCCCGTTGCGCCGACTCCATTATCCGCACCGTTAGAGTTTTCTACTCCGACCCCGCCCCCCGAAGAATAGGTAGTGTTTAAGGAAGGATGATGAGCAAAAATAATAAAGTCAGGGTAATGATCGTTGATGATATCGCCGAAACACGCGAACAGTTACGCAAGCTGCTCTCTTTTGATCCCGATATCGAGGTGGTGGCGATGTTGGGAAGCGGCGAGGAGGCGGTAGAAACCGTAACCGACGCGGCTCCTGATGTTGTCCTGATGGACATCAACCTGATAGGAATTGATGGCATCACAGCGACGAGGCAGCTCTTGGATGTGGCCCCCACGGTGCAAGTAATCATGCTCTCTGTCCAGGGCGAAGCTGATTATATGCGTCAAGCTATGATGGCTGGGGCGCGCGACTATCTCACTAAGCCCCCTAGCGCAGATGATTTATTGGACGCTATCCACCGGATGGCTAAATTAAAGCCGCGTTCCGTGATAGAGACGCTTCCTCCGGCCTCGGCGGGAGGCCCAAGGAACGATGGCTCAGGGAGAGATGGAGCGCAGCGAGCCGGCAAGATCATTACCATCTTTAGCCCCAAGGGAGGGACCGGCTGTACGACTCTGGCGGTCAATGTGGCTATTTCGTTGCAGAAAATCGTAGATGATACGACCAAAGTCGCGTTGGTAGACGCTAGTCTTCAATTCGGTGATGTGGCGATATTCTTAAAAATCAAGCCCACCCGTACCATTGTTGATTTAGCTCCTCGCGCTGACGAACTGGACACGGATTTGTTGAATACGGTGCTGGTGCCGCATCCTTCTGGCATAAAGGTTTTGGCTCCTCCGGCTACTCCTGAGGAAGCGGAGATTGTGCGAGAAGGAGATGCAGGTGAATCCGGAGATAGCTTACGCTTCCGAACTATCCTGGAGTTTATGCGGGGGGAATTTGATTACCTGCTGGTGGATACGCATCACGTGGTGGATGGGATAACTATCGCCGCGTTAGACCTTAGTGATTTAGTACTGGTGGTCACGCGCCCCACCATCCCCGAAATCCGAGGGGCGCGGGTGTTTGTGGAATTACTTCAAAAACTGGGTTACGGGATGGAGAAAATCGGCCTGGTTATCAACTCCGTAGACAACAAGCGGATGGGTATTCAGCCAAAAGCCATTGAGCGGGCCATGATGCCAGCTATTGCGCAACTGCCGCTGGATGAGGTGATTGCTCTACGCGCAGCTAACTATGGGGTCCCGTTTGTCGTGAAGGAACCACACGCGGACATTAGTACGCGGATGACACAGCTGGCACGCACTATCGTTGATATGTTTGTTGAAGAAGATGAAGAATTTGCAGAGGAGACACAGGAGCGGCGGCGCATGGGATTAGGGCGTTTATTATAATCAATTCTGCTAATCCCGGGGGTCGGGTTCCTCAAGGAGGCTTTATAACATGTCATTACTAAGAAGGATGGAGAAAAAATCTTCTTCCGCTAGATCAAAAGGTGAATCTGGATCCAACCGCAAACAGGCGGTGAGACGGGCTGTCTCGCCGGCGCGCGATGCCTACATGGATTTGAAGACTCGCGTACAGAATCGCTTGGTAGCTGAATTAGATCCCAGCATGGATGTTTCGCGCACTGACGAGGTGCGGGCGACTATTCAAGAGATGTACAGCGCTATTTTGGAAGAGGAACACATCGTGTTAAGCCGGGTGGAGCGCGAACGGCTATTTGAACAGATTGTCGCCGAGATTTTGGGGTTAGGCCCATTGCAACCCTTGCTGGCCGATGATAAGATAACCGAGATTATGGTAAACGGCCCCAAAAGCGTCTACGTTGAACGGGGTGGGGTTCTCAGCCGGACTAAGGTCACTTTTGAAAACTCCGAACATCTGATGCGTATCATTGAACGTATCGTGGCCCCCCTAGGGCGACGTATTGATGAGAGTAGTCCCACAGTTGATGCCCGCTTGAAGGACGGTTCGCGGGTTAACGCCGTCATTCCTCCAATTTCCTTGGTGGGACCCGTACTAACTATTCGTAAATTCTTCAAGGATCCGTTGACGGTCGATGACTTGATCGGGTTCGGTTCTATCACCGCAGAAACGGCTGAGTTTCTACGCGCTTGTGTAATAGCGGCGCTAAATATCGTTATTTCTGGCGGCACCGGTACCGGGAAAACCACCTTCCTGAATGTGCTATCTGGGTTTATCCCTAGCGAGGCGCGTATCCTAACCATCGAAAATGCTGCGGAGTTGCAACTACAACAGGAACATGTGGTCACATTGGAATCCCGGCCTCCCAACATCGAGGGCAAGGGAGCCATAACTATCCAAGATTTAGTGATCAATGCGCTGCGCATGCGCCCAGATCGCATTGTGATCGGGGAGTGCCGTGGCGGCGAGGCCCTGGATATGCTCCAGGCGATGAATACCGGACATGATGGCAGTATGACCACGTTGCACGCTAACAATACCCGTGAGTCACTGTCACGTTTGGAAACTCTAGTATTAATGGCGGGCATGGAACTACCGCACCGCGCTATTCGTGAGCAGATAGCTTCGGCCGTTAACCTGATCGTGCAGCTGTCGCGGATGCGAGATGGTTCACGTCGCGTGGTCTCCATCACGGAGGTGCAAGGGATGGAAGGTGAGGTGGTCACGACGGCCGACATCTTCAAATTTGAGCAGGTTGGTTTTGAGAACGGGAAGGTGATTGGGCGGTTACGCCCCACAGGGCTGCGGCCTAAATTCATGAATCGTATTAAGAATGCGGGCATTCATCTACCTCCTTCTGTCTTCGGAGTGGCCCAACGTCTGCATCGTAGTTATTAACGTTGGAGCGCTAAGAAGTGGAAACATTGGTATCGTTGCTGGGGGAGAGTGATTAGCTATGCTCTATCTTTTTGGTGGCATCTTTGTTGTAGCGGTAGGGATACTTATTTTTGCTTTGAGGGGCGGTAAACCTGCGGGGCAAGATCTACTTGAAGAACGCATCGGGGAAAGCGTCCCCTCGTCGCGTGCGACGAAAAAAAGCAAGGATAAATCCTCAGTCATTGGCGCAGCTATTGACCGTGCCGTAAAGGGGCGCGGATTTACCCAGGATCTATCTACCCAGCTGGCCCGCGCTGGTTGGAAAGTGACCGTCGGTGAATTTATAGTTCTTTCTGTGACCATCGGCTTAGGCGCCAGTTTGCTCCTCTTTTTGTTAGGGCGAGCTCTTCTTATCCCCGTTGGTATTTTGCTAGGTGTGTTTGGGCCGCGGATCTATGTGGGGATGAGGAAAAACAAACGCCTGAAGACATTTAACGGGCAGCTAGGTGACGCGCTAAACTTGATGGTCAATTCGTTGCGAGCAGGGTATAGTGTCCTGCAAGCAATGGAAGTGATTTCTCAAGAGATGCCACAACCTATTGCGGAAGAATTTGGACGGGTTGTTTTGGAGATTCAGCTAGGAGTCAATTTTGATGTGGCCATGGGCAATCTACTTCGTCGAATGCCCAGTGCGGACCTAGATCTACTGATTACTGCCATGAGCGTCCAGCGTGAGGTTGGAGGTAACTTGGCTGAGGTATTGGATGCAATCAGTTTCACCATTCGGGAACGAGTGCGTATCAAGGGAGAAATCAAAGCTCTCACGGCACAGGGAAAAGCTACCGGCACTATTATCACCATCTTGCCTTTTGCTCTGGTGATACTGATTTCTCTCATCAATCCTGGTTTCATCGGACCTCTCTATCAAGAACCTTGTGGTTGGGCTATGCTGGGAGTCAGTTTCGTTTTAATTGTTATTGGCTATGTGATCATTGGCAAGATCACGGATATCGAGGTCTGAGTACGGGGGCAACTATGACTGGATTAATTATCGCAGTTTTGCTTCTAGGAATCGGTGGAGCGCTCTACTTCCTTGTCTTCCGGCGACAGACCACAGAGAGTTTAGAAGATCGCCTGGATGAGATGGCGGCATTAGGCAAAACAATCTCGTTGGAGGAGTTGGAACTTTCACAACCCTTCCAGGAGCGGGTGATTGTACCGATGTTGGAGAGCCTCGCTAAATTTGCGCAGAAATTTACTCCACAGAGCAACTTGGAAGCGGCAAAAAAGCAGATAGCCTTGGCCGGGCTTTCTCACCAGATCAAACCGGCGCAATTCTTCGGAGCAAGATTGGGAGCGGCGTTATTAATAGGCGGGCTGGGCATTCTGTTGGCCACCTCGGCGGGTGATTCCCCGCTCTATCAGAGATTATTAATGCCGGTGGGAGGACTCGCCCTGGGATATTTCCTGCCCGTCTTGCTCCTCTCTTCTAAAATTAGCCGGCGCCAGGAGGACGTACTCAAGGCCTTGCCCGATGCGTTGGATTTATTGACCATCTGTGTTGAGGCCGGTTTGGGGTTTGATGGGGCGATGTCAAAAGTTGCGGAGAAATGGGATAACGAGTTAAGTTTAGCGTTTACACAGGCCGTTCAGGAAATGCAACTGGGGAAACTACGCCGGGAAGCTTTACGGGCTATGGCCGAAAGTTTAGATGTCTCTGACGTGACTTCATTTGTAGCCGCGATCGTTCAGGCGGATCAGTTAGGGGTGAGTATGGCTAAGGTGATGCGCATTCAATCGGAACAAATGCGGATGAAACGCCGGCAACGGGCCGAGGAGAAAGCGCGGCAGGCTCCGGTTAAAATTATGATTCCGTTGGTCTTCTTCATCTTTCCCACGATTCTCATTGTGTTGTTGGGGCCGGCCGCGCTTCAAATTAAAAATTCTGGCGCTCTCAGTGCCTTCTAGCGCGTAAGGAGTTGGGTATGACTGTTTGATAACAGTCACCCGCGCCAATGAAAGCCTAGCGAATAAATTCGCGGCTACGATTACAAAGTCGCCCTACGGCGACTACTCGTCCTAATTGTCAAACATCCAACCAAAAACGGCGAGCCTTAGCCCGCCGCCAGTTATGACTAATATCTCATTAAATGTCACATTCCGCTAAATTAGATCCAAATTATCCCCCAATTATATAAAAGGCTTTCATAGGAGAAGGGGTTTGCTCAAACGCACTGCGTGGCAGGTTTATCGATGGCTGGCGGATTTACTGATGCCGCCTTGTTGTTTGCATTGCGGGCGTTTGGGCAGTTGGCTCTGCGCTGATTGCGCGCTGGAACTCCCTTTATTTACTGGACCCCTCTGTGCTCGTTGTGGCCGCGCTTGGAAAGGAAGCGCTCTCTGTCCGGTCTGTCGGGAGACACCATTGCAAACCAATCCTATCCGTGCGGTCTTTCTCTTTGACGGCCCCCTGCGTGATGTGATACATGCACTCAAATATCGAGGCGGCGCGGAGGTTGTCGAGACGCTGGCACCCCGTATGCGAGAAGCGTGGGTATTCCATGGAATGACAGGCGAGGTACTGATTCCCGTTCCTTTACATGCCGGGAGAGAGGCAAAACGTGGTTATAATCAAGCCGCTCTGTTAGCGGCATCTCTGGGACGAGAGATAGGACTGCCGGCGGATGAGGGGGCCCTGCAGCGAGTGCGGGATACTGCTTCACAAACTAAGTTGAATCGTCAAGAACGGCGAGCAAACGTGAGCCAGGCCTTCATGGTTGGAACAGGAAGGAATTTCCACGGGAAACACGTTGTTTTGGTCGATGATGTAGCTACGACCGGGGCAACTTTGGAAGCTTGCGCGCTTACTTTACTTCAAGGAGGTGCTAAAAGCGTTAGCGCGTTTACTCTGGCCCGCGCTTCTTAGGTGTTCATATTATATTATTTAGGAGGGGTTATGGATGTGCAAATCTATCATCGCGACCTGGAGTTGACAGAGCGGTTAAGAGAATATGTGGAAACGAAAATGGAGAAACTTGACCGTTACTTGCCGGACATCCGCAAAGTAACGGTGGATTTAAAATCCACGCATGTTCGCGATACCTCAGAGCAGATGGTGGCTCAAATCACTATGGATGTACCTCGAAAATTGTTGCGAGCTGAGGAGCGGGCCGGGGACATTTTCGCTGCATTTGATGCGGCAATCGATAAGTTGCAGCGGCAGGCCAAGCGTTACAAGGGCCGTTTGCAAGCACATCGAGGTTCACCTACTCTGGCGAAACTTACCGAAAAAGAATTCTTCGCGGAGGAATCTAGCAGAGAGGGCGGAATTGTGCGGATCAAGGAATTTGAAGTCAGTTCTACTCTACCTGTAGAGGCGGTGGAGCAGATGGAACTGTTGGGGCACTATTTCTTCGTTTTCTTGGATGCTACTGATGGCCGGTTGAGCGTGGTTTATAAGCGGCACGATGATGATTACGGGATGCTCAAACCTGTCTACTGAATAGCGTAGGTGGTTATTGCCGTCAAACGGCGCACTTTTTTAAGTGCGCCGTTTTTTGTTTTGGGACAGAGGCCAATCGCGAGATATGGGGACTAGGGATGCCATTCTTCGTCGCCATCCCAATCGGCGCGGGGCAAAGACAAGTGGTTTTCGGCTGCCCAACTGGTCTGTATTTCTGCGACCAGAAAGATGGAACCGGTAGCCAAGATACCCACCCCCGGTTTGAGATGGGGCTGGACTTGCTCCAAAGCACGCGCCGGGTTGATGGCGATTTCCGCTCCTTTCCCTAGAGCTACGCATTGATCAGCTAGCGAGTAGGGTGAAGCGGCGCGCGGATGATAGGAACGGGTCACTATGAGGTGCTCGCTGATGGGCAAGAGCGCTGCCAACATCCCCCTGATATCTTTGTCGTTGGAGGCGCCATAGATGAGTACCCAGCGCGTTTCGGGAAACCACTTTTGGAGCGATTGCACCAACATCCGTGCCGAGTAGGGATTGTGAGCGCAATCGACGATCAGGGGCGGCCGGCGACTCAAAACCTCCATGCGTCCGGGCCAAGTAACTTGGGCTAATCCCGCTCGCACCGTTTCGCGGGTGATCCAGGCGTGACCTTGTTCGCGGAGCGTGGCTAGCGCGGCGATAGCTGTGGCGGCGTTTTCCTGTTGGAAATCGCCGAGTAGCGCGAGCTGGTATTCCCCGGCTAGCGCGGAGGGGCCAGCCGCTTGCGTTACGCTGATTGTCTGGCTCGTTAACGAACGTCTGCCCGCGCTCCAATGCCAATCCCGTCCCACCAAGGTGAAAGAGGCGTGCTGCTTTTGAGCCACCTCCGCCAACACGCGCCAGCTCTCTCTTCGCTGGGGGGCGGAGATAACCGGTACCCCGGGTTTGATGATACCGGCTTTCTCACCCGCGATTTCGGCTAAGGTGTTGCCTAGCAGATAAGTGTGATCCAGGCTCAAGGAGGTGATGACGCTGACCAACGGGGTGATAACGTTAGTCGCGTCTAACCGTCCACCGAGTCCCACCTCAATAACGGCTAAATCCACTTCTTCCTGGGCGAAATAACAAAAAGCCAACGCAGTGTTGACTTCAAAGATGGTCAGCTGGGGAACGGATTCCACCACCGGTTGGATTTCCGCGACTAACGCGGCCATCTGCTCCCGCGCGATAGGAACTCGGTCAATCTGCATCCGCTCACGGTAAGTATGGAGGTGGGGGGAGGTATAGAGCCCTACTCGCTGGCCGCCGGCTTGGGCAACGGCGGCTAATATGGCCGCCACGGAACCCTTGCCTTTAGTGCCGGCGATGTGTAACTTGGGGTAACGGTGGTGTGGATTGCCCAGCTTCTCTAGGAGAGTCACCACCCGGTCCAGCCGGAATTCTTCAGGCGTGTAACGCTCGATACGGCGTTTCTCGTAATCTACCAGGCCGTAGAGGTAGCGTAAAGCATCATGGTATTTCATCTTAATCATCCTCCGTTGTGGCTGGAAAACTACGCCCAGCTCAGTCCCGGCTCGATATCCAGCTCCCAGTCCGCGCGTACGCCGGCTTGATAGCGCCACGTGCCGGCGGCCGCGATCATCGCGCCGTTATCCGTACAGAGCACCGGCGGCAATGCGTATACGGGTACGGAGGTACGCGCACGCGCGGCTCTGCGGAGGGCCATGTTGGCAGAGACTCCCCCAGAGAGGAGGATGGCGCTGGTCTCGTACTCCTGCGCTGCCTGGATTGTCTTCTCGGCCAGAACTTCAACTACGGAGGCTTGGAAGGAAGCGGCCATATCTGCGGTCTGGCGAGGCGAGCGCGGCCCGAGTTGCCGTTTTAGGGTGCGTAGCACGGCGGTTTTCAGGCCACTGAAACTGAAATCGTAGGTGCCGGGCAGCCAGGCGCGGGGTAAATTGAAAGCGCGCGGATTGCCTTGCTGCGCGCTTTCCTCGATGGCCGGGCCGCCAGGATAGCCCAGCTCCAACATACGCGCCACCTTATCAAACGCTTCTCCGGCGGCATCATCTAATGTACCACCGAGATATTCGTAATTCCCATGCTCGCGCATGAGAATTAACTCGGTATGTCCTCCAGAGACGATCAAGGCCAACAGTGGAAATTCCAGCCGGCCATCGGCGGCTCCGGCGACGCCGGTCTGGAGCCAGTGAGCGTAGAGGTGCCCTTCCAGATGGTTGACGGGGATCAAAGGGAGGTCGCAACTTAATGCGGCACCTTTGGCGAAATTCAAGCCGGTCAAGAGTGAACCGGGCAGGCCGGGGCCGTAGGTGACGGCGATGGCTGTCAAATCTTGCCAGCCCAGATGTGCTTGGCACAGGGCTTGCTTCGCCACCGGCACGATGGCTTTGATATGGGCACGCGAGGCCATCTCCGGATAAATGCCCCCATACTGCGCGTGAATTTCGAACTGGGAGGCGATTACATTGGAGAGAATATGAACGCCGTCTTCTACCACGGAGATAGCCGTCTCGTCACACGAAGTCTCAATGCCCAATATACGTATCGTCATTAGTTAGTTTGTCCTTTCTTAACTCAGGGGACTGCTCAAAAAACAAGTATTTCACCACCAGGGCACGAAGGCACAAAGAATTAATGAAACTTAGCGTCTTGGCGTTTTAGCGGCTAACTATCTTTTTTTGGTAAAACCGACTGAGGACTAACAACAAAGTCATTTTCTCAGGGTTCTCGGCGTCTCCGTGGGGAGCTATCTCTGCATGGGGATGACTAGCTCATAAGGATAAGCAGTCAGCTTGTGGACTTGGCCGGCAGCATCAATCCAGTAGACATCCTCTATCCGGCAACCCATGCCGCGCTCAGGATAATAAAGCCCCGGCTCAATGGTGAAGACATGCCCCGGTTGGAGGCGGGTAGTATTAGTGGCCGCGCCGCTGAAGCTGGGGGCCTCGTGCAAATTCAACCCTACCCCATGACCCAGGCTGTGGACATAGCCCTCGGTCGTCTGGCTATTTTCGGCGATGGTGGGATGGCCGCGTTCCTGGTAACAAGCGCAGGTCAGAGCTTGATAGTGGCGGGGCTCTTCTCCTACCGCGAGCTGTGAAACGATTTTCGCCAAGCAATTTTGCGTATCCTGATAGATTTGCGCCAGAGGTTCTGGGGCGTAACCTAGCGCGAAAGTGCGGGTCATATCGAAGAAGTAGCCGCCGCCGGGTTCACGAGGGAAGATATCAAAGACGATACTCTCTCCGAGGCGGAGCGGTTTATCCACGGTGCCTTTGCTATGCGGGATGCCGGCGTCGCGCCCGGTGGAGAAGATAAACCCTTCGGGGTCTTCCAAGCCCTGCTGGGCGATTAGGCGGCGGATCTGGGCGTGCGTATCCCCGACGGTTAAAACGCTCCCATCCGCTTGTTGGAGAGTTTCATCGGCGGCAACAGCGTGATTTTGCAGGAAGGCGACGGTTTCGCGGACGACAGCCGTGGTGCGGCGCCCGACCTCACGGATGCGCTGGGCCTCTTCCTCCGACTTGGTGGCTCTGGCGGCTTGGAAGAGATCGTGCTCAAACTCCCCCACCACCTCGATCTCCGGGAGAGCCTTATCCAGCGCGGAGAGGAAGGCGTAGGCAGCGCCTTGATCTCGCCGGCCATAAAAACCTACGCGCCCGGTGATTTGTTGCTCTGCGAAGATGCGTTGGAGGTAGGCGATGCTGGCGGCCAAGCGCTCCCCGCCATGCTTTTGCAGTAGGCCCCGATAATCGTAGCGGCTGCTGACTATCACGGGTAGCCCGCTTCTCTGGGCCTCTTCGCGTTCCATGGGATTGGCGATCAGTACCGCTGTTTCGCCTTGCCGCTTGATGACGTGCGCTGCCATCAGGCCGGCCCCCTGAGTGAGATAGTAGAGCGGAGGGTTGTTATGGACTGGGCCGCTAACCACGATAGCATCCAGCCGGCGAGCTTGCATTAAACGATCCAAATCTTCTTTCATTATGTCACCTCATTCTAAAAGGACGAGTTTGATTTTTATCAGTAAGAGAAATTGTCTCATGGTTAGCTAGAATTGTCAATTTACGAGTAGCTTGCGGCGAGAGCCTCCTTTGATGAGTTATTTACGGATGATGGAGATCATAACCCAGGCCCCGAGCGCCAGGGTTACTACAAAGAGGGGGATGAATATGGCTTGGAACCAGACGCCGGTTTCCCCTAGCGTGGAGATGACGAAGGCGAGACCTATTGTCATGCCGGCAATGATAAGGCTGAGGGATAAGCGGGTAACCAGGGTGTCCAACACCGAGAGGTTTTGGTTAGTCAGGGCGAGAGGGATCGGTTCATTTTTCTCGAGGCGGCTCAATAAAAGCAGCACGGCTCGGGGAACTTCATCCAGTATATCGCCCCAGATTAGCGTTTGGTGCAGTAGTTTTTCCACTTGGTGGCGGTTGGGGAGCACGGTTTGCCGGATCAATTTCCCAACGTAGGGTTTAGAGAAGGCGAAGATGTCGAAATCTGGCTCTAATTGTCGTCCGACCCCCTCCATCATGGCTAAACTTTTTCCTAGTAGCCAGAGATTGCTAGGTAGACGTAAGTGGTGTTCGAAGACCAGGTGCTGAATCGTTTCTAAAGCATCGGCTACGCTAATTTCTTGGAGGGGAAGGCCCTTGTAATTATGAAGCGCTCTGGTGACATCGCGAACCAGCGCGTGACGTTTTACGTCTGGTGGGGCCGCACCAATATGCACTAGCTCGTCTACTATTCCGTTGGCATCCATGCGTACCGCAGTAGTGTAAATGCGGATCAGGTCGGTGCGATCTCGCTGGCTTAGGTGTCCCACCATGCCAAAGTCCATGACTCCTAATGAACCATCCGCTAGCACAATGAGATTGCCGGGGTGTGGGTCGGCGTGGAAGAAACCATCTTCCAAGACCTCTTTAATAATGAAGTAGGCAGAGTGGTTGGCGATCTGAGTACAATCGTGACCAGTGGCCTTGAGTGCTGAGATGTCGTTGACTTTGATACCACGGAGGCGTTCCATGACCAATACTCGTTGCGTTGTATATTCCCAGTAAATGTGAGGAATATAAATGCCTGCTTGAGCGCGGAAATTTTCTCGGAAGAGGTCGGCATTGCGGCCTTCCCGCAAGTAATTCAACTCGGCGAGCAGCGTGACTGCGAAGTCTGCGGCGATTTCCTCTACGGAATACGTTTTACCTAGAGTGGTGTATTGTTGAGTGTAATGCGCCACATCTTGCAAAATATCTAAATCGGTGTCTATAGCGGCGCGGATGTGGGGACGTTGAATTTTTATGACGATTTCCTTGCCATTGGTGAGTGTGGCAGCGTGGACTTGACCCAGTGAAGCGGACGCTAGAGGTGTCTGTTCAATGGAGGTGAAGATTTGCTCCAGAGAGATGGGGAGTTCGGAGCGCAACACCGCGTGGATTGCTTCCCACGGCACGGGAGGGACGGCGTCTTGGAGGCGCGCTAGTTCAGTGATGTAAGTGGGGGGTAGTATGTCGGGGCGTGTGCTGAGTACTTGGCCTAACTTGACGAAGGTGGGTCCCAATTCTTCCAATGCTTGTCTAAAATGGACCGGTAGTGTTTGCGGAGCGGTAGTCGGGAAGGGTCGTAGACGCTGTAACCACTTGCGGTTGATGGGCAACAGGTTCATCATTGAACCAAACCCATGCTGCACGAGAACTCGCAGTATCTCTTGGTAGCGTGGAATTTGACTAAAGTGGCGGGTGACTGGTATCTCAAACATTGGTAGCGCTCGGCAAGTGAGGTCGCAAAACGATAATTAAGTCCCTGCGCTTTGCTCGTTCACGAGGTTTGGTATCTAGTCGCGGAGTGCAGGGACTCTGGAGGTCGTTTATCCCGGCCAGTGGATCCCTATGTAGAGTAATAGGGTGAGCAGGGAGAAGAAAATTGCGCTACGCCAAGCCAGACTGCTCAATGAAAATGATTCACCTAGAGAACTGTTATCTTCAGAAGACATGGGATTTCTCCTTGTAAGCATTAGGCGAATAGAGATAGAAAATCTATCTTGTCCAGAGGAAATTCTTTTAGCAGAGTGGGGAGTAAAGCTTTTAGCAATTTTTCCCGTTCCGACGGACTTACTCCGGCCAAAAAATCCTCAAGATGGTTTTGGAGCACTATTTTCAGAAAACCTAGCCGTTCTCTGGGGGTTAAGCGTTCTAGCAGCAGCGGTAGTAACGAGTTCAGAGTTTGAGAGAGTTCCTCAAGGTCGGCGTTGCGGAGATATTGAGCTGCCAGTTTAAGCTTTGGATTGCTCAAGAGACATCCTCGCTCTTCTGGGACATGGACAGAGCTGCTAGCTGTGCTTGGAGATCGGCGATTTCGGCTTGTAACTTAGTCATATCTCTCTTGGTCGCTAGACGTATTCCTTGTAGAGCACTCTTCACTTCGTCTTTCACCAATTTGGAGATGGCTTGGCGTTCTTCTGCTCCGCGTGTAACCAGCTCGTCGGCGAGCTCATTGACTTCTCCCCGCGTTACTTTGCCTTGCTCGGCTAAATCTTCAGCTAGTTGTTTGGCTTTATCGTGCGTGATGGAAAGTAGTCCTGCTCCAATCAAAAAGGGACGCTCTAACTTTTCTTTCAACATTTGAGACCTCCTAAATAGGTTGACTATTTGATCACTTAGTGTTCCATTATAGCACTTTTTGGTAAAAGGAGTTTTTGTTAATTGTCCTTAAAAGTCGGTGATCCGGTACTTTAATAAAGTGAGAAGGACCGTGAAGCCATCTTGCCACGAAATCTTCTTCCCCTCTTCAAACTCACGTCCGGCGTAGGAGATGGGGACTTCGTAGATCCGGTAACCACGCAACAATATCTGCACAGTGATCTCAGGATCAAAGCCCCAGCCGGGAGCAGTGAGTTGTAGCTGTTCGCTGACCTCCCGAGAGAAAACTTTGTAGCAGGTTTCCATATCCGTGAGAATGGTGTTGTAGAGGATATTGGTTACAAAGGTCAAGAAACGGTTACCTAGCATGTGCCAGTAGAACATCGCTTTGCTGGGGCCGCCGCGAAAGCGGGAGCCGTAGACGACCTGGGCGGTATTTTCCAAGATGGGCTTGAGGAGTTTGGGATAGTCACGGGGATCATATTCCAAGTCCGCATCTTGGATGAGCATGATCTCGCCGGAAGCGTGTTGGAGTCCCGTGCGGACGGCGGCGCCTTTCCCCTGGTTTTTCTCATGGAAGATAATTTTGGTATCAGGGTCGTCACGCAGCGAGTTCAAATAAGCGCGGGTGCCATCAGTGGAACCGTCATCCACCACGACGATCTCGCGGTCCATGGAGAGTTGCTCTTCATGGCTCTCCCCGCTCCAGATGGTAATTTTAAGCGGGGCCGCGCGCACTTTGCTGATAATTTCAGCGATAGTCTCAATTTCATTGTAGGCAGGAATAATGACCGAAAGTTTCATGTAACCTCACAAATTTTGGACGTTAGACTTTAGACTTTGGACTTTGGACTTTGGACTTTCGCTGCTAACAACAATATCTGGCGTTCCGTGACTGTCAAGTCGCGCCACTGCCCGGGAGCCAGGTCGTGCGGTAATGAGAGCGGCCCGATCGCGATGCGCACCAAGCGCACGGTGGGATGTCCGACGGCGGCGGTCATGCGCTTGATCTGCCGGTTCAGCCCCTCGTAGAGCACCAGCCGTAGCCAAGTGGTTTTCTCCGGCGCCGGGAGGGGTTGGGGGAATAGCGGTAGGGCCGGCGGCACGCGAAGCGCTTCAACAGCGGCAGGGAGCGTCGTCCCCAATTTGATTTGCACCCCCGCACGTAACTGTTTTAAGACCGTGCTGGTGGGTTTGCCCAATACCAGCGCCAGGTAAGTTTTGGAATGGTGGTAGCGGGGATGGGTGAGCCGGTGAATTAACTGCCCGTCATCGGTGGACAGCACTAAGCCCTCGCTATCTAAATCCAAGCGTCCGGCCGAGTTTAGCGTGCGCGGAATTCCCAACGAGGTTAGCGTGCGGCGGCCATGCCGGTCGCGCGTCGCGCAGAGCACCCCCCAGGGTTTATAAACGATCACGTATCTGAACATACGTTGAGTATACCACGCGGGGCGAAAGTTGTAGGCGGTGCGGCAATTAGGCTTTCGCCACAGAGGCGCAGAGAGCACAGAGATTTCAATAACATCTTTTCTCAGTGTGCTCTGTGTCTCCGTGGTGAGCTAATTTTTCCAGTAGAGCCATTATGTTTCTCTCCTTGAATGTGCTATAATCCTTCTGTATTTTCCCCGGAGGTTGTGAAATGTCGAAAGTAGAAGACCCGTTATTGAGAATCCAACAAGAGTTGGACCATGATTTCACCCAAACTGAACTGCTGCGTCTAGCCTTGACCCATCCATCTTATGCCCATGAACATCTATCTGAGGGGGGAGAAGAGTATCATAACCAACGCCTAGAGTTTCTGGGCGATGCGGTGTTAGATTTTCTGGTCGCGGCTTGGTTGTATAGACGGTTCCCCGAGCTGCCAGAAGGGCCGCTGACGCGCTTGCGGGCCACCATGGTCTGTACCAAAACTTTAGCTCAATTATCTCGTGATCTGGCATTAGGGAAAGGTTTGCGGTTAGGCCGTGGAGAAGAGGAGCACGGCGGAAGCGAGCGTCCCGCCAATCTCTGCGACGCCCTGGAAGCAGTGGTTGGCGCTTTTTACTTAGATAGTGACTTGGAGACAGTTTGGAGTCGCTTGGAGCCGTGGTTCACCCGGGAAATTGAGATTGTTTTGGAGCAAAATTCTTACTCTGATGCTAAATCTAGTTTCCAGGAGTGGGCGCAGGCGAAGACCGGTATCACTCCCGTCTACCGGATTGTGGCCGCGGTGGGCCCCGAGCACGCCAAAACGTTCACCGCGCAAGTGTTGTTAGAGGAAGCAGTACAGGGAGAAGGCGTGGGTCCCAATAAGCGGACGGCGGAACAGGCTGCGGCCGAGCAAGCGTTGTTGAGGGCAGTCAGGCAGTCGAGTAGTTAAGTAATCAAGTGGTCAGATAGAGTCACCGGATGGTCTGTTAATTGACAGTCAGACACAGGATTGCATTTACTCCCTAATCCTACGGTCTACTGTCTACTGGTTTTTGATTTGCGGAGGATTTATGATGCGTTTTGATCGGTTTACCGAGAGAGCTCAACAGGCAGCCCAACAAGCATTATCTTTGGCGTCCCGCTACAATCATAGCCAAGTGGACGTGGAGCATCTCTTTATGGCGCTGCTCGAACAGCCTGAGGGCACGGTCCCCGAACTGCTTTCAGCACTGGACGTGAATGTCTCTAAACTGACATCACAAGTTGATAAGCTGCTGCGGGAGAGCTCCCGGCCCGGCATTTATGGCGCGCGGGGCGGGCAACAGGTGTTCATCACCCCGCGCGTTAAGCGGGTGCTGGATCTAGCCCGTGAAGAGGCGAGTAAATTCAAGGATGAATATATTTCCACGGAACATCTGTTGCTAGCTATGCTGCATGATCGCGGCACGGCGCTCGCTAACATCTTCCAGAAGGAGCAGATCACCCATGAACGGGTGCTAGAACAAGTACGTAAGCTCCGGGGCGGGGAACGTGTGACTACCGCTCAAGCGGAATCGAGCGGCTACCGGGTATTGGAGAAATATAGCCGCGATCTGACACAGATGGCCCAGGAGGGCAAACTGGACCCTGTCATCGGGCGCAGCACGGAAATTCAACGAGTGATGCAAATCTTGGTGCGTCGCACGAAGAGCAATCCGGTCTTGATCGGGGAACCGGGGGTAGGCAAAACAGCCATCGTCGAAGGGCTAGCTCAGAATATCACCGATGATGATGTGCCCGAAATACTCAAGGGGAAGCGGTTGCTCCAACTAGATCTAGGATTGCTGGTGGCCGGCACCCGTTTTCGAGGCGAGTTTGAAGAGCGGCTGAAAGGGATTTTGAAGGAGATCGAAAAATCTGCGGGTGAGATAATTCTCTTCATTGATGAGTTGCATACCGTCGTGGGCGCGGGGAATGCCAGCGGAGCGTTGGACGCCTCTAACATGATCAAGCCGGCGCTCGCGCGCGGTGATTTGCAAGCAGTCGGCGCGACTACTTTAGATGAATATCGGCAATACATCGAGAAAGATGGCGCGTTGGAACGCCGTTTCGCGCCGGTTTACGTGGAAGAACCCTCAGTGGAGGATACCATCGAGATGTTGCGGGGGCTGCGCGATCGCTACGAGGCCCATCACCGCGTGAATATTACGGATGGGGCGCTGGAGGCCGCCGCGCGCTTGGCGGAGCGTTACGTTACCGATCGCCACTTACCAGATAAAGCCATTGACTTGATGGATGAGGCCGCCGCCAAATTGCGGGTGACGCTCTTCACGCTCCCCCCAGATTTAAAACGGCTGGAGCAACAGCTCAACCGGTTGAGCAGCGAGGAGGAATCCGCCGGCAACACGCGCGATTATGAGCGGGCGGCCGAGATCAAGACCCAACGGCTACGCTTGGAGCAGGTCTTTGGCAAGCAGCGGGAAGAGTGGCTTAACAGCCATCAACTGGATGAGACGGTGGACGCTGCGGATATCGCTGATGTAGTCTCATCCTGGACGGGGATCCCGCTCTCTCAGGTGTTGGAGACCGAGGCTCAGAAACTCTTGCGCATGGAAGAGGCACTGCAACAACGGATTATCGGGCAAGATGAGGCTATTCATGTCATCGCTGACGCCATTCGCCGTGCCCGGGCTGGATTGAAGGACCCCCACCGGCCCATTGGTTCCTTCTTCTTCCTGGGCGCTTCGGGGGTCGGGAAGACGGAGACGGCTAAGGCGCTGGCATATTTTCTCTTTGACGACGAGGATGCGCTCCAGCGCGTAGATATGAGCGAATATCGTGAAAGTCACACGGTCTCACGGCTCTTCGGTGCGCCGCCTGGCTATGTGGGGTACGATCAAGGCGGGCAGCTTACCGAAGCAGTGCGCCGCCGGCCCTACCAGGTGATACTTTTCGATGAAATTGAAAAGGCCCATGCCGACGTTTGGAATGCACTGCTACAAATCATTGATGAAGGACGGCTGACCGATGGTCAAGGGCGGATGGTAGATTTTCGCAACACGGTGCTCATTATGACCTCCAACGTAGGGACGCAATATGCGCGCGAGGGGGGTGTATTGGGCTTTGGCCGAGGAAAAGATGCGGAAGAGGTTGAGACGCGGCAGCGGATGCAGGCCGAACTAAAGAAGACTTTCCGGCCGGAATTTATCAACCGAGTGGATGAGATCATCGTCTTTAATAACCTTACGCTGGAGGGTGTCGAGCTAATTGTGGATTTACAGCTGACTGAGGTACTGGAACGGTTGGCAGAATATGAATTGCATGTGGAGCTGACGCCAGCGGCCAAACATTGGTTAGCCGAACAAGGCTATGATGCGCAATTCGGGGCGCGCCCGTTGCGCCGCGCCATCCAACGGTATGTGGAAAGCCCCTTGAGCGTGGACATACTGCGCGGGAAATTTGAGACCGGCAGAGAAATCCAAGTCGATTTAGGAGCAGCTAACACCCTGGTTTTTATACAGCAGGAGCAAGAGCCAGCTAGCTAGCCTGACGCCAACCCTTGCCAGACGGCTCAAGGGCAGGGCGGTAATGGAATTCACCCTGTGACGCCAAGTTCTAGCGAGTTTTCAGTAACATGCTAACAAATCCACTTGGAGGTTCTCATGAAGGTCATTGAATATACAACTGAGTTTTCCCCGGATGGACACCTCACACTGCCGCCTACAATGTTACCGGACATTGATTTACGTCAGCCTAAAAAGGTAAGAGTTCTCATCATATATGAAGAAACGCCGCCCCAAAAAACATTAGCACATTTCGGGGGCCGTTGGTAAATTAACCGCAGCGCCGATGAAATCGTTGCCGAACTCTACGCAGAACGTGAACAGAACGGACAGATGGATACAGTGACATGGTAAATGCGCCTACACATTTGATAGATACCAATATCATGATCTCTTGGCTCACCGCTCGGTATCCTCAAGTTCAACAACATATTGCCCAACTCGATAGCCGTTACATCTTTGTCTCGGCTATTACCGTAGCGGAGTTGTACTTTGGTGCGCATAATTCTGCCAGACCGCTCGAAAACTGGACACGAGAAACGCATTACGGTAAAAGTAATCCCAGCGTTATTTATGACGTTGGGAGACATAATAGCCGCTGATGAGTCAGGCTGTGATGGTTCAGGGTTACGAGAGATAGGAGAATAGCCAGTTAGCTTGGCGACTAAAGTCGCGGCTACGCTGGCCAAGTCCACCAGTGTAGACTAGTGTTTTATCAAACGTGTGCCGTGACCTGCGTGAGGAGGTTTTTGCTACTCGCTTTCTCGCTTTCTCGCTTAGTTGTCTTACATCTACTCTTAAAGTATAATGAGGGGCGGTTAAGAAACCTAGTTACTCAAATAAGTTCTTGGGATATTTAAGGAGGTGTGTATTACGCAGATCTAGTAATTGCTTATTTAACCATAATCCAAATTAATCTCTAGGAGGAGAATTTTATGCAGAAGAAACTTTGGTCACTTTTTAGTTTGATGTTAGTAGTTAGCATGTTGTTGGCCGCCTGTGCCACTCCCACCCCGGAACCCACTGCGGCTCCTGCGGAAGAGACGGCAGAGGTCGTAGTCACGGAAGAGCCGGAACCTTCCATCTCGGTGGGCATGGTCACGGATATGGGCGGCGTGGATGACAAATCCTTCAACGCCACTTCTTGGAAAGGCGTGGAGCGCGCGATTGAGGAGCTGAACGTGGATGGTTCCTACTTGGAATCCCAGCAACAGACCGATTACGCCACCAACATCACTCAATTCGTGAAGCAGGGCACGGACCTCATCATCACCGTAGGCTTTATGCTAGCGGATGATACGGCTAAGTTCGCGGAAGAATATCCCGATACCAACTTCGCTATCGTGGACTATTCCTTTGGCGGCGCGTATGACAACGTGCGCGGCTTGACCTTCGCCACCGATCAGGCCGGTTTCTTGGCCGGTTACACGGCAGCCGCGGCCTCCAAGACCGGGAAAATTGCGACCTTCGGCGGCATCAACATTCCGCCCGTAACCATTTTTATGGTCGGTTTTGAAACGGGCGCGCAGTATTACAACGAGCAGCACGGCACCCAGGTTGAGGTATTGGGTTGGAACAGCGCCGAAAACAACGGCGTCTTCGTAGGTAACTTTGAATCCACCGACGATGGCCGGCGCGTGGCGGAAGAGTTCCTCTCCGAGGGCGCAGACGTCATCATGCCTGTGGCCGGGCCAGTGGGGCTAGGTTCCGCGCAGGCTGTCAAGGAACAGGGCAACGCTTGGATCGTCGGGGTGGATACCGACTGGGTCATCAGCGCGCCGGAATACGCGGAGATCGTACTCACCAGCGTAATGAAGAACATGGACGTGGCGGTTTTTAATACCGCCAAGAAGGTGGCGGATGAGAGCTTTAAGGGTTTCCACGGTGAGACTTACGTGGGCTCCCTGGAAAACAACGGGGTCGGGATTGCCTCCGTAGCCGCAGGCACGGTCTCTGCTGAAATGTTGCAAGAGTTGGAAGATGTCAAGCAGGCCATCATTCACGGCGACGTGGAGACTGGTTGGAATGCGTATCTAGAGAACCTGGGCGGCGAGTCCGAGGAACCCGAGTACCGCGATATCATCGTCGGTATGGTCACGGATATGGGCGGCGTGGATGACAAATCCTTCAACGCTACTTCTTGGAAAGGCGTGGAGCGCGCGATTGAGGAGCTGGGCGTGGAAGGTTCTTACCTGGAATCCCAGCAACAGACCGATTACGCCACCAACATCACCCAATACATGAAACAAGGCACGGATCTCATCGTCACCGTAGGCTTTATGCTGGCGGATGATACGGAGAAGTTCGCCCCAGAGAACCCCGATATCAACTTTGCCATCGTGGACTATTCCTTTGGCGGCGCGTATGACAACGTGCGCGGGTTGACCTTCGCTATTGATGAAGCCGGTTTCCTGGCGGGTTACGCGGCGGCGGGGGCTTCCAAGACCGGCAAAATCGCGACCTTCGGCGGCATCAATATCCCACCGGTAACTCAATTCATGGTCGGCTTTGAAGCGGGCGCCCAATACTACAACGAGCAGGCCGGGGCCCAGGTTGAAGTGTTGGGTTGGAATTCTGCTGAGAACAACGGCGTCTTCGTGGGCAACTTCGATTCCACCGATGATGGCCGGCGCGTGGCGGAAGAGTTCCTCTCCGAGGGCGCGGACGTCATTATGCCCGTGGCCGGGCCGGTAGGACTAGGTTCCGCGCAGGCCATCAAGGAACATGGCGACGCTTGGATCGTCGGGGTGGATACCGACTGGGTCATCAGCGCGCCGGAATACGCGGAGATCGTACTTACCAGCGTGATGAAGAACATGGATGTGGCGGTTTTCAACACGATCAAGATGGTTGCGGCCCAGAACTTCGAGAGTTTCCATGGCGAGACCTACCTGGGCTCCCTGGAGAATAACGGGGTAGGACTCTCAGCAGTGGCTGCGGGGGCGATCTCCGATGAGGCCATCACAGGTCTAGAAGAGGCTAAACAAGCCATCATTCACGGCGACGTGACAACCGGTTGGGTTGATTACCTGGCCAATTTGAGTGCGGAGTAGTTTGATTAATGAGAGGCGGGGCTTGTGTAAGCCCCGCCTCTTTTATATCTAGTGGGATGAAATGTTATTCTACCTTTACCTAAACTGGCGAGATGAAATAACATTCCGTCTTACCAAAATTTAAGGAGGGAGCTATGCCCCCAGTGCTAGAGTTAAAAGGCATTACCAAACGCTTCCCCGGAGTGCTGGCCAATGATCATATTGATCTAAAGCTGCATGAAGGGGAAGTGTTAGCCCTTTTAGGAGAAAATGGGGCCGGTAAAAGCACATTGATGAACGTGCTCTATGGTCTTTACACCCCCGAAGAAGGGGAAATTTTTGTTCGTGGACAGCTGGCCGCTATTCAGGAACCTAATGATGCGATTGATTTAGGAATTGGGATGGTGCATCAACACTTCATGTTGGTGCCGGTGTTCACCGTGGCCGAAAATGTCATGTTGGGAATGGAATCCATCAAAAATGGCATACTCTTGGATCGGCAAGATGCGGCGGAGCGTGTACGCGATATCTCCCAAAAATATGGTTTGGATGTGGACCCGAATGACATGGTGGGCGATCTGCCCGTGGGCTTGCAGCAGCGCGTAGAGATTATCAAACTGCTCTATCGCAATGCAGATATTTTAATTTTAGATGAACCGACGGCCGTACTCACCCCGCAAGAAGTCAAGGGGTTATTTGAAGTAATTCGTTCTTTGGTGGCGCAGGGGAAATCGGTGATCTTTATTTCTCACAAGCTCAAAGAGATCCGCGAAATAGCCGATCACGTGGCGGTGTTGCGCCGAGGCAAGATGGTCGGCGCAGCCGATCCGAAGCAGTGTACCGAGCGTGATTTGGCTTCACTGATGGTCGGGCGGGACGTGATCTTGGAGGTTCCCAAGAAACCGGCTAATCCAGAAGCTGTGGTATTAGCGGTAGAGGATTTGCGTGTGATGGGGGACAGAGGGAAGCTCGCGGTGGAAGGCATCTCTTTTGAGGTGCGCGCCGGCGAGATAGTCGGCGTGGCCGGAGTGCAGGGCAACGGCCAGACAGAACTAGTTGAAGTGCTTACCGGTTTACGGGAAGCGCTCAGCGGCTCGGTGCGCTTATTAGACCACGAGATCCTCAATGCTGCGCCGCGCGTCATTACTGAGATTGGGACAGCGCACGTCCCCGAAGATCGGCATCGTGATGGCTTGGTGCTGGGTTACTCCGTCGCCGATAACTTGGTGCTCAATACTTACTACCTCCCCCCGGTGGCGCGCGGCCTAGTCATGCAAGAAACGGTGATCAACCAGCGCGCAGACGAGCTGGTAGCCGAGTATGATGTGCGCACGCCCAGTATTATGACCCCGGCCGGGAACCTCTCTGGCGGCAATCAGCAGAAAGTGATCGTGGCGCGCGAATTGAGTCGGGACGTGGCGCTGGTCATCGCCTCACAACCCACGCGCGGCTTGGATGTCGGTTCTATCGAGTACATCCACTCGCAGTTGGTGCGGAAACGCGATGAGGGCGCGGCGGTCTTTGTGGTTTCTTCCGAGCTGGACGAGGTATTATCGCTGGCCGATCGCATCGTGGTGCTTTTTGATGGCCAGATTATGGATGTAGTGTCAGCTGAAACAGCGGTCAAAGAAGAAATTGGTTTGCTGATGGCCGGGGTACATTCGCAGGCAGAATTAGAAGCCAAGCGGGAGGCGGCAGCATGAATGAGAAAAAGCAGGCAGCAGCAGAGCAGCACGCTGGAGGAACATTCGAGTTACAGGGTGCCTTACGGAGCTTGGCAGTTCCATTTTTGGCGATTGTCACGGCCATGATTCTGGGCGCGCTCTTGATTATCTTTACCGATACTACCGTGATTGCGGCTTGGGGAGAGGGGTTAGGGAGCGGGTTGCGCCGTTCTTGGGAAGTTATCGCGCTGGCTTATGGGGCTTTCTTCACCGGTGCTTTTGGGGATGTCTATCATATTACTGAAACCTTGCGCATCGCCACGCCGTATATCTTCGCCGGTCTAGCGGTGGCATTCGGTTTCCAGGGGGGACTCTTCAATATCGGCGCTGAGGGACAATACTTTATTGGCGGATTAGCCACTGTCTTTGTGGGATATAGCATCAAGGGCTTGCCGATGATTATCCACTTGCCGCTGGCTTTGCTGGCGGGCGCGTTAGGAGGAGCATTGTGGGCCGGGATCGTCGGTTTCCTCAAGGCTAAAACCGGCGCGCATGAAGTCATCAACACGATTATGATGAACTACATCGCTTATCGTCTGGCCGAATTTATGTTGGACGTGGGTGGTTTGATGGCGCGCGAGGGTTATCGTCCGGTCAGCCCAGAGATTCAACCGTCTGCTTATCTGCCCCAATTCTTTCCCTCCGATACCACCATCCGTTTTAACGCCGGTTTCTTGTTGGCATTGGGGGTGGCGGCTTTTATCTGGTGGTTGCTCTATAAAACCACCCTGGGTTATGAGATTCGGACGGTGGGGAAGAGTCCCCATGCGGCCCGTTACGCCGGCATCAATGTGCCGCGCACCATCGTGATCACGATGGCAATTAGTGGCGCACTGGCGGGGTTAGCCGCCCCCGCAGATATTTTGGGGGTGATTCACTTTATGCCTAACTCCTTTGCCTCTGGCTACGGCTTTGACGCGATTGCGTTAGCCTTGTTGGGCAAAAGCAATCCGGTGGGAGTGGTGCTAGCCTCATTGCTCTTTGGCGCCTTGCGGGCAGGAGCGACTAATATGCAAGGCATCGCCAACATTCCCATTGATATCACGTCGGTTTTGCAAGGTTTGATCATCGTCTTCATTGCTGCTCCGGAAATCATCCGGGCAATCTATCGTTTCCGTGGTTTGGAAGAAGGCGAAGGACTGGTCCTGACTCAGGGCTGGGGCCAGATGTAGGAGGAGAGAGATGACAGACAAATTAGAGAAAGAAGGACGCAGAGCGCGCAACATAGGGATTATTTTCCTGCTCTTTGCCGTGGCGATTTTGGTTTTATTTCTGCCGGGCACGGACGGGGGGGGCTTAACAACTTTCACTTTTAACACGAGTAAGGGCGAGGTGCTGCCGCTGCCGGATCTGGTCTTTGCGACCCGGTTGGGGCTTTATCTGTTGGCGTTGGTGACGGCTTTTCTGGGAGCTTGGCAATTGGCCCGGGGCTTTGAACAGCTGAACGCGGTGTTGGGCGGGGTAGCGTTGCTCTTTATCCTGGGGTTTTTGAGTTGGGCGGCCCGTGACAAATCTATGAACTTGACGGGAATGCTCCAATCAACGCTTTTGCGTTCCATCCCCATCACCCTGGCCGCGTTAAGCGGCGTGATGTGTGAGCGCAGCGGGATCGTCAATATCGGCATTGAGGGCATGATGTTGATGGGCGCCTTCTTCGCCGCGCTAGTGGGGAGCGTCGCCGATAGCTACTGGTGGGGTTTAGCGGCAGCGTTGCTAGGAGGGGGGCTGGCTGGGGCATTGCTAGCCGTGCTCTCTATCCGCTACAAAGTTGATCAAATCATAGCCGGTACGGCAATTACTATCCTTTCGACGGGTCTAACCAGCTACTTCAGCTCGCGGTACTTGCAGGCCAACAGTGCATTGAATAGTCCCCCCACTTTCCGGCCGATTGCGTTGCCCATCTTGAGCAAAATCCCGATCATTGGACCGATTTTCTTCAACCACACTTTGCTGGTCTATCTGACTTTGCTCTTGGTAGCGCTTATTTACGTGATGCTCTTCTACACCCGGTGGGGTTTGCGCACGCGCGCCGTGGGTGAACATCCCCGCGCGGCAGATACCCTGGGCATTGACGTCTTCAAAATCCGTTACATCAACGTGATCTTGGGCGGGATGATCGCCGGGTTGGGCGGAGCGTACCTGGTGCTCAGTTCCGTGGCGCGCTTCGACGAGATGATGACCGGCGGCAAAGGTTACATCGGGCTAGCGGCCATGATCTTCGGCAACTGGAACCCCATCGGGGCGTTGGGTTCGTCGCTCATCTTTGGATTCGCCGATTCCTTGCAGGTAAAATTGGCGATTATGAGCGTGCCGATTCCCTCGCAGTTCTTGCTGATGGCGCCTTACCTGGTTACGATGATCGTCTTGGCCGGCGTGGTCGGGAAATCACGTGCGCCCGCCGCGGATGGTGTGCCTTACGAGAAAGGGTAACGTAATCGAGTAGTCGTTAGTCAAGTAATCGTTAGGAATCTCCCGTGTCTGGCTCCGAATTCAAGCCGAGCAGGGGAGATTCTGCGTTAGTGGGGTAGTGTCGGCGCGAAAGGGATTTCGCGGCTACCACCTCCACCTAACACGCCGCGACTCGCCTCCCCTGCCCCGCTAATTTTTGCCTCTCCCCATTTCTGAGATAAACTTACACTATGCAGACTTACAATTATCCTAAAAGTTTTGTCGCCCGCATGACTGATTGGCTGGGGGCTGAGGCCGCGGATTTCTTCGCCGCTTTAACGCAACCAGAGACCGGCTTACGCCTCAATCCGCGCCGGGGTTCACCGGGGGAGCTGACAGAAGCATTCCCCTGGCCGGTGACACCCGTTCCTTGGTGTCCATTGGGCCGTTACTGGCGGGACGCGGACGTGCCGGCCGGCAAACATCCCTATCACCAGGCGGGGCTATATTACATCCAGGATCCTACCGCGATGGCGGCCGCCGTGCTCCTGGATCCGCAGCCGGGCGAGTGGGTGTTGGATTTGGCGGCTGCGCCGGGCGGCAAGGCTTCTCACATCGCCGCGCGGATGGGGAACGAAGGGGTTTTGGTAGCCAACGATATTGCCCGCCGCCGTGTCTCCGTCCTGGCGATGAATTTGGAGCGCCTGGGCGTCACCAACGCGCTGATAGTCAACGAGACCCCCTCCCGGCTGGCGGAACGGTGGCCCGCGCTCTTCGACGCGTTGTTGGTGGACGCGCCCTGCTCCGGCGAGGGGATGTTCTCCCGCGACAAACGCATAGTGCGCGCGTGGAGTTTGGAGAGCGTGCAGGCGTATGCCGCCCGGCAACGCGAAATCCTGGTGCAGAGCGCGCCGCTGGTCGCTCCAGGTGGACGGTTGCTCTACGGTACGTGTACCTTCTCGCCAGAGGAGAATGAGGGCGTGATCGCCGCTTTCTTGGCCCAACATCCAGACTTCGAGATTATGGATTTGCCGCAATTGCCCGGCTTACGTCACGGGCGGCCAGAGTGGATCAACGCGCCGGAGATATTGCGCCGGGCGGGTCGCTTCTGGCCGCACACCGGGCCGGGACACGGACACTTCTACGCGCTATTGCGCCGTCAGGGCGCGCCGGCACGCTCTGCGCCGCACCGGTGGCGGTGGCGGGGGCGGGATCTGCCGGATGACGTGTTGGCGCTCTACCGGCAGAGTTTGGAGGCCGCGCTCACCATCCCGCCGCCGGAGACGGGGTTGCTGTTGAATCAGCACGGCCATCTCTACGTGACGCCCGTCGCTCCAGAGCTCTGGCGTGAGCTACACGTGCTGCGCCCCGGCTGGTGGGTCGCCACGGCCCACCACGGACGGATTGACCTCGATCACGCGCTGGCGATGGCGCTCTCGCCCGCTGACGCCCGCGCCACTTGCGATCTCGCGCCAGATGATTCCCGGATCGTCAAATACCTGCGCGGCGGCTTCTGGCCGGACGCGGGGCCGCCCGGCCTCGTACTGATCACGGTGGATGGTTATCCCTTGGGTTGGGCCAAACGCGGCGGCGGCCGCTTGCACAGTCGATATCCCAAACATTTGCGGGGCTAGCTTCTTCAGGACGCAGCTGAACGCTGCTAAAACACTAATGTCTCTTTAGAATTTCGCAGGGTCGAGCCACCAGCAACCGCGAATGGCGCGAAAAAGAATCAAAAATCAGTGCAATCTGTGTAATCGGTGGTGAAAAATTTACGTCGCGGTGAACCAACCAGGCAAAGTCCCAGAGACCCACGCTGATTTTATATTTTATCTGCGAAAATCTACGCGCATCTGCGTCCGCTCTGGAGTGGCTAAGTAGATACTGTGGAGGTAAAACTTTATGAAGGGCATCTCTCATTTTATCACCGGAGTAGCGCTGGCTACTTTCTTCCCGGAGGTCGTGCAACTGGGCGCGGAAGGTGTGCTCCTGCCGATGTTGGCCGGGATTGGCGGCATCTTGCCGGACACGTTGGACTTCAAATTTGCGCGCTATTTTGAGAAGTATGATTTGGAGATCGATCCTGGTCTGGATCCTGACCCCGAATACATCGCCGATGTGCTGGCGGCGGCCATGCGGCGCGCCTACGAATCGGGAACTTCGCAGAATGTGATGGCGCACACCGTTCGCTTGGGGCCGGATCTCTGGCGCGAGTACGCCATCCGCTTTGACCCGGAGGCCGGCGAAGTGGCCGTGCGCGTCGGCCCGCTGGTCAACACCGGGCAGGTCCCCTACGCCGGCACCGAGCCGGCGGGGATGGAGGAGGCACGTCGCAAAGTGGGCGCGCCGTTAGTCCACACCTACAGCTCGGAGTACAAGATCAACATCTTCAGCGGCCCCTCCTTCCGCTTTGCGCGGGAGGGCGAGGACCTCTACGTGCATTTTCTGGATTGGCACCGCCGTTGGTCGCACAGCTTAACCCTCTCCGTGGTGCTGGGCGGAATTTTCGGGCTCCTCTTTGGCAAGTGGGCCGGGCTGGTCGCGGGGCTAGGTTTTGCGGCGCACGTATTGGAGGATCAGGTCGGCTACATGGGGAGCAACCTCTTCTGGCCCTTCACCGCTAAACGGCTGCCCGGCTTGGGACTGATACATTCAGGCGACGCCATCCCCAACTTTCTCACCGTTTGGACCTCTGTGGCATTGATACTCTTCAATCTGGACCGTTTCTCCCCGGCCCCGCTCCTGCCGCCAGCGCGCTATCTCTTGGTCGCCATCGGAGCGCCCTGGTTAGTGTTGGGCGGCAAATATGCTTGGGATAAAATCCAGGCGCGGCTGGAACCCACCTCACGGGAGGCCCGGCGACAGGCGGATATCATCGCGGAAGTGGAGGAAAAAGTCGAGTAGTCAGGTGTCTGGGCAGTCCCAGAATTTTAGAAAGGCTCTTTGAGAATTCACGTGGTTGAATTAAAATTAACCACAGATTAGCACGGAAAAAAATAAAGAAATTCGGTGTCTTCTCAATATTTCGCGGGCTTGTAGCGCGGAATGGTATTCCGCCCACCAGATTGACAATCCGGGATACAACCGACCCTAATTTTTTGAGATGATACGTTGTAAACATAATATGGACTGAAGGACTGTATTTCTGTTCGGATAGTTACCTTAAATTATCATTTTAGAGGAGCTAAATATGTCACACAAAAACATTCTAACGACCTTTGTTTTGGCAATTATTTTGACCGGAGGAGTTACTTACAATGCTGTATTTGCCAAATTTTTTGAGCAAGGCCTCGTATCCACCAGCGCAAATAATACGCATATTGGTGCGGAAATTGCTATCTCGGAGTTGGATAATTCGCAATATCAACCGGCAGTCGCCTACAACTGGAAACACCAGGAATACTTGGTAGTATGGGAAAATGTATGGGGTGGTGGCGGACACGATATTTACGCTCAGCGTGTTTCGGATACCGGCGAGTTAAAAAGCTGGTTTTATGTACCGGATGATACGACGTTTACCAAACATGACCGCAAACAACCAGCCGTTGCCTATGACCCAGTAAACGACAGATACCTGGTGGTATGGATTTACGATACTGTCGGAGATGGGAGTAATCTGGATATTCACGGGCGTTTTGTGCCCTGGGAAGGCGTTGATGCAGGGGAAAAAGAGTTTTCCATCAATGGCTGGAGTTCTAATCAATGGGAGCCAAAAATAGCCTACGGACGCACCCCTGAAGAATTTCTGGTGGTGTGGATGAATACCCCCAGTGGTGTATCAACATACATCAGCGCGCAACGCATAACCGCCGCAACTGGCGCAAAACCAGACAGCGCCATTAGCGTAACTTCGGGGGCTGAAAACAGAGACAACCCGGATGTGGCCTTCAATTTAGCGCAAAACCAGTATCTCATCACTTGGGATATTAATAACAGCGGTAGTGGTTTTGATGTTTATGGCCGTCGATTGCACGGTGGCAGCAACAACTTTGCCGGCGGAGAAATCGGCATTGCCGGCTGGCCGGGTAACGAAGAAAACCCTAGGGTAGCAGCATGTAGTGCAATGGACAAATACCTGGTTGCCTGGCAATCGGCTGCCAGTGGGCACGATGATGTGTATGTGCGCTTTGTCAACAACGATGGGAGTATGGAAGCGCCGCTACTTGTAGGAGATACCCCGGCCAACGAACAATATCCTGAAGTTGCCTGCACAGAATCGGGCAGTATTTTTATGGTGGTCTGGAATCAGCAATACAGCAGCACATCAGGTCCGTATGGCGTATCAGGGCGATTCGCCTATTCAGATTTAACCGTCAGTGACGATTTTGCGGTCAGAGGTGTGAGCGTCGGAGGACCTAATCGTTGGTATCCACTAATTGCTGGAGGGTATAGTAACTTTTTAGTAACGTGGGAACATCTACGCAGTGGCACGGCATATCAGGATATTCACGGGGTGCTGGCAACACCTTACACTGTTTTCTTGCCGCTTGTCATCAAAAATTGACCTTGTCAGATTTTCTCAAATATGAAGAGGGAGAGGGCGAAAGATGTCACATAACAATGTAGAACAAAAACCTTCAGAAACGGCCTTGTTTGCCGCATTAAGAAGAACTATCGCCAACAAAGAGTATAAAAATAGAAAATTCGGGCCAGATGATTTGGCAGAATATTTTTTACCTCCACATTTTAGATTTTTTCTGAAATTTGAAACAATTCGTGCAAACACCAAAGATAAATTGAACAAGTTTTTACCGGGACTAAATGAATACCAGAACGGCCTATTTCGACAGGCTATTTGTGGAGGCTCTAAACAACAAAATTCCTCAAATTGTACTGCTTGGCGCGGGGTACGATTCAAGGGCGTATCGTTTTGCGAAGTTGATTCATGGTACGAAGATATTTGAATTGGATATTGCTCCGACCCAGGATAGAAAAAAGAAATGCTTGAAAAAAACAAAGATAGACATTCCGCAACAAGTCACTTTCGTTCCCATAAATTTTAACCAAGAATCACTGAAAAACATTCTCCAAGAAGCAGGATATCAGAGCCATCAAGAAACACTATTTATCTGGGAGGGAGTTAGTTACTATCTCACTGCAGAATCAGTCGATGCGACATTGGAATTCATTAGTCATTCTTTACCTAAGGAAAGCCTCATAGCATTTGACTACACAGTCTCAATCACAGAAGATAATATGAATTGTTATGGCGTAAAAGAGTTTGCTCGGACAATGAAAGAACACCACGCAAACGAGGAGCTTCTTTTTTCTATTGCTGAAGGGGAAATAGAATCATTTCTAGCGCAAAGAAATCTGAAAGTGGTTGAACACTTGGACAATAAAGAGATAGAGAGAACGCATTTAATAGCTGCTCAGGGGTCATCGATGGGGCAGATAACTGGACATTTTCGTTTTATATTGGCCTCACCAAAGGCCCCCTGAGCGTCAAGCTGAGAAACTTAACAAGCGCATGAACCCGACACAGCTATCGGCGGTCTGGCGGGCATTCAGGCTGGTTTCTATTGAGAAGCATCACGCCGCACCCGCCAAGCGCGTTATGCAATCCGTTAGAGACTTACCTTGGCAACGAGCATAGAAATTATTTTCGCAGGAAAAAATGGTATGATGACTGTATGAGAATTCACAAAATAAGGTCACTGAAAAATGGAAAATCAGCGAACTATAGCGAAAGTATATAAAAAAGTAAAATTGAGTGAACAAGGGACGGATTATACTTACTGGCAAACACAAAGTCCCGAAAAGCGCTTATTAACCTTAGAGCAAATTCGTCAAGAATATAACTGGTGGAAATATGATACTCAACCCGGATTTCAAAAAGTTTTTTCAATTATTAAACGCTAACGCAGTACGTTACTTGATAGTCGGGGGATATGCAGTAGCGTATCATGGCTATCCGAGATATACCAAAGATGTAGATATTTGGCTATGGATAAATCCAGAAAATGCCGCGCGAGTAGTAAAAACGTTAAAGGATTTTGGTTTTTCGTCGTTAGGGTTAGAAGCCAATGATTTTCTGGCTCCAGACACAATCATACAATTAGGTTATGCTCCAAATCGAATTGATTTAATCATGGGAGTACCGGGGGTAGATTTTGAAGAGTGTTACGCAGTTAGAAATGAAGAGGAAATTGATGGGATAAAACTCAAGTTTATTGATTTAGCGGGTTTGAAGAAATCCAAAAAGGCCTCCGGAAGAACCCAAGATATCGCAGATATAGAGAATTTAGCCTAATCAGAAAACACTCTCTGGCGAAAACGTTTCGAACCCCGCGTTAAGTTGACCCGCCTTCGGCTCTGGGATGCGGCGCGATTTTTGGTCAATTTCTTTCGGGTAAAATTGGATTGCGTTCACTAAATCGGCGGGCAGCTTACGCAAATCGTTAGGCGCGCGAATCAAACAGTGCGTTACTGAACTGGTGAAAATCCAATCTGTGCCCTTCCGCAAGGTATGGAAACTTCGGCCCCTCTCCCCTAGCCCCCGTAGAAAGAATTCAGATTAGTGTCACGCGACTTTCGCCACTGCCGCGACTAAAGGCGCCAGCGCGCTGGCACGGAATGACAAGTTACAACGCGCCAGGAATTGCGCAGCTACGCAGCGACGCCGACTCTCACCAGGTTCCCCTGGAGAGTGCCGGCCCCTTCTTTTTGCTGCCAGGAGCGCCAGAGCAGCATCCCCCCCACAAGGGAGAGAATACCTCCGCCCAGGATACCGAGGAAACCAGCCACTTGTCGAAATTGTTGGTGGACTGCTTGCCGCCGCGCGGCCTCTCGAAGCAGCTCGCCCTCTAACGCCGCCACAAAATCCAGCGACGGGACAACGGGCGGCAGCGCCTGCCGCACCGCCTCGGCCACCCCCGCTTCCTCGGCAGCGCTCACAGGCGATGCGCAGGTCTCATTCAAAGTAATGTATGTAGCCCCCCATTTAAGCCTCATTGGATTCCACCTCCACCATAATTTCTCGTAGATATTGGAGCGTGCGATAATAAAGTGCCTTGATTGCTCCCTCCGTGCGACCCAATACTTCCGCGATCTCCGCGTTGGAAAACCCCTCCACAAATTTTAGGATGATCAGAGTCCGACGCTCCGCGGGCAAGGCCCCGATAACGCGCAGCAAGTGCGCTTCCTCCTCCCGCGAGCTCAAACCTTCGTCAGGTTTCCCCCAAGCCGATTCCAGAGACGCGACCGCGTCCATAGTCACCTGGGGATGACGCCCCCGGTCCCGATGATGATTCGCCATCAGATTGTGCGCGATTTTGAAGAGCCAAGCCTGGAAAGTCCCCCGCTGCCGGTACTTTCTCAAATAGCGCAAGGCCCGCTGGAAAGTTTGCGAGGTAAGATCTTCCGCATCGGCCCGGTTGCCAGTATGACGATAGTGATAATTATAGATGCGCTGCACATATTGACGATACAATTCTCCAAACGCCTGAGGATCGTTTTGCGCCTGCTCGATCAGGGCGCGCTCATCTTCTGCACTCATCTACCCTCCCCGCAAAATTTAGCTCCATGCAAGGATATTATACCAGCATGGATACCGAGCCGCAGCGGAGATACCTCCAACTGACTACAACCCCATCAACCGCAAAAAGTTACGGCCAGAAATCAACGTAACTTTTAGCAACTAGCGGTGTTATAATCAAAACTGGAAGAAGAGAGTAAAATATTTTACGAAGGAGTCCAATAATGAAGCGTATTGCAATTGTCACCGATAGCGCCGCAGATCTACCACCAGAGTTAGTGGAGCAGTTTGATATCTCCGTCATCCCCTTGCACATACATTGGGGAGATGAGACTTTTTTCGATGGCGTGACGCTGAAAGCCGCCAACTTCTATCATCAGTTGGCGGAACGGGCAGAATTCCCCAAAACTTCGCAGCCTTCAGTGGGAGAGTTCTGCGAATTCTTTCAAGCAACCGCTGATCGTCTAAAAACTGCTACAATCCTAGGCATCTTCCTCTCCTCGCCGTTGAGCGGCACCTTAGCGTCGGCCATCCAGGCGCAGGCGATGTTGCCCCATCTCCAAATCGAACTGGTCGATTCCCGCTTCATCTCAATGGGAGTGGGATTCCAGGTGCTCACGGCGGCCCGCGCCCAGCAGCAGAATATCCCCTTAGCCGCCATCACCACACAAATGGCGACGGTACGCAGTCAGATGCGCCTTTTCATAGTATTGGATACGCTAGAATACCTACATCGCGGCGGGCGCATTGGCGGCGCCGCCCATCTGTTCGGCTCACTGCTCAACCTCCGGCCGCTGTTGGGCATTGAAAATGGCAAAATCGTAGCTCTGGGCAAAGTTCGTGGCCGTCGCAAATCGTTACAACACCTGGTGGAACTGCTGGAAAAGGAGTTGGCGGGGCGCCAGCCTGCCGAGCTGGCTATCATGCATGCCGAAATCCCCGCAGATGCCGCGTTCCTGGCCGCGCAGATCCAAGAGCGCGTTAATCCTCGGCAGCTCTATACAGGCATACTCACCCCGGCTCTAGGCTGCCACGGCGGGCCAGGTGCCATTGGGATAGCCTTTTATCCAGAAAGCGAGTGAGCGAGAAGGCGAAAAAGCAAGTGAGCGAGTGAGCGAGAAAGCGAAAAGGCAAGGAAATGAGCTCAACAAAAAACCGCCGGGAGGCAATGCCTCCCGGCGGTTTATCTTTTGCGCGGCCCAACCTCAGAGCGCGTGCCGCAGCTTCTCAATTCCCTGGACAACCTCTGTGCCCAGGTGGAAGTGGATCACGCGCCGATTCTCACCGCGCAACGCCCGGTAATCGCCCTGCGCCTGCGCCGCTTGGAGCACGCCAAAGGTGATTGCGGAATCCCACATCCCGGCCGCATCGGGAATAGGCAGATCGCGCTCGGTATCCGCGGTGAGCTGGATAAAGAGGCCGTTCCCGCCATCGCCCTTATGCAGCTGCCCGGTGGAGTGAAGGAAACGCGGCCCAAAGCCCAACGTGGTCGCCAACTGCGTGCGCTCCAACAAGGCCCCGCGCAAAGCGCGTAACGCGCCGTCAATCTCATCCGTGGGCGGCAGAAAAGCTTGGAGCGCGATGTAATCCCCCGATCCGGCCTGCGCCAGGAAAGTGCGGAAAGTCTCTGCATCCAACGGAGCGACCTCGCCGGCAGGCAGCGCGCCGGTCTCTTGATATGCCGCGACCATCTGGCGCGCCTGCTTTTTGGCCGCTTCCACGTTCGGTTGATCGAAAGGCTGCACGTCCAACCGCGCGCCAGCGACCGCTGTCGCCATCCCCCAGAGGAAAAAGAGCGCACCCACATCATAACGGTCGTCCAGTGGAATACGTACCAGCGGTTGCCCGGCAGCCGCCAACGCGGCCAGCGGCGCTTCATAGGCAGTGTCACCGGGCAACGCCATGGAGACAAAGAGCCGATCCGCGCCGTACTCCTTCGGGGCGCAGAGCGGCTCGGCCACCACCGGTAAAATGCCGCGCCCTTCTTTCCCGGTACTCTCGGCCACGATCTGCTCGACCCAATTGCAGAAAGGGCTAATGGCTGGCGAGGTGACGAAAGTCAGTTTGTCGCGTCCCGCTTTGGCGAGTTCCCCCAGCACCACGCCCAACCACGCGCCGGGATTTTCCGCTACCGGCGTCTCTGGCCCGCAAGCGGCGCGCATAGCTAAGGCACGAGATAACAGCAACTCCACATCCACGCCCGCCAGCGCGGCTGGTACCAACCCAAAATAGGAGAGGGCGGAATAACGTCCGCCCACCGCTGGATTATTCAGAAAGACCTCGCGGAACGCGAATCTCTCGACCTACGACTCCAATTTACTGCCGGGATCGGTGATGGCGATGAAATGCTTACCAGCTTCCGTCTCTCCCAGCTCCTCGACGCCCCGCGTGTAAAAGTATTTGAAGAAAGAGAGCGTCTCGGCGGTGCCGCCAGATTTGGTCGCCACGATATAGAGTGTCTTCTCCAACTCGAAACGTTCCGCGTAATCCCTAACCGCCGCCGGAGAGGTGCTATCCAGAACCTCAAGCTGCAATCCTGGCTCCGCGCCGGCAAAGAGCTGCCCGAAGATTTCTGGGGCCAGGCTAGAGCCGCCCATCCCCAAAACCAACACGTTCCGGTAGCCTTCCGCCAGCAGCGTATCACGTAGCGCCGTAAGGCGGGACGTCTCCGCCGCCATCTCCGCCGGAAGGTCTAACCAGCCCAGTCGATTAGTGATCTCGGCGGGGTCAGGTCGCCAGACGGTATAATCTCTCTCCCAAATACGGGGGAGAACGCGCTCGGCTTCCGTTTCAGTCAGCGCGTCAGTTACCAGGGTTTGATAAATGCCTAATTGCGAATGTGTGAGTAAGTTTTCCATAGTTCTCCTCTGGGAATAAGTCTAAAGTCGCCAGTCATAAGTCTAAAGTCACCAGTCAAAGGTCTAAAGTCACAGGTTATTTATGCGCCAGGGCGTAATGCGCCGCGCCCAAGAGGGCTGCTCTCTGATTTAGAATCACCCGCACCGGCATAGAGTTGAGCAAGCGCAGAAACCGGCCTTTCTGCAAGAAGGCGCTCATAAACCCGCCGGTTTCCAGCAGCGGGAGAATGCGCGGGGGGATGCCGCCTCCCAGGTAAACACCGCCCGTAGCCGATATTTTGAGCGCCAAGTTTCCCGCCTCCGCGCCTAAAATCTCGCTGAAGGTTTCCAACGTGGCGTCGCAGATGGCGCAGGAGCAGGTCTCATCTTGGGCTGCGGTGGAGATCACCGGCGTGGGATCATCTACTGCGGCCAGTCGGCGGGTGAGCCATTCCGGTTCCTCAAAACGCCCGGTATCTTTGAAGAAGGCGTAGATATTGGGGATGCCTATCCCGGAACAGACTCGTTCGTAACTCACATGATCGTAGCTCTCTTGCAGGTAACGCAGTAGCTCCATTTGCACCGCGTTGACCGGCGCGAAGTCGACGTGCCCGCCTTCCGAGGCGTGCGCCGTGTAGCGACCTTGCTCATCGCAGGTTAAGAAAGCCTCACCCAAACCGGTGCCCGGCGCGATAACGGCGATCGAACCGCCTGCCACCGCATTCCCCGCGTTGATGGTGTAGATATCAGACTCCTTCAGATAGGGGACGACATAAGCAATCGCCTCTAGATCGTTCATCAAATGGACGGTGGTGAAACCAAGCGTCTCTTTGAGATGCTGCTCCTGCATCATCCAGGGCAGATTGGTGACGTTGGCCGCCCCGGCGACCACCGGCCCGGCCACGGCAAAGCACGCATATTCAATCGGCTCATCCACCGAGAGCAAAAACTCCTTGAGCACGGCTTCCAGACTAGCGTAAGCGCCGCTGGGGAAAGTCGCTTCTTTTAATGGTACGTGCGCGCCCTCTAGAGAATCGAATAATGCCAAGTTAGTTTTGGTGCCGCCAATATCGCCTGCCAGTAGCATGTTGTCCTCCTGATTGATGTAGCTCGGAATGTCATTCCGAGTTTGAGTAGATACAGTTATATGTTAGCCCAGCAAAAACGCAAGTGGTGGTTAGCGGTTAGGAGTTAGCGATTAGCTATTTACCTGGCGACTGTTGTCATTCCGAGCCAGTGCGGCGCGCAGCGCACGGAGCACGCCTGCGAGGAATCTCTCTTTTTCGCTCCCAACCCCTCGGCAGACGTAGTAGATTCCTCGCAGTGCTACCGGCAAAAAAAACGCCTGTAGCTCGCTCGGAATGACAAGTCTGGCGACTGCGTCGACTCAAGTTCACTATTCCCCCGGCATCAACCAGATTGCCGCCGTCTGCAAGGGCAGGTTATCGGGAGTGATGAAGCTTACCGTGGCAGGCAGTAGCCTCTGCTGCACAAGCGTCACGCTGACCGGGACATGAACTAAAAGGGGTTGTGCGGGGGGCGCGTTGACGTACTGGCGACCGACCACCTGCCCTGCCACCAAAACCTCAAAAGACCCTTGCACTGGCGCATAGAAAGGATTTTTAACTTCCAACATTACATCCCCTGCCCCTGCCGAGGAGATTAGGTTGATGGAATCGACGGGCCGCCAAAGAGCCAACCGGGTCAGTAGTTCCGACTGGCACCAGTGTACATAGCCGGGCGCGGAGGTGAGCGGAATATCCAAGCCACCGTCCGCAGCAGTGAGGGGCTGCGTCACCCCCAGCAGGTCTACGCTCTCCACCGAAGCACAGAGCGCGGGCAAGGTGACGCTATGCGGCTCGCCGGTCGTCCAGGCCGCCAGCGCCACCCGTTCATGGTTGCGGAAGAGAAGCAAGTAATCTGCGGGGTCCGCCAACGGGATGCGCCGTTGGAAATGGTAGCCGGCGAGCGTGGCGACGAGGGTCTGCGCGGCCCGGTAGGAAGTCTTGGGGGTCAAATCCGCCGTCACCAGGCCAAAGTTATGCTCTGGGTCGTGTGGATCGAGACCGTCGTTGCGCCAATCGTACCAGATGCTCAACTCCACGTCGGCGGTGAGGTGCGAAAGATATTGGCGCACGAGATAGATAGCCTGCTGCTGCTCAGGACGCCCGCCTTCCACGGTCGCGTAACCCCACTCCCCAGCAATGATGGGGATTTTACGGTCGGGGCTGGCGCGATCCAGGATGGTGCGCAGTTGCGCGTAATCCGACCACGCACTCTCCGGCTCGTCAAAGCGGTAGGGATGGACAGTGACGGCGTCCAGTTTGGAGTAAAGGCCAGTCGCTGCCAGCGCTTGGAGGTATTCCCAGGGGAACCCGGCGGTGGCGGGCCCGACGATCAAAGCGGTGGGAGCGACGCGCCGGATAGCCGTGATGGTTTCGGTAGCCAGCCGTGCGTATGAGAGCGGATCGGGTGGCCCGTGCCAGAACTTCTCCAAGTTCGGTTCGTTCCAGATTTCCCAGATGATGCCCTGTCCTTGGTAGCGGCGCGCAGCGGTCGCGGCGAAGCGCGCAAAAGCCGCCCGTCCCGCGGCATGGTGATGCGCGTCCCCGCCACCGTAGAGGAGATTCCCGTAATCCAAGATAAAAATCAGGCGGATACCCCGCGCGCTCAGTTGCGCTACCAGCTGATCGTAGGCCGCGAAATCGTAGCAGCCCTGGCACTCATGCTCCACTTGGTGCCAGAAGAGGTCCATGCGCACGAAGCCAAAACCGACCGCGTCCAGGAGCTCTATCTCGCCAGGATCAGGTTGGGTAAAGTGGATATTCACGCCAAACGGCTCCGGGATCACGCGGCCGGGAAGCGTCCAGAGTTCTGGAGTGGGCGTGGGGCGCGGCCACGAGGCCGTCAATGTCACCGTAGCAGTGAGCTGCGGCGCGGTGAGAAAGCCCAACGAGATGGTCGGGACAGGGGTGGGCGTGGTGGTCGGAGTAGGGGTCAAGGTGGCGGTGGGGAGCGGCGGCGTGACAGTGGGCAGCGCGAGCGGCGGCGTACAAGATGGCGCGATCGCTGCTAAATCGCCGGTACAACCAGTTAGGAGCAAGCCGGCCGCCGTAATGAGCATTAACCAGAGATGGTTTGAAGATCGCATGCCCCCATTATACCTGAGAGAAAACGTTAAGATGCAGGGCAAAAATCGAAGGTAAAAAGTTGAGCATTGGCAGTGCGCAGCTGTTTCCACGGAAGAAACGAGAAAGCCAGGTTGCTCTTTGAAGGAAACATTGTACTATATCTTGCGATGGAAATTTCCACAGAAAAAGGAAGGGCAGGTCATCGAAATGATACCCAGAAGAGCGCAAGAATACTACGTGCTGGGTATTGACGGGGGCGGTACCAAGACCCTCTCTCTACTTGCCGATAACACGGGAAAGGTAATCGGGCGCGGGGTTGGCGGCCCCTCCAACCTACATCAAGTAAATGCGGCGGAGTTAAGAGCCGCGTTGCGTGACTCGCTGCGGAGCGCGCTCAGTACGGGCGCCTGCTTTCCCGGCCGCCTTGCGGCGGTACATGCCGGTCTGGCCGGGACAGAAGCCGCCGGAGGAGAAAAGCGCCGCCAAGTCCAGGAAATTATCCAAGAGACATTGACCGCCATCTTAGAGCCAGCGGGGAGCTCTAAATCCGCTATTCCGGTAGTGCTAACCAGCGACATAGTTATCGCACTCGTGGCGGGAAGCCATGCACGATATGGCTTGGTGGTCATCTCTGGCACGGGAGCGGTGGTTTACGGCGAGGGCCGGGCCGGCCAACAGGCCCAAGTTAGCGGTTGGGGCCGGTTCATTGATAGTGACGGGAGCGGTTATGGAATCGGAAAAGCCGCCCTAAGAGCGGCTTTCAGAAGTTACGATGGTCGGGGGCCACACACGCTGCTTGAGGAACTCATTGTCGAAGAATGGCGGCTCAACTCCCTCCGCGAGTTACTACAACACGTCCTACAAAAAGAACCAGCTGTGGAGGAGATAGCCAGTCTCGCCAAAGTAGTTGGCCGGGCAGCCGAGGCGGGGGATCAAACTTCAGTGGACATTCTGACCACTACGAGCAAGCAGCTACTGGAGGGCGTGCTAACAGTTGCCCGTAAACTCAACTTACGGGAGCAGCAATTCCCCGTGGTGTTGAGCGGCGGCATCTTGAGCAAGGTCGATTTGGTTGCCACGCAGTTAATCCGTGGCGTGCGAGAGCAACTTCCTCTAGCAAATCCGCTCAGATTGCAGGCTGAACCGGCCACGGGAGCCGTGACGTTAGCATTGGAGATGGCTAGAAATGGTATCTGCTTCGAAAATACCCCACTTGGTGGTATGTAAGCACTCATGACAACTTTTCAAAAAGTCGGGGCCAGGTAGCCATCCCTAAATGAAGA